>CANJIM010000038.1 GCA_947474495.1 Rhodospirillaceae bacterium
CCGCCCTCGGCTAAACTGATCGCCATGAAGCGCCTCCTCTCCCCCGCTCGGCTGCTTGCCCCCCTTCTCCTGGTGATTCCGGCGATGACGACGATTCCCCCGGCTGCCGGCGCGGCAGATCGCGTCCCTCTTCCTGCCGGCCTGACCCTCGGCGAGACGCATCAGGTGATCGAGGTCGTCGATGCCGACACGGTGCGGCTCGACGACAAGCGCCAAGTCCGCCTGGTCGGCCTGCAGGGGCCCAAGCTGCCGCTCGGCCGGCCCAACTATCCGACCTGGCCGCTGGCGCCCGAGGCGCGCGACTATCTGGTGAAACTGATCGGCGCGGCGCCGCTGACGCTGCATTACGGCGGTGCCCGCGAGGATCGCCACGGCCGCATCCTCGGCCATCTCACCACCCCCGATGGCACCTGGATTCAGGGCAGCATGCTGCAGGCCGGCTATGCCCGCGTTTACACCTTCGACGATAACCGCAGCCTGATCGCGGAGATGCTGGCGCTCGAAGCCGAAGCGCGCGCTGCTAAACGCGGCATTTGGGCGAACGCTTATTATCGCATCCGCACGCCGAACGATTTGCAGGGCACCACCGACAGCTTCCAAATCGTCGAGGGCCGCGTGCTCGCCGTCGGCCTGTCGCGTGATCGCGCCTTCCTCAATTTCGGCCCCGACTACAAGACCGACTTCACCATCGCCATCGCCAAACGCGACTTCAAGAATTTCGGCCGCGGCTTCGACCCCAAGCGTTTCGACGGCAAGCTGGTGAGCGTGCGCGGCTGGGTCGAAGCGGTCAACGGGCCGTCGATCGACGTCACCCATCCCGAGCAGATCGAGGTTCTCCAATGATCCGCCGCTTCTCCGCATTCTCGGCGCTCGTCGCCGGCGCGCTGCTGCTCGCCGGCTGCACCACCAACCCGGCGACCGGCGAGCGCATGCTGTCGCTGATGTCGCCGCAGGACGAGCAGCAGATCGGCGATCAGGAACATCCGCAGCTGGTGCAGGAATTCGGCGGTGAATATAAGAACCCCGATGTGACGCGCTATATCGAGAGCGTCGGCCAGCTGCTGGCGCGCACCTCGGAGCTGCCGGACCAGAAGTTCAGCTTCACCGTGCTCGATTCGGAGATCGTCAACGCCTTCGCGCTGCCCGGCGGCTATGTCCATGTGTCGCGCGGCCTGCTGGCGCTCGCCAACAGCGAAGCCGAAATCGCCGGCGTCATGGCGCACGAGATCGGCCATGTCACGGCGCGCCATTCGGCGCAGCGCTACAACCGCACGATGGGCGCCACGCTGCTCTCGACCATTCTCGGCATCGGCCTCGGCGACGTCGGCCAGCAGATCGGCCAGGCGGCCGGCAGCTATTATCTCGCCAGCTATTCGCAGGATCAGGAATTCCAGGCCGACAGCCTCGGCGTGCGCTACTTGCGCCGCGCCGGCTACGACGTGCAGGCGATGGCCGATTTCCTCGCCTCGCTGCGGGCGCAATCGCAGCTTGAAGCGGCGATCGCCGGACTGCCGCCCGGCACGGTCGACGAGAGCGACATCATGGCGAGCCATCCGCGCACGCTGGATCGCGTGCAACGCGCCATGGCGGAAGCCGGCGGCGGCGCGCCGGTGAAAGACCCGATGGACGGGCGCGACATTTACCTGCGCAAGATTCACGGCATGGTCTATGGCGATTCGCCGGAGCAGGGCTTCGTGCGCGGCCAACGCTTCATCCACCCGGCGCTGCGCTTCGCCTTCGAAGTGCCGCCAGGCTTCAAGCTCACCAACAAGACGAGCGCCGTGCAGGCGCGCGGGCCGAACGGCTCGGGCATTCTGTTCGAGATGGGCCGCGCCCCAGCCGGCAGCATGACGAGCTACATCACCAACACATGGGCCAAGGGCGCCAATGTCGGCCAGCCCGAAGCGATCACCATCAACGGCATGGACGCGGCGACGGTGCAGGTGCGCAGCGCCGCCAACGGCGGCGGCGCGCGCGACATTCGCCTGATCGCCATTCGCTTCGACGCCAATCAAGTGGCGCGCATGGTCTTCATCACGGCGCCGCAACAGACCGCCAGCCTCAATGAACAGCTGCGCGCGACGACCTACAGCTTCCGCAAGCTGTCGGCCGCCGAGGCGGCGGCGGTGCAGCCGCAGCGTATCGCCGTGGTGCGCGTGCGGGCCGGCGAGACGGTCGACAGCCTGGCGGCGCGCATGGCCTTTGCCGATCGCAAGCTCGAGCGCTTCCGCGTGCTCAACGGCCTGCAGGGCAATGAGGGCGTCAAGCCAGGGCAGTTGGTGAAGATCGTCGTCGACGGCAATGCCGGCGCACCACCGAGCTAAACGCTAGCCGCGCGATGTAGCCGCACGCGCGTTAGCCGCGCGATGTAGCCGCCAGCGGGTTAACCGCGTGACAGCTCATATTGATCGTCGTGGAACGGAATGCCGTAGAGCAGCTTGCCGAGATAATCGACCGAGGCATCGTAGATGCCCGGGATGGTCGATTCGCGCGAACCGGCGATCAACAATGTGGTGCCGCCGCCAAGCTCGGCGAGCCAATCGCGCACGTCTTGCGGATCGGGGCCGCCGGCGAGATCGACGGTCATGATCGGCTTGTTGCGGTCGCTCGCCATGTGCAGCATATGGCGGCTGCCCATGCCGGGCTGGCGCACATAGAGCAGCAGCACGGCGTCGGCCGATTTGATGTTGAGCCGCGCCGCATCGCCGTGATCGGGCGATTCGGTTTCGCTCAAAGGATAGCGCGCCGGAATGACACCGTCTTCAGCGCGCCGGCCATTGGGGCACCAGCCGCCGCACGGAATTCCCAGAGCCAAGGCAACGTCGAGCGCGGCGCGATCGACACCGGTCTCGCCTTCCGAGAGAATTTTGCGCAGATACCAGTCTTGCGGTTCCATGGCCGTGGCCGTTCCTTGTGCCGCACACTTCGCGACACCTCGAACATAGAACGGATGTGGTTAAGCCCCGGTTAACGGCTCAGTCGGGTTTGTAACGCCCGGCTGGATCATCAACATCGATGACCCAGAGATCCGGATCGCGCGCCGTCTGGCGGGCGATATAGGCGTCGGCCTCCTCGCCCGGCACTGGCCCGTCGCCGAGCGCCGGTCGCCATGAGCGCTGGCCGTCGGCGCCAACCTCGCGCGCCAATACAAGAATACCCTTCTGGCCTTTGTCGATGCGCAGCAGCACGGCGCCGGCATCGGCGTCGCCCTTCTTGAGCACGACGAAGGGAATCGCCGCGAGATCACAGACGCGCAATTGCGTCTGCACCCAGAAGCCGGTGCGCAGGCGCGGCTCGTCGTCACTCATGATAGGTCGCTCATGCCGTCACCATGTCGATGGCGGCCCCGCGTTCGTCAAAGCAGGCGGCGAGCAGCTGGCCGCCGAACCCGGCGCCGCCGTCGACCGTCGCCGTATGGGCGCCTTGCGCGACGCCGATTTGCGCCGGTGCGCCGGTCGGTTTCGCGCCACGCACGACTCGCGCGTAGTCCTCGTAAGCGGCGGCGCCCGGCGCGTCGAGCTGGGCGAAGCCGGCACCGCCCCACCACAGCGCATCGTCCTGCGCTGAAAGTGGCCGCGTCGGATCGAGCCCGGCGCTGACGAACAGCAGCGCATGATCGTCGGTGAAGGCAGCGCGCTTGAGCGCCGCCATGAAATCGGCATGGCCGGGCGTCTGATTCATGCTCTGGCGCAGCTTCTGCGTCCATTTGCCGATGGCGACGGCGCCTTGGCGCATCACGCCGAGGCCTTCATCGGCATTGCCGCCATAAGCCAGCATCGTGGCGCCAAGCCCTTGACCCAGCGTCCATTGCAAGACCTCGCCGGGATTGGTGGCGAACTGCAGCTGCAACGTCTTGTGCCACATCTCTTCCTGACAGCCGCGTAGATAGACGACGTCGGCGGCGAACATGCCGGGCAGGGCGATGACGCGGCGGCGAAAGGCGATCAATTCATCGAGGGTGGCGCGCACGGCGGAGCCGCGGCCGAGATAATTGCCAAGATAGACGATGCGGTCGCCGGCTTGAAAGCGCGCCGCCAGCGCGGCATGCAGAGTGGCGAGACGGTCGGCTTCGCCATGAATGGCGGAGATCGCCCAGACGCGGCGGGCGGGGCTGTGGCGCGACCAGCGGAGGGTCGTGAAAACTGTGCTATCCGCCATAACGCGCCATGAAACGCACTAGATGATCCATCCTCGAACTGACGCGCCCATCAGGGAGCGGACGCTACGGGATGGTAGCGCCCGCCAAGCCGTGAATCTAGCTTGGCGGGGCTGAGAAGAGGCTTAAGCGGCCTTCAGCATCTCTTCGAGACGCAGCATCGCCGCTTCGCGGTCGGTTTTCTCGACGGCGGCCAATTCGCGCGCCAAGCGGTCGAGCGCCGCTTCGTAGATCTGGCGTTCGCTGTAGGACTGGTCGGGCTGGCCGGCGTTGCGATGCAAATCGCGCAGCACTTCGGCAATCGAGACGGGATCGCCGGAATTGATCTTCGCCTCGTATTCCTGAGCGCGGCGGCTCCACATGGCGCGGCTGGTGCGCGAGCGGCCCTTGAGGGTCGTCAAGGCCACGTCCATCTGCTGGCGTGATGAGAGCTTGCGCAGACCGGAGGCCTTGGCCTTCTCGATCGGCACGCGCAGCGTCATCTTCTCCTTGTCGAAGCGGATGACGATGAGCTTCAGCTCCATGCCGGCGATGCTCTGGGTCTCGATCGCGTCGATGCGACCGACGCCATGCGTCGGATAGACGACATAGTCGCCGGTGGTGAAATCGATACGGATGACCTTCGCCGGCTCCGGCTTCTTAACGATCGCCGTCGCAGACGTGGCCTCGGGTTTACTCAACGCTTCTACTTTCTTGCCGTACGGCGGCCTATGAGACTCGGATTTCTGGGGGGCCTTGTGCGACGGCGCAAAGACCTTCGGCGCGCGGGGCGGCTCGACCTTTTTCGCCTTGGGCTTCACCGCAGGCTTAACCGCAACCTTGGCGACCGGCTTGGCCACCGGCTTGGGCGCCGGCGCCGGAACGGCCTTCTTGGCCACGGGCGCGGGAGCCGGCTTTTTCTTCACCGCCAGCTTCTTCACGGCAGCGACGGTCTTCTTGGCCACGGCCTTGAGCTTGCTCGGCGCGGCGGCTTTCTTGGCGGGCGCCGGCTTCTTGCCGGCTGCGGGCTTTTTCACGGTCACCTTCTTTTTCGACGTGCTCGGCACGGTCCGGCTCCTTACGACAAAACCGGGTTCGCCCTGGAGCGCGAACCCGAGAGCGGCGCCCAAGGGGTTCGGCTGGTTGGGCTAGCCGCTGGCGCCTGTTTTGTTTCGAAGAGGGCGCTTCCGCCGACGATGGCCGTCAGCCGAAGCCTGTACCGGCGGCTTTCGCCCCCGATTTCATGGCGAGAATTGTAACAGAAGAAGGCGCAAAATAACAGGGCTGCCGATTCCCTCAGGGAATCAGTCACAGCCAATTGATATAATTGTAAAAAATGCGATTAGACTTTAGGCAGTCGGCGGCCCGCGAGGGCCCTTGGCGCTTCGTTATTTCGCCAGATGAAATACCGCGGTCCCTGCCGGCCGATTAGCCCTGGCCGCCCGGCTTGGGGCTGAAGAACTTTTCGAGCTTTCCCTCGACGCCCTTCATCTCGTCCGCATCGGCTGGCGCATCTTTCTTGCGCGTAATATTCGGCCACTGGCCAGCATATTCACGGTTCAGCTCGACCCACTTCTCGAGGCCCGACTCGCTGTCCGGCAGGATGGCTTCGGCCGGGCATTCAGGCTCGCAAACGCCGCAGTCGATGCATTCCTCGGGATTGATGACGAGCATGTTCTCGCCTTCGTAGAAGCAGTCCACCGGACAGACTTCAACGCAATCCATGTATTTGCAGCGGATGCAGTTGTCGGTAACGACGTAGGTCATGGCGAATCCTGACGAGAACAGCACGTGTGTTGGGGTGCAGGGGGAGTATCACAGCGCCCCTCGCCCTGCAACTGCCCCCACAGGGCTTTTTGTAGAAGTCGCCTTATTTCACAGGCAAAACTGCGGGTTTAGTCGCGCGGCAGGCGCGCGCTAATCACCCTTGAGACGCGTGGTGGCGCGCCGATCGGCCTTGGTCGGCCGGCCGCTGCCGCGCTCGCGCGGCGCCACGGGCATCTCCTCGGGGGTCGGTGGCGGCTTGTCGGCCGGCGGCGCCAAATCGTCGTAGAGCGCGGCGGCGAGCACCGGCGACAAACGCCGCTCGCTGAGGCCCGTGATGCGCAGCACACGGACCTCGCCTTTGGCCGCGCCGTGCGATTGCACAAAGGTCACCACGTCGCCGATGCGGAGCTGGTAGTGCGCCTTGCGCACGGGATTGCCGGCGATGCGCACACCGGCCGTCTCACAAAATTCGCTGGCGAGGCCGCGCGTCTTGAAAAAGCGCGCACACCACAACCATTTATCGAGCCGTTCGGACTCCGCCATGCGCGATTACGACTCGCTGGGCTCGCGCGGTTTCTTGGCGGCGAGCAGTTCGCCGAGCTTGGCGAAGGGCGAATCGGGATCGATGCGCGGCTTGGGATCGCTATAGCTGCGCGGTGCGCGGTCGCCGCGATCATTGTCGCGACGCGGCCCATCGCGACGGGGGCCATCACGGCGCGGCCCCTCTTTGCGAGCGCCATCCGTGCGTGGGCCATCTTTACGCGGCGCGTCTTTGCGCGCTTCGTCGGGACGCGGCTCGCGCGCCGGCGGAATGATCCACACTTGCTTGGGCCGCTCGACAGGCACGGCGGCTGCCGCCGCGCCTTCGCCCGCCGGCTTCTTCTTGCGGCGGCGGCGCTTCTTGCGTTTTTCCGGATCGACAGCGGCGCCGGGTATGGCAGCCGCATCGCCGTCAGCGGCAACGGCCGTTACGCCATCAGCCGTCTCGGCAGCCACCACGCCCTCGCCGGCGGCAATCGCTGTGCCGGTCGGCTTCTTCTTCCGACGGCGGCGCTTCTTGCGCGGCGCATCGCCCGCGGCCGCGTCGCCTACCGGCGTCGCGCCGTCAGCTGCCGCAGCCTCACCGCCCTCGATGGCACTTGCAGCGCCATCAGCGGCAGCGGCGACAGTCGGCTTGCGCCGCGACGCAGCGCGCGGCGGGCGCTTTCCTCTCGGCGGACGCGAGGCGTAGGTGACCACACCGGCGTCATCGCGCAGCGCGCGCAGCCCCAGCGCCACGAGCAAGGGCTCCAGCTCGGCGAGTGGCACGCCCGACAACGTCGCCAATTCCTCAGTCGGCGCAAAGGGCCCCTGGCGCCCCAGCGTGCGCACGGCAAAAGCGAATTTTTCGGCTTGGTCGAGTCGCAGCGCACGGTTGCCGAGCGCGATGTAGCCGAGCGCGCGCAGCAAGGGCGCCGCGAGCGGCTCCGTCAGCGGGACGCTGGCCTGTCCGGCAAGCAGCAGCGGCGGCAATGCGATATGGTTTTCCGGGGCCGCTTCGCCGCGATGCACGCGCCACAAGAGCGCGCGGCGCTTGACCGCGCGGCCGCCGAACAGCTGCGGCATGAAAAGATTCAACGCACCGACGCGCACACCATATTGCGCGAGCTTCTTGCGGCCTTCAGGATCCAGGGCGCCGAGTTGCGCCACGATCGCATCACGCGGCACCGCGCCCAGCCCCTCCATGATCTGGAACAAGAGGCCGCGCAGCGCACCCGGCACCTCCGCGTCCTCGCTCGCCGTGCGCAATTTCATCAAGGGGCCGAGATCGCGCTGCAGCCGCGCGGCGATCCAATCGCTCAGGCTCTTGCGCAAGGCCGCCTGCTGCTCGGCATCGAGCAGATCGCTCGGCAGCAACTGCACCTCGGGGGCCAGCATGTCGCGCCCGGCCACGAGTTGCGCCACCGGCGCGCCCTTCCAGCTCAGGCGCCCTTCGGCATCGAGCGAAATCTCTCCGGGAGTCGTGCCTTGCGTCATGTCCGCCACTCGTTTCTCGATTTCACCGCGGAGCGCGCGCCCCGCGGCATGGACCAACGCGCGCGCGGCACGCCGGTCGTCTGGATTTTGCGTCGTCGCATCCGGCCGGAACCGGAAGCCTGCCAACTGGCCGACGTAGTGACCCTCCACCGCGACACCGCCGTCCGCCCCCACCGAGGAGAGCAAGGCGCCGGGGGACTTCAGGCTTTTCACCAGGACCGCAGCGCGCCGATCGACGAACCGCTGGGTGAGGCGCTCATGCAGCGCGTCGGAGAGCCTATCCTCTATCCCGCGCGCGACGCCTTGCCAATGGCCGGGATCGCGCGTCCAGCCGGATCGCTGGGCGATATAATTCCAGGTGCGGACGAAATCGATGCGCGCCGTCAGGGTATCGATGTCGCCATCGGTGCGATTCAGCCGCTCGATCTGGGCCGCCACCCAGTCATGGGGCAGGCACCCCTCCGGCCCCACGAGATATTGAAAAATGCGCGCCAGCAGCCGGCCATGGGCTTCGCCGAGGGCATGGCGGAAATCCGGCACCTGGCAGACTTCCCAGAGCAGCTTGAGCCGCGATGGGCGGTCGGCGAGAGCGGCGATGTCCGCCTCGCCCGCCAATTGCTGCAACGCGACTTGATCGTCGGCGTCGCCCTTGCGGATGAGATCGGCGAGGATCGGCGGCGCGTCGAGGGATTTTTTCAGGGCGGCGATGGAGGAAAAATCCAGATCGCGCGCGCGCCAATAGACGCTTTTGACGGTCGGGAAATGATGGGTCTCGATCGCCTCGACGACATGCGGTTCAAGCGCGCCGACATCGGCCGTGGTGCCGAAGGTGCCGTCGTTCATATGGCGGCCGGCGCGGCCGGCGATCTGCGCCAGTTCGTTGGGCTGCAGCGGCCGCATGGCATGGCCGTCGAACTTGCGCACACCGGCAAAGGCGACATGGTTGACGTCCATGTTGAGGCCCATGCCGATGGCGTCGGTCGCCACCAAATAATCGACCTCGCCGGCCTGGAACATCGCGACCTGCGCGTTGCGCGTCCGCGGGCTCAATGCGCCCATCACCACGGCGGCGCCGCCGCGCTGGCGACGGATCAATTCGGCGATGCCGTAGACGTCAGCGGCGGAGAAGGCGACGGTGGCGCTGCGCGGCGGCAGGCGTGTGATCTTCTTCGGACCGGCGTAGGTGAGTTTCGAAAAGCGCGGGCGGGCGATGAATTCGACGTTCGGCACCAGGCGCGAGATCACCGGCTTCATGCTGTCGGCGCCGAGGAACATCGTCTCGTCGCGGCCGCGCGCATGCAGCAGGCGGTCGGTGAAGATATGGCCGCGCTCGCGGTCGGCGCAGAGCTGAATTTCGTCGATGGCGAGGAAGGCCACTTCGCGCTCGAGCGGCATCGATTCGACGGTGCAGAAGAAATAGGCCGCGCGCGGCGGTATGATTTTCTCCTCGCCGGTGACCAGCGCCACCGCATCGTCGCCCTTGATCGCCCGCACGCGGTCATAGTTCTCGCGCGCCAGCAGGCGTAGCGGGAATCCGATCATGCCGGTTTGATGGCCGAGCATGCGCTCGATGGCGAGATGGGTCTTGCCGGTGTTGGTCGGGCCGAGCACGGCGACGACCTTCGAATCGGCATGCGCCGGTTCGCGGCGCAAATTAAAGCGCGGGCTATTGGGAGGGTCGGCGACGGGGCACATGGCGCAAAGATCGGGCGGGACCCGATGGAAAGCAAGGAGAAGCGCCGCTCAAGCAGGAAAGACCGGCGTCAGTTCCCGCTTTGCTCCGGACCGGTCAGCGGCATCGGCAGTTTGGCGGCGGCGATGATCGGGCCGACCTTGCCGACCTGCAGCAGCACGGCGGCGTTGCCGTAGCCGGCGGCGATCTCGCCCGCCAGGTTCAGCATCAGGGTCTGGGCTTTGCCCTCCCATTCTCCGACCGGGCGCATGGCACGCACGACATTGTAGTTGGTCAGAGTCTTGCCGCGATTCTCGCCGCGCTCGACCTCGCTGGTGTGCGCGCTGTCGTAGGCGACCAGCCAGATCGTCGCGCTATGGGCCGTGTGATCGGGCTCCTTGCTGCCTTTCGCCGGCGCCGGCGCGGCAGGCAATACGAGCTTCACTTCGTTGATGGCGCCGGGATAAACGCGCAGCGCCAGCTTCTTGTCGATGGCGCGGCGGGCATCAGCCAGCATCACCTCGATCGCTTCGCGGTTCGAGCCGACGTCCTGCGTACGGCCATCGACGACCATTTGCGGCGTGTAGACATAGCGTGCGCCCAGACTGTTGGCGTAGGCTTTCTGGCGCTTGCTCGCCATGGCGCTGGAGAACGGATCCTTCCAGCCCATGTAGTTCCAGTAATCGACATGCTGCGACAGGGCGAGGACGCCCTTGCGCTGGACGATCTCGGACAGATAGGCGTCAGCCGGCGGGCAGGACGCACAGCCTTGCGAGGTGAACAGCTCGACCACCACCAGACGCTCGGCTTCCGACGCCTTGGCCTTTGGCGCATCGGCCAGCGCCAGCCAGCCGCCCGCCAGCAGCGCGGCGAGAGCCGTCGCGCGCAGCGCATAAGAGGCGGAATGAGTGGCGGTGTGGATCATGGCTAAAAGCTATTCCCTGCCGGGGGCGTCTTCCAGTCAAGAGGCTTCACGAATCGGTGAGAGCGAAGCTCAAAAAATCCCATGAAATCAGTAGATTTCCGCTCTAAACGCCAGCGGCGCCCGGGGTGAGCCGGACGCCGCCGTGGTCGATTTTGGACGCTTTAGGCGGCGAGCATGCCGCGCAGCACGTAAGGCAGGATACCGCCGTGCTTGTAGTATTCGACCTCGTCCAACGTATCGATGCGGCAGATCAGCTCGACCGTCTGGGTCGAACCGTCCTTGCGATGAATGGTCATCGGCAGCTTCATGCGCGGCTTGATGTCCTTTTCGACGCCGACGATGTCGAAGGTCTCGGAGCCGTCGAGCTTCAGCGTCTTGCGGTCGATGCCCTCGGGGAAGACCAGCGGCAGCACGCCCATGCCGACCAGGTTCGAACGATGGATGCGCTCGAAGCTTTCGGCGATCACGGCCTTGACGCCGAGCAGCATGGTGCCTTTCGCGGCCCAGTCGCGCGACGAGCCGGTGCCGTATTCCTTGCCGGCGATGATGATCAGTGGCGTGCCGGCCTCCTGATACTTCATCGAGGCGTCGTACATCGACATGCCTTCGCCGTCCGGCATGTGACGGGTGACACCGCCTTCGGTGCCGGGGGCCACTTCGTTGCGGATGCGGATGTTGGCGAAGGTGCCGCGCATCATCACTTCGTGGTTGCCGCGGCGCGCGCCGTAGCTGTTGAAGTCCTGCACGCCGATCTGATGGCGCGTGAGGTAAAGGCCCGCCGGGCTGTCCTTCTTGATCGAGCCGGCCGGCGAGATGTGATCGGTGGTGATGCTGTCGGCGAACAGCGCCAGCAGGCGAGCGCCGCGCACGTCCTTCACCGGCGCCGGAGCCTTCGGCATGTCGATGAAGTAGGGCGGCAGGCGCACGTAAGTCGAATCCGCGTCCCAGCCGAAGGTCATGCCGGTCGAGGTCTTGACCTTCTTCCACTCAGCGTCGCCTTCGAAGACGTTGCCGTAACGCTCGCGGAACATTTCCGGCGACATCGAGGCGGCGATGGCGTCGCGCACGTCCTGGTTGGTCGGCCAGATGTCTTTCAGGTAGACCGGTTTGCCGTCCTTGCCGGTGCCGAGCGGGTCCTTGCTGATGTCGATGTTCAAGGAGCCGGCGAGCGCGTAAGCGACGACCAGCAGCGGCGACGCCAGGTAATTGGCGCGCACTTGCGCGTGCACGCGGCCTTCGAAGTTGCGGTTGCCGGAGATCACGGCGCCGACGACGAGGTCGCCCTTGTCGACCGCGTTGGCGATCGGCTCGTTGAGCGGGCCGGAGTTGCCGATGCAGGTGGTGCAGCCGTAACCGACCAGGTTGAAGCCGAGCGTATCGAGCGGCCCCTGCAGATTGGCCTTGGCGAGATAGTCGGTGACGACCTGCGAGCCGGGCGCGAGCGACGTCTTCACCCACGGCTTCACTTTGAGGCCCTTGGCGACGGCGTTCTTGGCGACGAGGCCGGCGCCGAGCATGACCGAGGGATTGGACGTGTTGGTGCAGCTGGTGATGGCGGCGATGACGACATCGCCATGCTTGAGCTTATAGTCGCCGCCTTCCACGGCGATTTCGGACTTGGCATCGGCCTTGCCGGCGGCGCCGAGCTTGGTGCCCTTCAGCATGTCGGGCAGGCCGCCGGCGAAGTTCGCGGCGACGCCCGAGAGCAGCACCTTGTCTTGCGGGCGCTTCGGGCCGGCCATGGTCGGCTCGACCGTGCCGATGTCCAGCTCCAGCAGGTCGGTGAAGACCGGCTCAGGCGCGTCGTTGCTGCGCCACATGCCTTGCGCTTTGGCATAAGCCTCGACCAGCGCGACGAGATCGGCGTCACGGCCGCTGAAGGTCATGTAGCGCAACGTTTCGTCGTCGATCGGGAAGAAGCCGGCGGTCGCGCCATACTCCGGCGCCATGTTGCTGATGGTGGCGCGGTCGGCCAGCGTCATCGAATTGAGGCCTTCGCCGAAGAACTCGACGAATTTACCGACGACGCCCTTCTTGCGCAGCATGGCCGTGACGGTGAGCACGATGTCCGTCGCGGTGGCGCCTTCGCGCGGCTTGCCCGTCAGCTTGAAGCCGACGACTTCAGGGATCAGCATGCTGAGCGGCTGGCCGAGCATGGCCGCTTCCGCTTCGATACCGCCGACGCCCCAGCCGAGCACCGCCATGCCGTTGACCATCGTGGTGTGGCTATCGGTACCGACCAGCGTGTCGGGATAGGCCAGCGTCTCGTCGCCGTCTTTGCGCGTCCACACGGCGCGCGCGAGATATTCCAGGTTCACCTGATGGCAGATGCCGGTGCCCGGCGGCACGACGCGGAAATTGTCGAACGCGGTTTGCGCCCAGCGCAGCAGCGAGTAGCGCTCCTGGTTGCGCTCGTATTCGAGCAGCACGTTGTCGCCGAAGGCTTTCTTGGTGCCGTATTCGTCGACCATCACCGAATGGTCGATGACGAGATCGACCGGCGACAGCGGATTGATCTTGGCCGGGTTGCCACCCATCTCGATCATCGCTTGGCGCATCGCGGCCAAGTCGACGACGGCGGGCACGCCGGTGAAGTCCTGCATCAGCACGCGCGCCGGTCGGAAGGCCACCTCGGCGTCGGACTTCTTGTCCTTGAGCCAGCCGGCGATCGCCTTGATGTCCTCGGCCTTCACCGTGCGGCCGTCTTCCCAGCGCAGCAGGTTCTCGAGGAGAATTTTGAGCGACACCGGCAGGCGCGAGATGTCGCCGAGACCGTTCTCGCTGGCCGCAGGCAGGCTGTAGTAGGCATACGACTTGTCGCCCACTTTGAGGGTGCGGCGGGCTTTCAGCGTGTCGTGCGCAGCGTTGGCCAAGGCTCTCTCTCCCGACTTGAAGGACTGAAATTTCGATAGGGAACGCGGCGAAAGGCCGGTTCAGGCGGACCAAACCGTCGGCGGGACAGATGCGCGTGGGGGACGCGGCGTGGCCTTGGCCGCCGGAAAGGCGCTTATATCTATCACCGCCCAGGGCCCTGCACAGCAGAAAATGGCACCACGGGGCACCGTGACCGGGCGATTTACCTTAAAATTATTATAGTTATATCAATGGGTTGTGCCCTAGGCGCGAAAAATCACAATTTCGCCGCATTCCCCGCATGGGACCGCCACATTCCCCCCGTTTATTGGCTGTGTTGGCGGTGACCGAGTGAGGCTTCTCCCCCCACCCGAGCCCGTTCAGTTAGCCGCCAGCCCCTATAACCGGTCCTCTGGCCGGTTTGCCCACCACCGGCGCCCCTCCGGTGGTCTATACGAACGGCCCTCGGCGCCCCTCCGAGGGCCGTTCTTCTTATGGGGCTCCCCTTCTCCGCCTGGGCTTGACCGGGCAGCTATGCTAGAGCCAAGCCCGTGAGCGACTTCATCGGCGAATCCTTGGCCTGTCTGCGCGGCGAGCGCCCTGTTTTCGCCGGTCTCGACTTTTCAGTCGCGTCCGGCGGCGCCTTGCTGCTGACCGGCGCCAACGGCAGCGGCAAGTCGAGCCTGCTGCGCGTCATGGCCGGGCTCTTGCCGCCGACCGCCGGCCAGATCTGGTGGGACCGCGAAGATCTCGCGCGCGAACCGGACGCGCATCATGCCCGCACCGCCTACCTCGGCCATCTCGACGCGGTGAAGGCCGCCCTCACGCCGCGCGAAGACCTCATGTTCTGGCTGCGCTACCGCGCGCCGCATCTGAACGCTTACAGCGGCCGGATCCGCGCCGACGAGGCGCTCGCCTGGGCCGGCCTGACGCCACTCGCCGATCTGCCCTGCCGCGTGCTGTCAGCCGGGCAACGCAGGCGCCTCGCCATCGCCCGTATCGCTTTCGACGAGACGGCCGATCTGTGGCTGCTCGACGAGCCGACCACCGCCCTCGACGCCAACGGCGCGCTGTTGCTGCATGACCGTGTCGCGCTGCATCGGGCGCGCGGCGGCATGATCGTCGCCGCCACCCATCAGCCGCTGCATTGGCCCGACGCGCAAACGCTCGATCTCGATGTCTTGGCGCGGCGGCGCAGCGATGCCGCGACGCGCGGCAAATATTTCGACAACGTCGCATGAACGGTTTCGCCCTCCTCCTCGTGCGCGACCTGCGCTTGGCGCTCCGCCGGCCGGCTGACGCTGCCGTGGCGGTGGCCTTCTTTGTCGTCGGCGCCTGCCTGTTCCCCTTCGGCATCGGCAGCGAATCCCAGCTGCTGGCGCGCATCGCGCCCGGCGTGCTGTGGGCCGTCGCCCTGCTCGCCAGCCTGTTGCCGCTCGAACGCTTGTTTCTCGCCGAAGCGGAAGACGGCGCGCTCGATCGTTTGGCGCTGAGCCCGCATGGACTGATGAGCCTGGTGCTCGCCAAGGCCTGCGCGCAATGGCTCGTCGTCGGCCTGCCGCTGCTGATCGCGTCGCCGCTGGTCGCGCTGCTGCTCAATATGGATGTGAATGGCTATGGCGCGCTGCTCGCCGCCTTGCTGCTCGGCACACCGACCTTGGTGCTGATCGGCACGGTCGCCGCCGCCCTCTCGACCGGCGCGCGGCGCGGCGGCGTGCTGCTGGCGCTCTTGGCGCTGCCGCTCGATCTGCCGGTGTTGATCTTCGGCGCCGCCGCCGTGCAGGCGGCGCTTGTCGGCGATCCGATCGGCGCTTATCTGCAAGTTCTCGCCGGGCTGCTGCTCGGCGCCCTGGTGCTGACGCCGATCGCCGGCGCCGCCGCGCTCAAATTGGCGTTAGAATAGAGCCCCTGGAAACCGATTATGCAATTTCTCGCCAATCCGGCCCGCTTCCTGCGCATCGCCAACGCGCTGCTGCCCTGGCTCGCGCTGATCACCATCGGCTTGTTCGCCAGCGGGCTCTATTACGCCTTTCTCGCCTCGCCGCCCGACTACCAGCAGGGCGACAGCGTGCGCATCATGTATATCCATGTGCCGGCCGCTTGGATGGCGCTGATGAGCTATGCGTCGCTCGCCGTCTTCGCGCTCATGCTGCTGGTGTGGAAACATCCGCTCGCCGACGTGCTGGCGAGATCCGCCGCGCCGATCGGCGCCGGTTTCACTCTCATCGCATTGGTCACCGGCTCGCTGTGGGGCCGGCCGACGTGGGGCACCTGGTGGGCCTGGGGCGACGCGCGCCTGACCTCGGTGCTGGTGCTGTTCTTTTTCTATCTCGGTCATATGGCGCTGACCCACGCCTTCGACGATGCGACGCGCGGCGCGCGCGCTGCCGCGGTGCTGGCGCTGGTCGGCGTCGTCAATCTGCCGGTGGTGAAGTTCTCGGTCGATTGGTGGAGCACGCTGCATCAACCGGCGAGCATTTCGCGCATCGGCGGTTCCGCCATCGATCCGTCCATGCTCACGCCGCTGTTACTGATGGCCGGGGCCTTTCTCGGCTATTTCCTCTGCCTGCTGATCCTGCGCGCGCGCGCCGAACTGGCGCGCCGCAAGCTGCGCGTGCTGCAATTGCTGGCCGCCGAGCGCGGCTGATCCTGCCGATGAGCAGAGACGTACTAAAGACGTAAGGTAACCGTAAAGGAGAGCGTGATGAAATCCCCCCAGTTTGTTGCGCCGTTGCTGCTCAGCGCCGTGATGTTCGCCGCGCCGGCACAGGCCGAAGGCGATGCCGCCGCCGGCCAGAAAACCTTCGCGCAATGCCGCACCTGCCATAGCGTCGATGCCGGCAAGAACGGCCTTGGGCCCAGCCTCCACGGCATCGTCGGCCGCAAGGCGGCGAGCACCGAAGGTTTCAAGACCTATTCGCCGGCGATGCAGAACAGCGGCATCACCTGGACGGAAGAGAACCTGAAAAAATACATCGCCGATCCGAAGGGCTTCGTGCCCGGCAACCGCATGGTGTTCGTCGGCCTGAAGAAACCGGAAGACGTCGACAACGTGATCGCCTATCTCAAGACGGCGAAATAAGCGGCGCGCGCGACGCGCGCCTGGAGCGGCAAATGACTTTCGATCTCGGCGGTTACGGCATCTACGTCTGGCCGGCTTATGGCTTCGCCGCTGTTGTGCTGCTCGGCCTACTGCTCGTCAGCTGGGGCGCGCTCATCCGGCATGAACGGGCCCTGGCGCAGCAGCAACTGCCACGCGGCACCGGCCGCGCCGATCCGTTGATCGCCGAAGATGGCCGTGGAGACGGCGGCTGATGTCCGCAAGATCGTTGTCGTCGGCCAAAGCGCGGCGCCGCAAGCGCTTGGCGCTCGCGGTCGGCGCGCTGCTCGCGCTCGGTGGCGCGACCGCCCTGGTGCTCACCGCTTTTCAAGACAGCCTCGTGTTCTTCTATTCGCCGAGCGAGCTGGCGGCCAAGCCACCGGCGCCCGATCGCCGCGTGCGGATCGGCGGCTTGGTCGAGGCCGGCAGCCTCGAGAAGAACGGCCAGGACGTGCGCTTTCGCATCACCGACACGGCGCGCAGCGTCATCGTGACCTATCGCGGCCTGCTGCCCGATCTGTTCCGCGAGGGCCAGGGCGTCGTCGCGCAAGGCACCCTGGCTGCCGACGGCAGCTTTCGCGCCAACGAAGTGCTGGCCAAGCATGACGCAACCTACATGCCGCCCGAGGTCGCCGACGCCTTGAAGAAATCCGGCCGCTGGAAAGAAGGCGAGCCAGCGCCGTCGCATCCTGGGGGGGCGCCATGATTGCCGAGATCGGGCATTACGCGCTCATCCTCGCGCTGGTCATCGCCGTGGCGCAATCGCTGCTGCCGCTCTACGGCGCGGCGCGCGGTTCCGCCCCGCTGATGGCGGTGGGGCCGAGCGCCGCGATCGGCCAGTTCGCTTTCGTCGCCCTCGCCTTCGCCATGCTGACGCAGGCCTATGTCGTCTCCGACTTCACGCTGGTCAACGTGGTGCAGAACTCGCACTCCGAAAAGCCGCTGCTCTACAAAATCACCGGCCTGTGGAGCAACCACGAAGGCTCGATGCTGCTGTGGGTGATGATCCTGTCGCTGTTCGGCGCGCTGGTCGCGGCGCGCGGCGGCAATTTGCCGCCATCCTTGCGCGCCCGTGTGCTCGCCATCCAGGGCATGATCGGCGCCGCCTTCCTCGCCTTCATCCTGTTCACCTCGAATCCGTTCCTGCGCGTTTTCCCGCCGCCCGCCGACGGCAGGGGCATGAACCCGGTGCTGCAGGACCCCGGCCTCGCCTTCCATCCGCCGATTCTCTATCTCGGCTATGTCGGCTTTTCCGTCGCCTTCGCCTTCGCCGTCGCCGCCCTGATCGAAGGCCGCGTTGACGCCGCCTGGGCGCGCTGGGTGCGGCCCTGGACGCTCGCCGCCTGGAGCGCGCTCACCCTCGGCATCGCCCTCGGCAGCTGGTGGGCCTATTACGAATTGGGCTGGGGCGGCTTCTGGTTTTGGGACCCGGTCGAGAACGCCTCGCTGCTGCCCTGGCTTGCCGGTACCGCGCTCCTCCATTCGGCGATCGTCGTCGAGAAGCGCGACGCGCTGAAGAGCTGGACCGTGCTGCTCGCCATCCTCGCCTTCGTCATGAGTCTGATCGGCACCTTCCTGGTGCGCTCCGGCGTGCTGACCTCGGTGCATAGCTTCGCCAGCGATCCGGCACGCGGCCTGTTCATTCTCGGCATTCTCATTCTCACGGCGGGCGGCGCGCTCGTGCTCTACGCCATTCGCGCGCCGACGCTCAAGGCCGGTGGGCTCTTTCAGCCGATCTCGCGCGAGGGCGCGCTGGTGCTCAACAACCTGCTGCTCGCCACCGCCTGCGCCACCGTGTTTCTCGGCACGCTCTATCCGCTGTTCCTCGACGCCCTGAACGGCCCCAAGGTGTCGGTCGGCGCGCCTTACTTCAACGCGACCTTCCTGCCGCTGATGACGCCGGCCCTGCTCGTCATGGTCGTCGCCCCCTTGATGGCCTGGAAGCGCGCCGATCTCGCCGGCGCGCTCGGCCGCCTGAAGCTCGCCTTCCTCGCCGCGCTCATCATCGCCGGCGGCGCCTGGGCGATGAAGGGCGGGCCCATCCTCGCCCTGATCGGCCTTGCCATCGCCGCCTGGCTCGTCGTCGGCGCCGTGATCGACATCGCCGAACGCATCCGCCTGTTTCGCGTGGCCCTCGGCGACAGCCTGCGCCGTCTCATGGGTCTGCCGCGCTCGGCCATCGGCGCCGCCGTCGCCCATGGCGCGCTCGGCATTGTCGTCGCCGGCATCACCGCCTCCTCTGCCTGGCATGCGGAAAATATCGGCGTGATGAAGCCCGGCGAGAGCGTCGACATCGCCGGCTATACGATCAAGCTCGAACAGGTCGGCGAAGTTGACGGGCCGAACTATCGCGCCCGCCGCGCCGTGCTCAGCGCCACCTATGCCGGCAAGCTCGTCGCCGTGCTGACTCCGGAAAAACGCTTCTTCACCGTGCAGCAGACGACGACCACCGAAGCGGCGATTCACACCACGGGCTTTGCCGATCTCTATGCCGTGCTCGGCGATCCCGCCACGCCGCAAGCCGGCAGCGAAGTGACGGACAGCGGCTGGGTGATCCGGCTCTATCACAATCCGCTGGTGCCGTGGATCTGGGTCGGCGCCGCGCTCATGGCGCTCGGCGGCGGCATCTCGCTGACCGATCGCCGTCATCGCGTCGGCGCGCCGACGCGGTCAGGCGCCCGCATCGCGCAGGTCGCTAAAGCATGAAGCTGCTGCGCCGCTATCAGCTCGTCTTTCTTCTTCCGGTGATTGCCTTCGCAATTCTCGCCGCCGCCTTCGGCGTCGGGCTCTATTTGCGCCCGGACGTCATCCCGTCACCGCTGATCGACCAGGAGACGCCGGCCTTCGCGCTCAAGCCCATCCCCGGACGCGACGATGCCGGCTTGTCGGCCGCCGACCTCAAAGGTCAGGGCGTCACGCTGGTCAATGTCTTCGCCTCTTGGTGCGTGCCTTGCCGCGCCGAACATCCCTTGCTGATGCAACTCGCCAAGCAAGGCGTGCGCATCGTCGGCATCAATTACAAGGACAAGCCAGAGGACGTGACCGCCTGGCTCGCCGAGCTCGGCAATCCCTTCGCCAAGATTGGCCGCGACGACACCGGCCGCACCGCCATCGACTGGGGCGTCTATGGCGTGCCGGAAAGCTTCCTCGTCGATAACGAGGGCCGCATCCGCCACAAACATGTCGGACCGCTGATGGACCACGACATCCAGACGACGATCCTGCCGATGATGCGGAAGCTGCAGAAATGACGCGCCTATTCGCCGCGCTCGCCCTGCTGATCGCCTTGTCGGGGCCGGCGCTCGCCATTCAACCCGACGAAGTGCTGGCCGATCCGGCGCTCGAAGCGCGCGCCCGCGACTTGAGCAAGGGCCTGCGCTGCCTGGTCTGCCAGAACCAATCGATCGACGATTCGGACGCCGACTTGGCGCGCGACTTGCGCATCATCTTGCGCGAGCGGCTATCGGCCGGCGACAGCGACACACAAGCCATCGCCTACCTCACCGCACGTTACGGCGATTTCGTCCTGCTGAAACCGCCGATCAAGCCCGTCACTTGGGCGCTGTGGTTCGGCCCGGCGGCGCTGCTGCTGCTCGGCGCCGGCGGCATCGTCATCGGCCTGCGGCGTCGCAAGGCGAGCGACGGCGCGCTCGACGCCTTGAGCGATCCGGAGCGCGCGCGTCTCGCCGCGATTCTCAAAGATCGAGATCAAGAATGATACTCGCCCTCATCCTCGCCGGCCTCACCGCCGTGGCGCTCGGCTTCATCGCCCTGCCGCTGTTCCTCGGGCAGACTGCGCCGGTCCGGCGCGCCGATTACGATATCGCCGTCTATAAGGACCAGTTGCGCGAGGTTGAACGCGATGTGGCGCGCGGCGCACTCGACGGTGCCGCCGCGCAATCGGCACGGCTCGAAATCGAACGCCGCCTGCTCACTGCGGACGCCGATAGCGATCTCGCCGCCACCGCCGCCTTGCCCCGCGCCAGCGCCTGGCGCTGGACGGCGATTCTCACCCTGATCCTCGCGCCCGTCGCCGCGCTGATCTATCTCGACCACGGCACGCCGGGCATGCCGCAGATCAGCTTCGCCGATCAGGCCGCCGACCGCAGCGCCGACGCCGCCCGCGCGGCGCAAGTCGCCGGTTTGATCGGCCAAGTCGAAGCGCGTCTCGCCGAGAACCCCGACGACCTGCGCGGCTGGGTGCTGCTGGCGCGCGCCTATGTGCGGCTCGGCCGCATCGACGACGCGCTCAAGGCCCAGGCGAAAGCCGGCGATCTGTTCGATCAAGAGCCTGATCTCGCCGAAGATGCCGCCGAGACCATGGCCGCCTTCGGCGAGCTGCTGATGGAGGCCGCCAGCGGCGAGATCACACCGGCGGCGCGCGCCGCGTTCGGCAAGGCGCTCGGTTACGATCCGCGCAATGCGCGGGCGCGCTATTTCCTCGCCTTCGCCAAGATGCAGGATGGCGACCCTCGGGGCGCGGTCGCCGATTGGAAAACGCTGATCGCCGATACGGAAGCGGCCACAGCGAATGGGAACGGCGAGATGCCGCCGTGGCTCGCCGGCCTCAAGCAGCGCATTGCCGAGATCGAAGCCTCAAGAAATAAGTAAGCCGCGCGCCTTAAGCCGGAAACTCGTCGCGGCTCGTCGCGCGCAGCTTGGCGAGCGACGCCGCCCAGCGCTGGGTCACCGGCCCGACCGCATAGGCCTGGCCGTCTAACTGCCGCACCGGCCACAGGCCGATCAGACTGTTGGTCAGAAACAATTCATCGGCGCCGCGCAGCTCGCTCAAAGTCAGATCGACGACGCGCGCCGATTCCGCGATCAAGCCGCGCATGACGCCGGCAACGCCGCAGCGCGTGAGATCCGGCGTCATCACCTCGCCGTCCTTGACCATGAACACGTTGCTCATGACGCCCTCGATGACGCGCCCGTCGCTGTCGCGCATGAGGCCCTCGGCAATTGCCGGATCGGACCATTCGTCGCGCGCCAGCACCTGTTCGAGCCGGTTGAGATGTTTCACGCCGGCCAGTCTCGGCTGTAGCCCCAAGCGCGTGTCGCACAGCCGCACGGCGACGCCCTCCGTCGCCATCTCAGGCCTATAAGCCGGCCAGTGCGCGCGCATCACGATGCGCGTCGGCGTCGCCGGATCGGGCGGCTTGTAGCCGCGCCCGCCAAGCCCGCGCGTGACGATGATCTTGAGCACGGCTTGGCTCTCGCCCTGCAGAAGCTGCCGCGCATCGTCCGCCAGCGCGGCCGCGTCGGGCGCCGGAATGCCGAGCGCGGCACAATCGGCCGTCAGTTTGGCCATATGTTTCAGCCAAAACTCCGGCTTACCATTGCTAACGGCCATCGTGCGGAAGACGCCATCGCCATAGGCAAGGCCGCGATCCATGGCGCCTATGGCATCGCCTCGCACGCCGTTGATCAGAAGATCAGTCATCGCTGTTGAGGGCCCGTAACAGCCCGCGCGCCTTGGCGCGCGTTTCCGCCAGTTCGCGCTCGGGCACGGAATCGGCGACGATGCCGCCACCCGCACGAAATTCGATGGCGTCGCCAACACGCAGCATGGTGCGGATCAAAATATTGAAATCCATGTCGCCGTCGCGGTTCACATAACCCAGCGCGCCCGTATAAGGCCCGCGCGCCTCACCTTCCAACTCGGCGAGAATTTCCATGCAGCGCACCTTGGGGCAGCCGGTGATGGTGCCGCCAGGAAACAGCGCGGCGATGGTTTGCCCCGGCGTGACATCCGGCTGCAAGCGACCGCGCACGTTCGAGACAATATGATGGACATGGGCGTAGCTCTCGACCGCCATCATCTCGTCGACGACGACGCTGCCGGGGACGCAGACGCGCGACAGGTCATTGCGCTCGAGATCGACCAGCATGATGTGCTCGGCGCGCTCTTTCGGATGAGCGATCAATTCGGCCGAGAGCGCCGTGTCCGCCGCCTCGCCGATGCCGCGTGGCCGCGTGCCGGCGATGGGTCGCGTGTCGATGGTCTGCCCTCGCACGCGCAGCAGGCGCTCGGGCGACGATGAGACGATGGCCGCGTCTTTAAAATAAGGTGGGCCGAAGGTGGCGAGCGCCGCGAAAGGCGCTGGATTGCGCTGGCGGAGCGCGTCATAGAGATCGGCGTGCGTGCGGCCCAGCTGCAAGCGGCCGCGCCAGGCGCGCGAAAGATTCGCCTGGAACACATCGCCGGCGAAGATGTAATCGCGCACCGACGCCACCGCCGCGAGATGGCGCGCCGGATCGTCTTCGACGAGCACGCCGTCGAGCAGAACAGGCAGGGCCGCGGGCCTATCGGCGAGCGCCGCGATATCCGCTTCCATCAGATCGAGGAGAGAGGCCTGTCCGTCTTCGGCGATCAACGTGAGGCGGCCATCGATACGATCGCGCAGGACCGCCGCGGGCACGCGCGTGGCGCAGGCGACCGGCAAGGCGGCGGCGAGGCTGCCCGGCGCAGCGACGGGCAGAGACAGGCTTGGCTCGATCTCGCCGGCCAACTCGTAACCGAGATAGACGAACCAGCCGCCGCGAAACGGCAGATCGGCGAGCCCGCTCTCATCGTCGCGGGCGATCTGCTGCGCTTGAAAGGCGGCATCGAAGGCCGCGAGAAAGCCATGTTTCGGCGCCAGCGTTTCACCGGGAAAAGCAAACAGGATGTCGTGGCGATTGTTGGATGACGCCAAGCCGCGCGCCGCGCTTTCTAACAAATGCGGATAACGCAGCGGATCGAGCCGATGCAGAGCGAGCAGATCGGCATCCCGCGGCAGCGTCCGGATGACGCAACCACCGACGCGCGCATCGTCGCTCCGTGCAAAGCCGGCGCGCGGCGAAGGGGAACGGTGGATGGCGGATTTGGCCACGGGGCACCCGGAAGGAACGGAAGATCGGCGGTTCCCCGCCAAGGCCACGTTTTAGCAGGTCAAACCCGACCGGCCAAGGCAAGCCCGGAACGCCACGCGGCATAAGGCGTTCGCCTTACAGATCATTTCAACGAGGAGAGCATCATGGCGAGCCACCCGCGCAGCACCGAGGTCGATCATGTCTGGAACATGATGGACAAGCATCATATCTGCATGCTCGCCACCCATGACGGCGCGGTGATCCGTTCGCGCCCGATGGCCGCCCATGTGGAGCCTGGCGAAAATGCGGTCTACTTCCTGACCGACGAGCGTCGCCACAAGGATGACGAGATCATCGCCAATCCCAATGTCTGTCTCGCCTTTGCCGATCACGACGCCGAAGATTACGTCAGCCTCACCGGCCGCGCCGAGGTGTCGAACGACCGCGCCAAGATCAAGGAGCTATGGTCGATGGGCGCGCAGGCCTGGTGGAAAAGCGCCGACGATCCCAACATCCGCCTGCTGAAAGTGACGCCGCTCGACGCCGAATATTGGGACGGCGCCGGCTCGATGATCTCGACGCTGAAAATGGCCGCCGCCGCCATGACCGGCGAAACGCCCGATCTCGGCGAAAACAAGAAAGTGCGGATGTAACTCTTCCAAAGGCACCAAGACAAAGGCGCGGCATAAACTGCCGCGCCTTTTTGTTTGGGCGCAGCCGTCATCACCCGGGCTATCGGGGGCGCATGAGACGGATGTTGAGAAGGGGATGGTGGAGCCGAGGAGGATCGAACTCCTGACCTCCGCATTGCGAACGCGGCGCTCTCCCAGCTGAGCTACGGCCCCAAAAGTCAGCAAACAATCCAGCTGTCGCTTTAAACTCCAGATAACCTAGAAATATCAACCTGCTGCTCCGTTTCAGGCTGATTCCTTACTTTAGCAAAATTTGGCGTATGTGTCCCTCGAAAAGCCGAAATATAGGGCTCAGTGAAGCACCAATGGAGTAAGCGTGGAGTAAATTTGGAGTAGAAAAAAGAGTCAGAAACGCCCCTAGAGCCAGCGTCTTAGAGGGGTGTCGACCCCACCCCAAAAACACCCCCCCCTTGCTCTTGCATAGATATGGCCTCTAGCGGATGCGGACCAAAAACCACTAGGTCCATCATCATGGGCTGGGGAATACCTCTAGCAGGTCATTAGGACGCGCTAGAGCTTAAGTAGATATGGTTAGGTGGGTTGAACGGAGGGGTGGCTTAACTTTTGCTCTGTAACTCACAGATGGCCACTCTGCATTTTGCGATATATCGCGATGAAAAAAGTGCCGCTATAAAATAGACAAGAGCCAAGTGGAAGCAGTCTTTCTGGGCGCTTGCTCAGATTTAATTCGCCCCCCCCCGACAATCAATGGTCGCTCGGCCGCAATAGAAACTGGTCAAATTGCTATCGGCGGTAACGCCGAGGCGAATAAATCTATGAGATATTATTCAAAATGTGCGC
The DNA here is from genome assembly GCA_947474495.1 of Rhodospirillaceae bacterium. Classification (GTDB taxonomy): domain Bacteria; phylum Pseudomonadota; class Alphaproteobacteria; order SMXQ01; family SMXQ01; genus CAMAVH01. Next base: position 24,817 of record CANJIM010000038.1, read on the forward strand.
AGGTCGAGCTAGTTTTTGGATTGCGGCTATAGGCTTGATGTTTGCCAGTCGAGCATTGGCCTATGATGGCCCTTTAGTCGATGGCCATGCTCATTGGGGCGGCAGTTTTGACACGCATGCCGTGATCGAACGTTATCGATCCGCCAAAGTAGTTGCTCAGCTAGTGATGCCGCGTTATCTCGGCACGATCCAAGATCTAGCTACCACCGACGAGCGGGTATTACAGTTGGCTGCGGAGTATCCAGCAGAAATCTTTGTATTGGCGGGCATGCAGCGACCAGATTTCACTTTTATGAACTGGGACTCGCCTAACGCAAATGCTCTTAAAATTCTCATCGAGATAGACCAAAAGCTGATAGATCGGAAGGTCTACGGTATAGGGGAATTACTTGTTCGGCATTGGGCTTACGCCGGTGACGGCGGAAAAGTCGGGCAGCACGCCGAAATCGATAAACCTTTAGATTCTGTTTTTTTCCGAATGATCGCCGCTTTAGCCCTCAAGCATGATGTACCGCTCGTGATCCACATGGAGGGTTATCCCCGACTTGTTCGGCAGCTCGAAGCGGTGCTTGGGCAAATGCCTCAACTAAAATTGATTTGGGCCCACGGCTGTGGACGACTTAATGCGGAAATAATCCGAAAACTGATGGACACTCTTCCCATGCTCTATTGCGACCTATCCAATATGACTAATACTGGTGGATACGGAAGCGGTTGGCCAAGAGCGGAAGAATTCACTGCGAGGATGGAGGAGAAAGGGGTATGGCTGGAAGCTTATCGAAAATTAATTCTCGATAACCCCGACCGGTTTTACATTGGTATGGATGTCGCTCATCGTAGCCGTTGGGATATGCAGCAGGGTAATACATTTGAGGAGCGGGTAAATCGAACACGAGAGTTACTCAAGCAATTACCTGAACCGATAGCCCTTAAGCTTGCGTATGCAAACGTCGTACAGATATTTAGGTTGCCGTTAGATATGCAGTAAAGCCGGATTATTAAGTAGGGTCTAAACCCAATTTAACCCAACTTCTATTTCAGCTTTGAAAGCTCCCGTTGGGTTCTGCACACTCGATTGTGGTCTACACCCTTAAGAGTAGTCCATCGACTATTTGATTAGACTGGATCCTGAAGAGGGCCGACCAGATCACCTCGGGCTAGTATTTTCACTAAAGAACCGAAGCGCTTCAGTTAAGAGCAGCTGGCGTCCTTCTAACGTAGCTCCTTCACTCCAGCCCATATCTGCATTACCAATTCTTCCTCTGTTTCTAGCAAAATCTGCTTCTGTTTGAATGGTCAGCGGGCCAAGAAATGCGCCGTGTGCAACGTCTTTAAAATATTTAATCACTAGGTTGGCGCCTGATTTGAACGCTACTTTTTCAGCCCACTCCAAGGTCGTCAACATCCGGGCATTCGGACTGTCTTGACTGCATTGCTCAGTTGTACCCTTGGGCGCTTGTTCGTAATTAATCGCGTATCGACAGGGGTCCGAAATCATCCATCGCTTCTGCCCGATGCGGGCACCTAGATCATCTTGTTGGCCGAACGCAATTATCACCGGCACTTGGATAGCCCACGGATAGCCAATTCCGACCGGCGTAGGCGCTTCCGAAAACACGCCTTTTACATGTGCTGGATCTACAACTGCAGCCAGATTTAATACGACCGAAGCCCCATTCGAAATGCCATAGAAGTATATCTGCTGCGTGTCGATGTCTTGTCTACCAATGGCCCATTGATAAGCTTGAAAGGCCACCTTGTAGAGCATCATTTGACGGTACGCATTGCCGGTGAGTGGCGGTACGCCGTTGTGCTTGTAAGCATCGAAGATGAGTGTCGCCATGCCATTCTTTAGAAATTCGTTCGTGATAGCTTGGGCATCTGAGCGACCACCGCCGCCATGCACTGAAATAACCAATGGTGGCTTCTCAGCCCCTTTGGGTAGAGTCAGCGTCACACTAGAATGGCAAGGATCAAAACCAGACAACTCACCTTTGACGACCATCCCGACGACTGACGGTTTGCGCAAGACATCGGGGCGGCATTGATCAGGTGATAGCAACACTATATTCTGTGCGGCGGCCGACATGCTCACCGCGCAAGTGGCAAGCAACCCCAGCCACAGTTTCCAAGCTATTGTTTTGAGCATGATTTTATCCAAGGTTAATAATTGACGGCTTTTCCAGCGTAAGGTCAGAGATTACTCGCCGAAGCCGCAGGTTCTCCTTCTCCAGACCCTTCATCCAACGCGCCTTATCGGTCTTCAGACCGCCATATACCTTGCGCCAGCGATAGTAGGTCTGCTCGCTGACCGCATTTCGCCGACATGCATCACCCGTCGTTCCGCCCTGCGCCAGAACGATCTCTGCTTCGCACAGCTTGCCGATAATCTCCTCAGGCCCGTGCTTCTTGCCCATGTTCCGTCTCCTTCAGGGTCCAGTCTAATCAACAGGATCCAGTCTAATCAAATAGTCGATGGACTAGTCTGAAGGGGGCAGATCAATCGAGCCTTGCTGCTTTTAGGGCGGGTCAAGGGGCCTGAGGCGAGGGGGGGGGGGGGGGGTAAGGGGCCTCGCTTTCAGTCTATTTCAATAGCCCTGCAATCGCTCATAAATGAGTCTACAGGGGCATTGCAGAAAACCTGAGGGCGAGTAACGGCAACACACTAAAATGGCTGTAGGGGCCTTATTTAGGCTCTAGAGAGTCATGCTAACTGCTGGCTAAGTTTTTAGTCCCTGTTTTCGAGCTCTAAAGGCTTAAATAGACACGGGGATGATTAGAAAAATCCCGCCCCCTCTCATCACCAGCGCAAAGGGGCTCTTCTGATCCATTTCCTAAAAAAACTTCCAGTAATGGAATGGAATGGGGGGGGATAGGGAGGGTGGGGGAGAAGGAGGAAGTGATGTTCTTAAAGCATCTTTTGTAGATGATCATTATTAAGATATTTTTATAATATTAACTCCTCTTGTATAATAGCAGAGAGTTATTACCTTTCTGATCTCATTACCCAAATAAGGGGTATGTAACAGGCTAAAATTATAAATATTTATTAATTATATAATTTAAGAAAATTAAAAAAATGAATGAAAACAATCTAGATGATCAAGACCTCATTAATTTGAGAAAGGCAGAGGCGCTCAACTTTTCACGGCCATTGGATGTGCACGTCTGGTCGGAGCACCCTGAAGCGAACTACTTTGTACATTTGATCTACCGGCAGTTATTTGAAAAAGAAACCAATATTAGAAAGAAGCACCTCAAAGTTGTGCTGCTCGATTTATATGTCGCATGGAAAGAGCACGCTGAACGTTTCATCGCGGTGCATATGTCACCGAAGGATTATTCAGGGCTTATTGATCGTTATAACGCCCTGCATATCAAGGACACGACAATTCGCGTGGTCAAAATCCTCCGAAAAAACAACTTGATCGAATTGCATACAGGTTTTCAAGACAGAAAAAATCCATCTAAGGGGCGTGTGACACGAATCAAATCTTCAGACAGCCTTGTAGAACTTTTCACTAAAGCAAAATTTGAATGCAAAGACATCGCGCGGCATGAGAACTATGAAGTCATACAGCTCAAAGATAGCAACAAGAAGCTGATCGATTATGAAGACACGCTAGAAACAAAGCGGATGAGAAGGGTCGTCAAAGATTATAATGCCCTTCTTGCAGAAACAGACATTACCTGCGGCCACGTGAGCGACGGGGATATTGTCCGCAAGAATGGCCATAAGGTCGCAATTGATCGGCAGCATCAGCAGGTCCACAGGGTCTTTAACAATGGCTCTTTTGAAGATGGTGGGCGGTTCTATGGCCCTTGGTGGCAGAACCTCTCACAAGAGCATCGACAAAATATCTACATCAACGGTCAGCCAACTTTAGAGGCCGACTATGCCGGCCTTCATATCATCATGCTCTATAGTTTTAAGGGCATCTTGTATGAAGGTGATCCATATCATCTCGATCAAGATTTTGGATTAGGGGAAGACCTTCAGCGCAAGGTCTGCAAGAAGGTTATACTTTTTGCAATCAACGCTGAAAGCGAAGAAAAGGCCCTTCAGGCACTCCGGGCAGAGGTGACTTTTCCTGAAGGCTTCAAGGACCATTCTAATTTCCTCAAAAGCATTCTCGCGGCCATGAAGAAGAAGCATCAGGCAATAGCGGGATCGCTATGTTCTGGCGTTGGAATCAAACTGCAGTTCATTGATAGCCAGATCATTGAGCGAGTCATTGAGCAGTTCACGAAACGCAAAATTCCCGTTCTCACTGTTCATGATAGCTGCATTATCGCCAGTAAATATGCGGAAGAGCTTAGTAAGATGATGGAGGATGTTTTGACAGAACAGCTCAAATTTCCCCTAAACTTTGAGGAAGGCCTTAGAAAATTCCTACTTGCAGGAGAGGAGCCTGATCTGACATTGAGTAAAATTAAACTTTTGTAAGTTCCTTCTCGGATAGATGCGCGGCCAACCAACCATTCACAGTGGGAATCTGCTTCCTCACTTGTAGCCCGTAATGACGTCAGCCAGAACGCCGAGGGTCTAGTTCACAGTTAGTCATGTGATCTGTTTTATCGATCTAACACCCTTAAGATGGCGAGACAGGTTGTTGTTCTTGAAGGTGCGACCCTTTCAGGCTTCATTCGCGCATCCATCACTCCTAATGTCGCTCGCATCCGCCGTGCACACAAAGCAGAGCTTGAGACAGCATCATGAGCATTCAGTCTGAGCTGAAATTGCTCTCGGCTGATTTGCAGAAGTCCAAGAGCGTGAGAAGCGTGGAGATGAACCCGACCATGTCGCAGCAAACACTGCGTCGACTGTCTCAGTAAATCATCTCATTCGCTGAGAAGAATGCGAAGTCTCGGGTGGCGCTGGTTGGCTGGGGCTTGCCGATCGCCGAGCCGGCCGTCTGGATCCTGAACGCCGTCTTTACGGTCGCCAATCTATTCGGGATTTGGCGCTGGCTGATCACGACCACATCTGTCTTAAGTGATCTGACGACGCAGACTTAACCTCGGGTAAATAGTGAAGTTATGACACATCAGTTTGGGGCGCGTTTTGTCCTCTGTTCGACGGTTTTTGGCCTTATCGCAGCGCCTGCTCTGCCGGCCTTTGCCACGGATGTCGTCGTGAGTACGCCTGTTACG
>CANJIM010000039.1 GCA_947474495.1 Rhodospirillaceae bacterium
CGCTCGCCGTGCCGCCTTGCGCCAGTACGATCTCTGCCTCGCGCAGCTTGCCGATGATCTCTTCAGGCCCGTGTCTCTTGCCCATTTTCTCTCTCCTTCAGGGTCCACACTAAAATAGTCGATGGACCACTCTGAAGGGGGCAGATCACGATGATGCGGGGCCAACGCGTGCTTACACCGGTGAATTCGGACATCGGACGGGGAACCGGGGACTGTGGGCAGGAAGCGGAAAGACGTTTCCAAGTTTACACCCCCCCCGGCGGCGCGCGGCACAACTGCGATCTCGGCAACACAGGGCCGCCAGAAACGCGCAGCGCTTGGCGCAGGAAGAGGCCCGGTCGATGCTTTCGACCGCGCCCGCTTTTAAAACCTGATGAAGCGGTTGAGAATCCAGCCCACCGGGCCGGTGAAGCGCAGCGGCCCGTCGGTATAGGACAGGCAGACGCAATTCGTGTCGCTATCGGCCACCGGCGTGTGATGAACGCGGGTATCCGACACGCCGACGTCGCCGCGCAGGTAATGGCCCGAGGCGTCGGTGAAGCCGCCGGCCAGCACCATGACCATCTCATTGCCATCATGGGTGTGACGCGGCACGGTGCTGCCCGCCTTGATGCGCAGCAGACGGAGATGCTCGCCGTGGCCGGCGGCCTGGCGAATCTCGATCTCGTCGACGCCGCCGCCGAGCTTGCGCCAGGGCAGCGCGGTCAGATCGCCGCCGACATCCACGTCGCCCAGATAGTCGCGCAGCGGGCGCGGAATCACGATTGAGGCGGCGACGGGCTGGCGCTCCGGCGCGAACGACGGGCGCTCGGCGTCGAGCTTGTCGAGGCGCGCAAGCAGGGCGTCGATGTCGGCCGAGGCCAGCGGCGTCGGCGGTAGCTCTTCCAGCATGGCGCCGCCGAGCGCTTCCAGACGCGCGACTTCGCCGCGGCAGACCGGGCAAAGCGCGAGGTGGCTGGCGATCATAACGCCGGCGGCTTGCGACGTCGTGCCGGCGGCATAATCGACCAGGGCGCCTGTTTCGGGATGATGGGACGGACGATGTTCGGCGGTCATGGCGGTTCTCGTGATCATCATACGCGGTCCTGCAAGCTGATGCGGAGGCGCGCCAGCGCGAGGCGGAGGCGCGATTTCACTGTCCCGAGCGGAATGTCGAGCTCGCGAGCGATTTGGCGGTGGGATTTGTCTTCGTAATAGCAGATGCGCAGCAGGCGGGCCTGTTCCTCGGGCAGCGTCGCGATGGAGTCGCGCAGCACGTCCTCATGCTCGAGCGCTTCGAGCGCGCTGTCGGCGGGAACGGGCGCCTCGGGCACCAGGGCGGGATCGTTGGGGTCGAGCTCCGGGCGCCTTTCCCGGCGCAGGGCGTCGATGCGCTTGTTGCGCGCGATGGTGAACATCCAGGTGCGCACGTTGGCCTGGCTCGGATCGAAGCTTTCGGCGCGGCGCCACAGGATGAGCATCGCTTCCTGCGCGAGATCTTCCGCCGCGCTGGCCGAGGCGCCGAGGCGCATCAGGTAGGTTTTCAGGCGTGGGGCGAAATAGGCGTAAAGTGCGGCGAAAGCCGTCTTGTCGCGCTCTTGCGCCACCACGGCGACGAGGCGGGCGAGTTCTGCGGTGTCCGGCGCCGGCGCGCTAAAGGTCTTATCCATCGCCTTATCTAACGGCAAGCGGGCTTGCGGGACAAGCCGCTCCCGGCGCGGGCGCGCCGTAGCGACGCGAGGAGCGGCGGGTAAGGCGAAATCGCGATCAAGGCTGAGAGCGACGGACATGGGGACCTAAATGCAATTTTTGCAGGGTTTCCACTCCATACGCCGCCGAATGCGGCCTGGATCACCGCGCCGCCGCCATTAAGGATGATCGCTTTAATCATGATCCTGCGGCACAAAAGTCTCGTAATAATACCCTCTCCCCCAACCGCAACGGCTTTGCCTGATGAGCCCGGACGACCTTCACCGCCGCCCTGACGCCCCGCCCCGCGCGGGCGCGCGCATTGCCATCGTCGGCAGCGGCATTTCCGGCCTTTCGGCGGCTTGGCTGCTGTCGCAGCGTTATGCGGTCGACGTCTTCGAGCAGGCCGATTGGATCGGCGGTCATAGCCATACGGTCGAGGTGGCGGGGGCGGACGGCGCGTCGGTACCGGTCGATACCGGCTTTATCGTTTATAACGCGCGCAATTATCCCAATCTGGTGCAGCTGTACGATCATCTTGGCGTTGCGACGCAGGCGACCGATATGTCCTTTGCCGTCTCGCTCGACGGCGGCCGGCTGGAATACGGCAGCGACATGCCGCGCGGCCTGTTCGCCCAACCGGCCAACTTGCTGCGTCCGCGCTTTTTAAAAATGCTGCGCGACATCATCCGCTTCTATCGCACGGCCCCGGCGGCGCTTGCCGCCTTGGAGAGCGCCGGATCTGGTCCGTCGCTCGGCGAGTGGCTGAAGCGCGAAGGCTACGGCAAGCCCTTCGCAAACGACCATCTCTTGCCGATGGCGGCGGCGATCTGGTCGGCGCCGGCGCGCGACATGATGGCCTTCCCCGCGGCCAGCCTGTTGCGCTTCTTTCACAATCACGGCTTGCTGCAGGCGACCTCGCGGCCGCAATGGCGCACCGTGATCGGCGGCAGCCAGGCCTACGTGAAAAAACTGACGGCCAGTTTTCGCGAGCGCATTCATGTCGGCCGCGCCGTGATCGTTGTCCGCCGCACCGAACATGGCATCGCGCTCCATATGCAGGACGGCGCCGTGCTGCCCTACGACCATGTGGTGATGGCGACCCATGCCGATCAGTCGCTGGCCTTGCTCGAGGACGCCGATGACGAGGAATGCCGCGTGCTCGGCGCCTTCTCTTATCAGGAGAACCGCGCCGTGCTGCATAGCGATTTCGCGCTGATGCCGCGCCGCCGCGCCGCTTGGGCGAGTTGGAACTACCTGGCGGAGCGCGGTGAGCAAGACGAGACGCAACTGTCAGTCAGCTATTGGATGAACCGGCTACAGAATTTGCCGAATGACCGGCCGTTCTTCGTCACGCTCAATCCGACGCGGGAGCCGGACCCGGCTTCCGTCCACGCCAGCTTTGTCTATCATCACCCGATGTTCGACACGAACGCCATGACGGCGCAAGGCGCCCTGCCGGCTCTCCAGGGCCGGCGCAACAGCTGGTTCTGCGGCAGCTACTTCGGCTACGGCTTTCACGAGGACGGTCTGGTGTCGGGTCTGGCGGTCGCCGCGGCACTCGGCGCGCCGGCCCCCTGGCGCAAGGCCGTACCGATCCTCGAAGCGGAACCCGCCCTGCGCGCCGGTCTTGCCGCTCCGGCAGTCGCTTGATGGCGGCGGCCGGCGCCGGCTGTCTCTACCTGGGCCGCGTCATGCATGCGCGCTTCAAGCCTTGCAAACACCGCTTCGTCTATCGCGTCTTTTCGTTCTATCTCGACATCGACCGCGTTGGCGCCTTGGCGGCACAGCTCAAGCTGTTCTCCGAAGGCCGCTTCAATCTCTTTTCGTTCCAACAAAAGGATCACGGCCCGCGTGACGGTTCGGCCTTGCGGCCGTGGGTCGAAGGCCATCTTGCCGCGCATGGCATCGCCCTCGATGGCGGCGCGATCCGGCTCCTCTGCTTTCCGCGCATCCTCGGCTACGTCTTCAATCCGCTCAGTGTGTATTTCTGCCACGGGCCGGCGGGCGACCGGCGCGCCGTGCTTTATGAAGTGCGCAACACCTTCGGCCAGAGCCACAGTTATCTCGTGCGCGTGCCGGCGGGTCACGCGGTTGGCCTGCCGTTGACGCAGAGCGCGGCGAAATGCTTTCATGTTTCGCCCTTTCTCGGCCTCACCGGCGAATATCGTTTCCACCTACGCGAGCCGGGCGAGACGTTGTCGCTGGCGATCCGCGAAAGCGATGCCGAGGGCGAGATATTGCTCGCCACCCATGTCGGCCAGCGCCGCGACATGACCGACGGCGCGCTGCTCTCGGCCTTCTTGCGCCATCCGTTGATGACGCTAAAAATAGTCCTCGCCATTCATTGGCAGGCGCTCAAGCTGTGGCGCAAGGGCGCCGTGTTTCACCGTCTGCCGCCAGCGCCGGCCAGCGCGGTGACGCTCGGGCATGATCTTTCGGGAGTCCGTTGATGACGATGAACCGCGATGACGCCCTCCAGCGCTCGCAGGTACGCAGCGCCCAATCCGCTGTCATGCGGGTCTTTCTCTCGGTCGCCGAATCGATCGCCTACGGTCAGCTGAAGATCGAATTGCCGAGCGGCGAGGTGCTACGCATCGAGGCGCCCAATCCGGGCCCCGAAAGCGATCTGGTTATTCACGACGAGCGCGCCGTGCGCCGCCTATTTTCCGGCGGCAAGCTCGCCTTCGCCGAGTCCTACATCGACGGCGAATGGTCGAGCGACAGCTTGGCGGCGTTGATCGAGCTCGGCGCCCGCAACGAGCATATTCTGGCGCCGACCTGGTCGGTGCGCACCGCCGTCGTCGCTTGGCATGCCCTGCTCAATCGCGCGCGCCATCTCATCGGCAACCGCAATTCGCGGCGCGGCGCCAAGCGCAACATCGCTAGCCACTACGATCTCGGCAACGATTTCTATCGTCAGTGGCTCGATCCGACGATGACCTATTCGTCGGCGTTGTTCGAGAGTGCCGATCAATCCTTGCAAGAGGCGCAGATCGCGAAATGGCGGCGCATCGCCGAGATGGCGGATTTGCAGCCCGGCCAGCGCGTGCTGGAAATCGGCTGCGGCTGGGGCGGTTTCGCGCGCTGGGCGGCGCGTGAGCGCGGCTGCCAGATCGTCGGCCTCACCTTGTCAAACGAGCAGCGCGACTGGGCGTTGGCCGCCATCGCCAAGGACGGCCTGCAGGACCAGATCGAGATTCGCCTGCAGGATTATCGCGATGTCGAAGGCAGTTTCGATCGCATCGTCTCGATCGAGATGTTCGAGGCGGTGGGCGAAGCCTATTGGCCGGCGTTCTACGACACGCTGCGCGCGCGCCTCGTGCCGGGCGGCATCGCCGCGCTGCAGGTCATCACCATCGCCGATGGCGATTACGCCGAATACCGCGACTCGGTCGACTTCATTCAACGCTATATCTTCCCCGGCGGCATGCTGCCGTCGCCGAAAATTCTTGGCACGCTCGCCGCGCGGGCGGGCCTGCGCGATCTCGGCCATGTCGCCTTCGGCGAGGATTATGCGCGCACCTTGCAGATCTGGCGCGAGCGTTTCGAAGAAACCTGGAGCGCCACCGCGCTGCTTGGCTTCGACGCGCGCTTCCGCCGCATGTGGCGCTATTACCTGGCTTATTGCGAAGGCGGCTTCCGCGCCGGCACGATCGACGTGCGCCAGCTCGCGCTGCAGAAGATCTAGTCCCGCAGAAGTTTTTTCGTCACAGCGAAGAACAGCGGGTAAGGCAGCAGGCGTAGGACTTTCATCGCCAGGGCGAAGCGGCGCGGGAAGGCGATCTCGAAGCGATCGCTCGCGAGGCCGGCCAGGATTGCGTCGGCGGCCGCTTCGGCCGAAATCATCATCGGCATGGCAAAGTCGTTCTTCGCCGTCAGCGGCGTGGCGACGAAACCGGGATTGATCAGCTGCAGGGTCACGCCCTTGGCGGCGCATTCCGGGCGCAGCGCTTCGCACATGGCGATCGCGGCCGCCTTGCTGGCGCTATAGGCCGCCGCGGACGGCAGCCCGCGGTAGCCGGCCACCGAGGCGACGACGGCGATGCGGCCGGCGCCGCGCGCCAGCATGCCCGGCAAGATCGCCTCCAGCCCGTGGGCGGCGCCCATCAGGTTGACGGCGATCAGTTTGCGCAGCTTGTCGGCGCGAAAATCGGCGGCGCCCATGGGGATATGGCTGCCGGCGTTGAGGACGGCCTGGCCGAGCGGCCCGTGCTCGGCCTCGATCTTGGCCAGCGCCGGCGCCATGGCGCCGGGGTCGGTGACGTCGAGCGGCAAAGCGATGATGCGGCCGGGCAGGCCGCGCGCCGCCTCGACGAGCGTCGCCAGATCGAGGTGACTGCGCGCCGAGCCGACCACCAGCCGGCCCTGGCGGGCCAGGGCGAGGGCGAGGGCGCGGCCGATCCCGCTGCTGGCGCCGGTGATCCAGACGGGGCTTGGCTGTGATGTCGTCATGGCGCGGCTCCGGCGAGAGGTTGAAAATCAATCCGTTAGGCCTGTTTACGCGCGTTCCGGCCGGTGGGATGCATAAACCCGCCGGGGTAACGCCCGGCGGGCCGATTTGCGCCGCCGGAAGCGCGAAATCCTCCATTGCCATCGGGGTCGGCTTTGCTTATGACACGTCCCATCTCGCGCCGTTTCCCGAACAAGCTTTCGCGGTCCCCCGGGCCGACGAACCCGCCAGAAACGGCCGTTTAGGAGGATATATTGCCGCAGGGTGAAGTCTTGGGAGCCCAAAACCAGTCCGTTGGGCACCAGGAAATGGCGAATGCCATTCGTGCGTTGGCCATGGACGCCGTCGAGGCCGCCAATTCCGGCCATCCGGGCATGCCCATGGGCATGGCCGATGTCGCCACGGTTCTGTTCACCCGCTTCCTAAAGTTCGACCCGACCGATTCGGTCTGGCCCGATCGCGACCGCTTCGTGCTGTCGGCCGGCCACGGCTCGATGCTGCTTTACTCGCTGCTGCATCTGACCGGCTATCCCGACATGATCATGGCCGAGATCAAGAATTTCCGTCAGCTCGGGGCCAAGACCGCCGGCCATCCGGAATATGGCCATGCCCAGGGCATCGAAACTACGACGGGCCCGCTCGGCCAGGGCATCGCCAACGCCGTCGGCATGGCCATGGCGGAGAGGCTGCTCGCCGCGCGCTACGGCAAGGACGTCGTCGACCACTTCACCTACGTGATCGCCGGCGACGGCTGCCTGATGGAAGGCATCAGCCACGAAGCTATTTCGCTGGCCGGCCATTTGAAGCTGAACAAGCTCATCGTCCTGTTCGACGACAATCACATCTCGATCGACGGTCCGACCTCGCTGTCGGTGTCGGATGACCAGATCGCCCGCTTCAAGGCGTCCCATTGGGATGCCGTCGCCGTCGACGGCCATGACCCGGAGGCGGTCGCCGCCGCCATCGCCGCCGCGCAAAAAACCGACAGGCCGTCGTTGATCGCTTGCCGCACCACCATCGGTTACGGCGCGCCCAAGAAGGGCGGCACTGCCGCGACCCATGGCGCGCCGCTCGGCGCTGAGGAAATCGCCGGCGCGCGCGCCAAGCTCGGCTGGAGCGCGGAGCCCTTCGTCATTCCGGCGCCGATTTTGGATGCCTGGCGCAAGGCTGGCGCCCGTGGCGCGGCGCCGCGCAAGGCCTGGTCCGAGCGTTTCGCCAAGCTCGATGCCGCCCAGCAGGCGGAGTTCAAGCGCACGCATGCCGGCGAGTTGCCGAAAAATCTCGTCGATGTCGTCGACGCTTTTAAGAAAACCCTCGCCGAAAAGCCGCCGACCTGGGCGACTCGCAAGTCGTCGCAGGAAGCGCTCGAAGTGATCACCGCCGCCGTGCCGGAAATGATCGGCGGCTCGGCCGATCTCACCGGCTCGAACAACACCAAGTCGAAGGTGCAGGCGCCGATCACGCCGGACGACTTCTCCGGCCGTTATGTTTACTACGGCGTGCGCGAGCATGGCATGGCGGCTGCCATGAACGGCATGGCGCTGCATGGCGGCATCATTCCCTACGGCGGCACCTTCCTGGTCTTCACCGACTATTGCCGCGGCTCGATCCGCCTCTCGGCTTTGATGGGCCAGCGCGTCGTCTATGTCATGACGCATGACTCGATCGGCCTCGGCGAAGACGGTCCGACGCACCAGCCGGTCGAGCATCTTGCCGCGCTGCGCGTCATCCCCGGTCTCTTGACCTTCCGGCCGGCCGATGCGGTTGAAAGCGCCGAATGCTGGCTCGCCGCCTTGCAGGCCAAGCAGCCGTCGGTGCTGGCGCTGTCGCGTCAGAACCTGCCGCCGGTGCGTACCACGCATATCACGGAGAATCTTTGCGCCAAGGGCGGCTACATCCTGAAGGATGCCGAAGGCCCGCGCTTGGCCACGATCTTTGCCACCGGTTCGGAAGTGATGATCGCTCTGGCCGCGCGCGACCAATTGCAGGCATCGGGAGTCGGCACCGCCGTCGTCTCCATGCCCTGCTGGGAGCTGTTCGATGCGCAGGACGCTGGCTACAAGGCCAAGGTTCTCGGGCGCGAGACCGTGCGCGTCGCGGTCGAGGCGGCCAGCGTGTTCGGTTGGGAACGCTATGTCGGCGAGAACGGCGCGGTGGTTGGCATGACGACCTTCGGCGCCTCGGCTCCGGCGGAAGAGCTCTACAAGCATTTCGGCATCACGGCGGACGCCGTGACGCAAAAGGTGCGCGAGCGCCTGAAATAGGTCACGTAAAGGGCCAGGCTCGGCCCGCGAGATGATAGATAATTGGCGCTTGCCGCGCGGTGATGACCCCATCCGCGGCAGCCTAACTTGAAATTGGAGGACGGCTATGGCGGTGCGTGTGGCGATCAATGGTTTCGGCCGGATCGGTCGCCTGGTGTTGCGGGCTATTCACGAGCAGAACCGCAACGATATCGAAGTCGTGGCGATCAACGATCTCGGCTCGGTGTCCGACAACGCGCATTTGCTGCGCTACGACACGGCCCATGGCCGTTTCCCCGGCGAGGTGAAGCTCACTGCTGACGGCATCGACATCGGCCGCGGCAACATCAAGGTGTTCGCCGAGAAGGATCCGTCCAAGCTGCCATGGAAGGATCTCAAGATCGACGTGCTCGCCGAATGCACCGGCATTTTCACTGACCGCGCCTCGGCCACCAAGCATCTCGATGCCGGCGCCAAGCGCGTGCTGATCTCGGCCCCGGCGACCGGCGAAGACCTCACCGTCGTCTACGGCGTCAACCACGACAAGCTCGACAAGAGCCACACCATTATCTCGAACGCCTCCTGCACGACCAACTGCCTGGCGCCGCTCGCCTTCGCCCTGCACAACACCATCGGCATCGAGCGCGCTTTCATGACAACCGTGCATTCCTACACGGGCGATCAGCGCCTGCAGGACACTCTGCACAAGGATCGCCGCCGCGCCCGCGCCGCCGCCATGTCGATGATCCCGACGTCGACCGGCGCCGCCAAGGCCGTCGGCCTCGTGCTGCCGGAGCTCAAGGGCAAGATCGACGGCACCTCGGTGCGCGTGCCGACGATCAACGTCTCGATGGTCGATCTGGTGTTCACCGCCAAGCGCGACGTTACCGTCGACGAAGTGAATGCGGCCGTCGCCGAATACGCCAACGGCAAGCTCAAGGGCATCTTGAACATTTGCGACGAGCCGCTGGTCTCGACCGACTTCAACCACGACCCGGCAAGCTCGACCTTCGACAAGATGGAAACCCAGGTCGTCGACAAGCGGATGGTGCGCGTGCTGTCCTGGTACGACAATGAGTGGGGTTTCTCGAACCGCATGGTTGATGTCGCCGCACTCGTCGGCAAGTTGGGCTAAGCCGTCCGTGCCGCTGTTCAACACGATCGATAACGCTTCCGTCGCCGGCAAGCGCGTTCTCGTCCGCGTCGATCTCAACGTGCCGATGAAGAACGGCAAGGTCACCGACTACACCCGCATCGAGCGTCTCGCTTCGACGATCAAGGAGCTGGCCGATAAGGGCGCGAAGTTGGTGTTGATGTCGCACTTCGGACGTCCGACCAAGGGCCCCGATCCGCAGATGTCGCTCAAGCCGCTCGCCGAGCCCTTGTCGCAGGCGCTCGGCCGTCCGGTCCTCTTCGTGCCCGACTGCATCGGCCCGCAGGCCGAAGCGGTGGCGGCGAAGCTCAAGCCCGGCGAAGTGGCGTTGCTCGAGAACCTCCGCTTCCATCCCGAGGAAGAGAAGAACGACCTGGCCTTCGCCAAGGGCCTCGCGGCGCTCGGCGATCTCTATGTCGACGACGCCTTCTCGACGGCGCACCGCGCCCACGCCTCGATCGACGCCATCGCCACGATCCTGCCGGCCTATGCCGGCCGCTTGATGGAGGCCGAACTGGTGGTCCTGGGCAAGGCGCTGGAAAAGCCCGACCGCCCCCTCGCCGCCGTCGTTGGCGGCTCGAAGGTGTCCTCCAAGCTCGAACTGCTCGGCAATCTCTCGAAGAAGGTCGACCGCCTGATCATCGGCGGCGGCATGGCCAACACCTTCCTGTTTGCCATGGGCGCGCCGGTCGGCAAATCGCTCTGCGAGCGCGACATGGCGGCGACGGCGCTCGACATCATGAAGACGGCGCGCGACGGCGGTTGCGAATTCGTGCTGCCGATCGACGTCGTCGTGGCGCGCGAAGTGAAGGCGGGCGCCGCCCATGAAACCGTGCCGGTCGGCCAGGTGCCGGACGATGCCATGATTCTCGATATCGGCCCGGCCAGCATCAAGGCGCTCGACAAGATGTTCGGCGAATGCCGCACGGTGGTGTGGAACGGCCCGTTCGGCGTGTTCGAAGTGCCGCCGTTCGACGCCGGGACCAACGCGGTGGCGAACATCGTCGCCAAGCTGACGCATCAAGGCAAGCTGGTGAGCATCGCCGGCGGCGGCGACACAGTGGCCGCGCTCGGTCATGCCGGCGTCACCGAAGCCTTCTCTTATGTCTCGACGGCGGGCGGCGCCTTCCTCGAATGGCTCGAAGGCAAAACCCTGCCGGGCGTGCTGGCATTGGAAAAGGCGGCGGCGAAGGTCGTCGCCTAAGCAGGCTTACAGCCAGCCGATAGCTCTCAGCACCGACAGTAAAGCCAGCGTCCCCGCGCCGATCAGCACGGCGGCGAGCGTGTTGCGCTTGAGCAGGAACAGCGATCCCAGTCCGATCCCGCAGCCGATCACGCGGTCGACCAGCGGGGCCGCCGCAAGCGGCCCTTCCGGCATCATCAGCATGCGCGCGACCAAGGCAGCCAGCATGGCGTAGGACACGCAGGTGACCCAGCGCAGCACAGGGCTGTCGAGCGTCACGCGGCCCGATAGCCAAACGCCGAGCCCACGCCAGAGATAAGAGCCGAGGCCGGCGGCGACGACGAGTGCCAGCAGCCAGAGGTCGCGCGAGTCCAAAATGGTTTGCATCATGGCTCCTGGCTGTCCGGCTCGGCCGGTTTGCTCCGGCGCGCACCCATTCTCTCGCCGATGACGAAAGCGATGCTGCCGCCGACCACGCCGCCGGCCATCAGGCTCCAGTCGGGCCACAGCGGGTGAACGGCAAGACCGATGGCGGCACCGGCGATGATCGCCGCGATATTGTCGGCGCCTTTCACGTCGGCGCTGAACACCAGCAGGAAGAACAACGGATTGAGGAAGACGAGCGCCAGCTTGATGGCGATCGGCAATTGACTCGCGGCGACATAGCCGCCGACGGTGGCCATGAGCGAAATCCCGATGCAGGACATGCCGAAGCCGTAGAGCCACGGCATGCGCTGGCCCATCGGCAGCAACGGCATCACGCGCATGCTGCCGGTCCAAAAGGTCAGCGCGACGAATTGGCCGAGGCCGTAGAGCGACGCCTTGCGCTTCAAGCCGCCGGCATGGCTGCCGAGATAGGCGAACAGCGGCAGGGTCATCGGCAGGAAGCGCGCGTTGATCAACGTCACGGCGATGACGATGGCGAGAAAGTCGGCGCCGAGCGCCTGCATCTCGGCCAGGGCCATCTGTCCGGGCACTGCCCAGATCGTCATGGTGGACAGCAACGCCAAGGGCAGCGACAGGCCGAGCTCGCGGGCCAAGGCGCCGAAGCCGATGAAGCTGGCGATCAAGGCAAAACCGGGCGCGCCGAGGCCGGCGATCAAGCCAGCGCGCCAAGCCTCCAGAGGCGAAGTGCTGCCGGCGGGCGGCAGATGGTAAGTCATGGGAAAAACAGCGGATCGACCGAAGGGAGGCGCAGTCTAATCCGGATCGGCCGGATTCAGACAGGTCTCTTGCGCAGGTCGGTTATGCGGCCGCGTCGTTGCCGCCGTCGGCGTGGTGCAGGCGGCGGGCCGGCAGACGCACGGTGATCTTGGTGCCGACGCCGACGGTGCTTTCCAGCTCCAGCTTGCCGCCGTGCAGCTCGACCAAGGCGACCGAGAGCGGCAGGCCGAGGCCGGTGCCTTCAAAGCGCCGGCTGAGGCTGCTTTCGACCTGGCCAAACGCGGAGAAGACTTTTTCGATGTCCTTCGGCGCGATGCCGATGCCGCTGTCCGACACCATGAGGCGCAGGTCGCCGTTGAACGGATCGACGTCGCTCGAGACGCGCACATCGCCGCCTGGCGGCGTGAACTTCAGGGCGTTGGACAGCAGGTTGAGCAGAATCTGTTTGATCTTGCGGCGGTCGGCCCACAGCGGCGGCGGCGTCTCCGGGAGCTCGATCTTGAGCTTGAGGCCGACATCGAGGGCATGTTCGGAGAACAGGCGGACGGCGTCCTGCACCTCTTGGCGCAGATCGACTTCCTCTTCGTAAAGCTGCAGCTTGCCGGCATCCGCCTTCGATAGATCGAGAATGTCGTTGATGATGCCGAGCAGATGGCGGCTCGAATCGAGAATGTCCTTGGAATATTCGACGTAGCGGTCGCTGCCGAGCTTGCCGAAGGTCTCGGCGCGCATGATCTCGGAAAAGCCGATGATGGCGTTGAGGGGCGTGCGCAGCTCATGGCTCATATTCGCCAGGAACTCGCCCTTGAAGCGGTTCGCCTCCTCAGCCATCAATTTGGCGCGCAGCAGCGCTTCTTCGCGCCGCTTCGTCTCAGTGATGTCGTTGATGATCGTCACCACACCCTTCATGGTGCGGCTTTCGCTGACGCGGATCCAGCGGTCGTCGGCGAATTGCAGTTCGAACGGCGCCAGAGGCTCGTTGTCGCCGAAGGCCTGCATCCAAATGTCGAACGTGCCGCGCGAATGCGGCGCCAGAATATCAGCCGCCTTCGCGGCTTGCAGGAGATCGAGATAGGGCATGTTCTGACGCAGCGTGCCGGAGATCGGCGAGAAGAATTCCTGAAATTTGGAATTGAACACGACGATCACGCCGCGGCTGTCGCGCAACGCGAAGCCTTCGGAAATGTTTTCAATGGCGGACGACAGGCGTCGCTGACTGCGCGCGGCTTGGCGCTGGGCCTCGACTTCGACGGTGACGTCGCGCGCCGTACCGCGATAGCCTTTGAAAGCGCCGGTCTTTTCATCGAACACCGGCAGGCCGCTGAGCAGGCAGAGGCGCGGCTCGCCGTTGCCGTCGAGCACCTGATACATCACGTCGCGAAAGGGCGAGCGCGTGTCCGGCGTCGGCGCCGGCGCGGCCGGCGAATCCGCCAACGGATGGGGCTTGCCGATGGTCAGCAGGCTGGTGCCGGTGAAGTGGCGCGGGTGCAGCTTCAGCACTTCCATCACGCGCGGCGAGACGAAGGTGAAGGTGAAATCGGCGTCGGTTTCCCAAATCCAATCGGAGACCAGGCGCGAGATGTCCTGGAAGCGCTCGCGGGCTGCCAGCGTTTCCAGCCAAGCCTGCGCTTCGCGTGTCGCGTTTCGGTAGGTGCCGCCGACGGCAACGATATTGCCATCGACATCGCGGATCGGGAAATGCTGCGAACTATAGAAAACGGTGCCGTTGTCGGTTTCGAAGACGTCTTCGCGGTTCACCTCGGCGCCGGACACGGTCACGTCGCAAACGATCTCATCCAGGGCGAGACGGCTCGCCCGCTTGGTGTCGACGCCGCTTTTTCGCGCATGCGATTCAAGCAGGCGTTGAAAGGCGCTGTTGGCATAGGTCAGTTTGCCGTCGAGGCCGGCGACATACATCGGCGGGCCGTCGGCCAGCAGCGCCAGCGCTTCGCTTGGCAGCAGGGCCGCGCCGCCAACAGACGGCTGCGCCATGGCGGCCCTAGACGCCGCGCGCATGGCATGATCAGGCTGAGTTTTGTCATCCCACAGCGCGCCTTGCGGCGTATGAACGGCGCGCATCCCCATGGGGTCACTTTCCATCATTGCTGTCGGATGCTTCCAGCACCCGAATGGCGTTGAGGAAACTGGTGTCGCGCTGCCATTTTTTCAGCATGCGCTGGCCCACCTCGGGTGTGACGCGATCATAGAGATCGAGCACGCGCGATAGTTCCCGCGGGTTCATCACGCGCTCATGGGCACGCGCTTTGCGCGTCAGCATGAAGATGCTGGCGAAGTCGGCCTTGTCGATGCTGATGGCGCGGCAGACGATGGCAAGCGCCTCGCCGCCGGGCTCGAACATCATGCGGCGCAGCAGGCGCGGGCGTAGGCCGGAGAGCTTGCCGAACATCGCCTCGAAGAGTGGGACTTCGCCCTGGCGCAGCACCTGCAACAGCATGCGCGGCGTGACCTTGCCTTCTTCGTGGAGCCGTTCGACCAGCTCGATATGCTTGGGCTGTTCGACGGCGCGGCCATGGTTGTCGATGATAGACCTGACGCTGCTTTCGATTGTTTCGTCGAGCTCGGCAGGGTCGATCTTGAAATTCTTGATGATGTGCTGGCGCAGCGCGGCGGAGACCCACCAATACATACGCTTGGCGAGGTCCGGCTCGAGATCGGGGCGCTTGAGCAGCGGGTTCTGATAGGTGTCGACGCGCTTCGACTGGTCCACCAAATATTCCATGGTGCCCTTGGAAATGCGTGCGCTGGTGTTGTCGAGCATCGCCTTGATGACGTCTTCGTTGCCGGTCTCGACGAGGGCGTCGGTGACGGTCTCGTTGAGGTTCTTGCGCATGGCGATGACGAGCTGATGCTCCATCGTGCGATGATGGATGATCTCCACCAGGTCGATGTCATGGAGGATGTCGCTTTGCACCAGCACGCGGTGGGCGACTTCGATATCGTCGTTGGCCAGCGTCAGAATCAAGTCGCGCGGCGCGTGATGGATATCGGCGAGGCGACCGGCCAACTCGCGGCGCACCGACATTTCGACGTCATGAATGATCTGGCGCAGGATGTCGGTCATCAGCGCCCGCTCGCGGTCGCTCAGCACGTCCTGATTGTTGAAGAACAGATCGCTCACGGCGTTGACCAGCGCCTTGCGGCCCGCGATGGTCTTGTCGCGCGCGAGCTTCATCAGCACTTCGAGATCGTCGTCCTGCAGAGAGGATGCTGCTTTGTCGGCCATGATCGGTTCTAACTCTTGCGCTTCGGGCTGGACGCCTGGAGCCGCACTATCGGAATACAGTCGTCACCCTTAAACAACGGTAAATCCCGGTCGGGGATTTGCCAGATTTGAGAAGGGGTTGGCCTATGCCTATGGGCCCATAAGCGGCATTTTAGCGGGGCATTCGAAAAACCTGCCCGACATTAAGGTGCTGTTAAGGGAACCCGGCATAAATTGCCGGTCATGCCGATCTCCCCAGCCGCTTCCATTCTCAACACGCTCGCCGGTTTGCCCGTCCAGGCGCCCGCCGCGACGGGTTCGACCACACCGGCCTCGCCCGCAGCGCGCGCCGCGGAAGCCGCGCTCGCCGTCAAGCAGGCGCGCGCCCAGGCCCAGCAGGCCCTGACCGTGCCCAGTCTTTCGGCCGAGGCGCACAAGGCCGTCGCCAATCTGCCGCGCGGCAGCCTCCTCAACATCGTCGTCTAAGAGTTAGCCCGGCGCGTTAGCGCGCGAGGCCCACCGCGAGCGCCTGAGCGCTCCAGCCCCACCGCGAGCGCGTCAGCGCTCCAGCCCCATAAGTCCTCGGGCGAAGTCGCGCGCCGTGAAGGCGTCGAGATCGTCGACGCCCTCGCCGACGCCGATGGCATGCACCGGCAGGGCGAATTTCTCCGCCAGCGCCACCAGCACGCCGCCGCGCGCCGTGCCGTCGAGCTTCGTGACAATGAGCCCGCTGATACGGCTCTTGAAGATGTCGACCTGCGACAGGGCGTTTTGCCCCGTCGTGGCGTCGAGCACCAGCACCGCGTCGTGCGGCGCCGTCGGGTCGATCTTGCGGATGACGCGCAGGATCTTGTCGAGCTCGGCCATCAGATGCTCTTTGTTGTGCAGCCGGCCGGCGGTGTCGATCAGCACCACCTCAGTGCCTTGGGCCTTGGCGGCGGTCAGCGCGTCGAAGCAAAGGCCGGCCGCATCGCCCTTCTCGTTGAAATAGAAGGCGGCGCCGGTGCGCTCGCTCCACACGCGCAGCTGCTCGACGGCGGCGGCGCGGAAGGTGTCGCCGGCGGCGACCATGACCGAGAGGCCGTCCCGGCGAAAGCGCGCGGCGAGCTTGCCGATGGTGGTGGTCTTGCCCGAGCCGTTGACGCCGACGACCAAAATCACATGCGGCTTTTTGGCGCGGTCGATGACCAGCGGTTTGGCCAAGGGCGCGAGAATATCGGCGATCGAGCCGGCAAGCGCTTCGCGCACCTCGGTCTCGTCGATGTCCTTGTCGAAGCGCCCCTGGGCCAGTTGCTCGGTCAGTTTGGCAGCGGTGGCGGGGCCGAGATCGGAGGCGAGCAGCAATTCTTCGAGTTCGTCGAGCGCGGCGCGGTCGAGCTTGCGCTTGGTGAAGATCGCGCCGATGCCCTCGCCGAGCTTGGAAGAGGAGCGGGTGAGCCCCTCCTTCAGGCGGGCGAGCCAGCCTTTTTTCGGCTTATCGCTGTCGCTCATTGTACTGCCGCGATCAGCTTGCCGTCGGCCAGGGCCGAGACTCGCGCCTCAAGGATGGCGCCGATGCGTTGCGGCTGCGCGAACTGCACCGGTGCGAACTCTTCGCTACGGCCCAGCGTGGCGGTTTCCATGATGACGCGCACGCTGCGGCCGACGAAGCGGGCGAGATAGGCGTCGCGGGCGATATCGCCGAGCGCGCGCAGACGCGCCGCGCGCTCCTTGCGAACCGGCATCGGCAGTTGCGGCATGCGCGCCGCCGGCGTGCTGGCGCGCGCCGAAAAGGGGAACACATGCAGATAGGCGAGGCCGCAGTCCTCGACCAGCTTGAGGCTGTTGTCGAACATCTCGTCGGTCTCGGTCGGGAAGCCGGCGATCAGATCGGCGCCAAACGCCATGTCGGGGCGCAGCTTGCGCACTGTGGCGCAAAACTCGACGGCTTGAGCGCGCGAATGGCGGCGCTTCATGCGCTTGAGGATCATGTCATCGCCGGCCTGCAAGCTCAGATGCAGATGCGGCATCAGGCGCGGCTCATGGGCGATCAGCTCCATCAGGTCGTCGTCGGCCTCGATCTCGGCGACGTCGATGGAGGAGAGGCGCAGGCGCGCGAGCTCCGGCACATTGGCGAGCAAGCGGCGCACCATCTGGCCGAGCTTGGGCCGGCCCGGCAGATCGGGGCCGTAAGAGGTGATGTCGACGCCCGACAGCACGATCTCATTGTAGCCGTTGGCCACCAAGCGCTGGGTCTGATTGACGATATCGCCCATCGGCAGCGAGCGCGAATTGCCGCGCCCGTAAGGAATGATGCAGAAGGTGCAGCGATGATCGCAGCCCTGCTGCACCTCGATGAAGGCTCTGGCCCGCCCTTGACCGTTTGCGCCCTCGAAGTTTTCGATCAGATGCCCGGCGGCTTCGCGCAGTTCCATGATGTCGGTGATCTGTAAGCGCGGCGGCGCCTCTTGGATCAGCGCGGCGTAGCTGTCGGCTTTCATCTTCTCAGCATTGCCGAGCACATGGTCGACTTCCGCCATGGCCGCATATTTCGCCGGGTCGATCTGCGCGGCGCAGCCGGTGACGATGATCTTGGCGTCCGGGTTCTCGCGGCGCTTCTTGCGGATGGTCTGGCGCGCCTGGCGCTCGGCCTCGGCGGTGACGGCGCAGGTATTGATGATGATGGCGCCTTCCAATCCGGCTTTGATCGCTTCGGTGCGCATCACTTCGGATTCATAAGCGTTCAAACGGCAGCCGAAGGTGACGACGTCCGGCGCGTTGATCGCAGGCGGTTTGAGGACCGTCGCCATCTCAGGCGACTTGCGTGGCAGCGGGTTCGGCGAGCAGCGATGGATCGATCGTGCCGCGAAAGCTGATCGCCACCGCGCCGGTCATCAGCACATGATCGTCGGCTTCGCGCCGCTCGATGGTCAGGGTGCCGCCGTCGAGTTCGACACGCGCCTTGCGGCCGGTCAG
This sequence comes from Rhodospirillaceae bacterium, assembly GCA_947474495.1. Taxonomy (GTDB): domain Bacteria; phylum Pseudomonadota; class Alphaproteobacteria; order SMXQ01; family SMXQ01; genus CAMAVH01. Next base: position 18,043 of record CANJIM010000039.1, read on the forward strand.
GCCGCGCCGGTTGGCGTTGACGAGCGATGCGCAAGCGCCGGTGCCGCAGGCCAGGGTGATGCCGGCGCCGCGCTCCCACACGCGCAGGCGGATGCGGTCCGGTGCGATAACTTGCGCGAAGCCAATGTTGGCGCGCTCGGGAAACAGCGGATCGAATTCGAGCTTGGGGCCGAGCGCGGCGAGATCGATCGCACTCACGTCCGGCACGAAGAAGGTGGCGTGCGGATTGCCCATCGAGCAGCCTGCCGGATCGCTGATCGGGCCCAAGCTGAGGGGCAGATGCAGCGTGTCCATCTCGCGCGCCAGCGGCACCTCGCGCCAGCCGAGCCGGGCGGGGCCGAAATCGATGGTGACGTCGCCGCCATTTGCTCTATCGGCGAACAGGTCGCCGGCTTCGCTGCCGATGATGGCGCGGCTCTTACCGGTCTCGTCCATCAGGAAGCCGCCGATGCAGCGCGTCGCGTTGCCGCAAGCCGCTGAGGCGCTACCGTCGGCGTTGCGGATGCGCATGAAGGCGTCTTCCGCGCCGCTCTGTCCCGCTTCGAGCACGATGATCTGGTCGCAGCCGATGCCGCGCCGCCGATCGGCGATGGCGGCGGCCTGGGCCGCGGACAGGGCGAAGGGCCGCTTGCGTGCGTCGATGACGACGAAGTCGTTGCCCAGCCCATGCATCTTGAGAAACGTCACCGGTTCCATGGGGCTTTATATGGCCTCGCCGGTCCCCCTGGTCAAATGGAGTCCGGCTTATTGCGCGTTCCTGTCCTGCTGCGGCATCATGGGGACAATCGATCATCAAAAAACAGGGATGCCCGCCACATGTCAGCTCATGGGACCGCCGCGGCCGTCACGGCCGAACCGCTTGTCGACCTTAGCTTGGATCACGCCCGGGAGGTTATCGCCCTGGCCGATGCCTATAAGTCGGACCTGACCGCCCGCCTCGGCGCCGCGCCGCCAGCGGATGCGGTGGAGAAGGATGTTTTGGCTGGCGGGTCCGCCGCTTTTCAGGCCCTGGCCGCCAAGATCGCCGGCTTCAGCCGGTCGGAACGGGCCGAACTGGTCGGTCTGGTCTGGCATGGCATGGACGAATATGCGAGTTTCGCCGCCTCGCGGACCTTCGCCATTGCCACGGCGGACGTCGGAATTCCGCAATATTTGGCGAAAAAAGGCCTGATTCTTCCAGTTTTGCTGCGCCACGGCCTCGAAAAGATGGGTTATCAAGCGAAATGACTGCCAAAAGCCTCAAACTCTGGATCGTCGGCGCCGGTCTCCTCATGGTGATCCTCCGTTTGGTGTGGATTCAATACACGGCGATGGATCAGCAGCGCTGCGTCAGCGGCGGCGGCACCTGGAATGCCGAGGCGAGCAGCTGCGAGGGCAAGCCGCCCACGCCGTAACCCGCGCCAAACTTGACTCCTTAAGCCCTGCGGCCTACCTTCCGCCCCGTTCAAGACCAGTTTCTCTTGTCCCGCCAGCCCTAAGTGTTTGAAAACAAAGGGTCAGTGGCCACCAGTCCGCGAGTGTCGCGCACTGGTGTTTTGTCGTTTTGCGTAATTCGTCCTTTAAAACCAAGGGTTTAACGTCTCAATGTTCGACGGCCTTTCCGGCAAGCTGACAGGGGTGTTCGAGCGGCTCACGCGCCGCGGCGCCCTGCGCGAGTCCGACGTGGCGGAGGCCATGCGCGAAGTGCGCGTCGCCCTGCTCGAGGCCGACGTCGCCCTGCCCGTGGTCAAGGACTTCATCGCTAAGGTCACCGAGAAGGCCGTCGGCGAGGCGGTGATCCGCTCGGTCACGCCCGGCCAGATGGTCATCAAGATCGTCCAGGACGAGCTCGCCGCCATGCTCGGCTCCGACGCGGTGGCGCTCAATCTCACCGCCGTGCCGCCGGTTCCTTACATGATGGTCGGCCTGCAGGGCTCGGGCAAAACCACCAGCGCTGCCAAGATCGCGCTGCGCCTGCAGACCAAGTCGAAGAAGAAGGTGCTGCTCGCCTCGCTCGACGTCCATCGTCCCGCCGCGCAGGAGCAGCTCGCGCTGCTCGGCGCCCAGGCCGGCGTCGCCACGCTGCCTATCGTCAAAGGCGAGCCGCCCGAGATGATCGCCGCGCGCGCCATGAGCGTCGGCCGCCGCGAAGGCTTCGACGTCGTCATCCTCGACACCGCCGGCCGCCTGCATGTCGACGAAGCCTTGATGAAAGAGGCCGCGCGCGTGCGCGACATCGTCAAGCCGGTCGAAACCCTATTCGTCGCCGACGCCATGACCGGCCAGGATGCCGTCACCGTCGCCAAGGCCTTCGCCGATCAGATCGGCATCACCGGCATCGTGCTGACCCGCGTCGACGGCGACGCGCGCGGCGGCGCCGCCCTCTCGGCGCGCGCCGTCACCGGCGCGCCGATCAAATTGATCGGCGTCGGCGAAAAGCTTGAAGACCTCGAAGATTTCCATCCCGAGCGCATCGCCTCGCGCATCCTCGGCATGGGCGACATCGTCTCGCTGGTCGAGAAGGCCGGCGAAGTCGTCGAGAAGGACGAGGCCGAGAAGCTCGCGGCGAAGATGCAGAAGGGCACCTTCGATCTCGAGGATATGCGCAATCAGCTGCGCCAAGTGAAGAAGATGGGCGGCCTGTCCGGCGTCATGGGCATGCTGCCGGGCGCGGCGAAGATCAAGGCGCAGATGGCGCAGGCCAACGTCAACGAGAAGATGATCGCCCGTCAGGAAGCCATCATCAATTCGATGACCGCGAAAGAGCGCCGCGACGTCAAGCTGCTCAACGCCTCGCGCAAGCGCCGCATCGCTGCCGGCGCCGGCGCCAAGGTCGAAGAGGTCAACCGCCTGGTGAAGCAGTTCATGGACATGAGCACCATGATGCGCAAGGCGAGCAAGATGGGCCAAAAGGGCTTCGCAAGGCACGGCATGGCCGGCCTGATGCCCGGCGGGCGCAGATAACAAGTTTCGATCACTACAAAGTTTCCACGAATACCGCTTTACCGATTTCGATTTAACTCAGGAGTTGAAAACCTCATGGCTCTCTCTATCCGTCTGACCCGCGGCGGCGCGAAAAAGCGCCCCTTCTACCGCATCGTCGTCGCCGACTCGCGCAGCCCGCGCGACGGCCGCTTCATCGAGAAGATCGGCCACTATGACCCGATGGTCGCCAAGGATCATCCGCAACGCGTCGTGATCGACGCCGAGCGCGCCAAGCATTGGATCTCGGTCGGCGCCCAGCCGAGCGATCGCGTCGCGCGCTTCTTTGGCGCCGCCGACATCATCCCGATGCCGAAGTACAACGAGACGCCGAAGAAGTCGGCGCCGAAGGCCAAGGCGCAAGAGCGCGTGAAGGCCGCTGCCGACGCCGCCGCGAAGGCCGCTGAAGCCGCCGCCGCGCCGAAGGAAGAGGCCCCGGCCGAGGCTCCGGCCGAAGCTGCTGCCGAACCGGCCGCTGAGTAAGCAAGCCGCTTAGGGACCAGACGCCGTGAACGCCGCCATGCGCCAACCGACGACCGATCGCGCCACGCGACAAGCCCCCGCTGGGCTTGCGCTCTCGCGCGAGCATGTCTGCGTCGGCGCCATCGCGGCCGCGCACGGCATCAAGGGCGAAGTGAAGATCAAAGCCTTCACCGTCGATCCGGCGAGCGTCGGGGCTTATGGCCCGCTGCTCGACGAGACCGGTCAGCGCCGCTTCGCGCTGTCGGCCGTGCGTCCCACCGGCGAAAGCACCGTCATAGCCCGTCTCGACGGCGTTGCCGACCGCAATGCGGCGGAGGCCCTGCGCGGCCTGCGCCTCTATGCGCTGCGCAGCTTGCTGCCGAAAGCGGAAGAGGGCGAATACTACCATCACGACCTGATCGGCCTCGATGCCGTGCTCGCCTCGGGCGAAGCATTCGGCAAAGTGGTCGGCGTCGATAATTTCGGCGCCGGCGACGTGATCGAGATCAAGCCGGTCTCCGGTGATTCGATCGTGCTGCCCTTCACGGATGAAACCGTGCCGACCGTCGATCTGACGGCTGGCCGTATCGTCGTCGTTCTGCCGCAAGGCTTGGACGACGAGCCGGTGGGAGATCGCTCATGAGCGCCCCCACTTCGTCCGTCTGGACCGCCCGCGTGCTGACGCTGTTCCCGGACATGTTCCCGGGCCCGCTCGGTCATTCGATTGCCGGACGCGCCCTAACGGACGGCCTGTGGAAGCTGGAGACGACGGACATCCGTTCCTTCGCCACCGACAAGCACCGCACGGTCGACGACACGCCGTTCGGCGGCGGCGCGAGCATGGTGATGCGGCCCGACGTGATCGACGCCGCGCTTGAGGCTGTGGTGCAGCCGGGCGTGCCGGTGATCTACTTGAGCCCGCGCGGCAAGCTGTTCGATCAGGCGACGGCGAAGCGTCTCGCCGAAGCTCCCGGCGTCACGCTGCTGTGCGGCCGTTTTGAGGGCATCGATCAGCGCGTCATCGACCAGCGCGGCCTGGAAGAAATCAGCCTCGGCGATTTCATCCTGTCGGGCGGCGAACCGGCGGCGATCACCTTGATGGACGCCTGCGTGCGCCTGCTGCCCGGCGTCATCGGCAATCGCGACTCGCTCGTCGAAGAAAGCTTCGCGGCGGGCCTGTTGGAATATCCGCTCTACACGCGGCCGCAAAGCTGGTGCGGCCGCGCCGTGCCGGAGGTGCTGCTCTCCGGCCATCACGAAAACATTCGCGCCTGGCGTCTCGCCCAGGCCGAACAGATCACGCGCGAACGGCGGCCCGATCTCTGGGCCCGCTATGTCACGCGTCACTAATCGCTTATCGATTCAACCGCTTCAAACCAAAGACGAAAAGGCAATATCATGAACCTCATCGATCAGCTGGCGAAAGAACAGATCGCCAAGCTCACCACCGAGCGCGGCGTGCCCGACTTCCAGGCCGGCGACACGCTCAAAGTCAGCGTCAAGGTCGTCGAAGGCGACCGCACCCGCGTGCAGGTCTACGAAGGCCTCTGCATCGCGCGCCGCAACGAGTCGGTGAACAGCTCCTTCACCGTGCGCAAGATCTCCTACGGCGAAGGCGTCGAGCGTATTTTCCCGCTCTACTCGCCGAACGTGGTGAAGATCGAAGTCGTGCGCCGTGGCGAAGTCCGCCGTGCCAAGCTCTATTACCTGCGTGGCCGCACCGGCAAGAGCGCGCGCATCATCGAGAAGACCAACGTGCGCGAAGGCCTGGTCAAGACGTCGGACCTGCCGCTGCCGGAAGGCACGGAAGCCCCGGTGAAGGTGAAGAAGGAAAAGAAGGTTCGGCCGAAGAAGGCCTAACCCTCTCCACAGGTCCCGCCCGGCGCGCCTTTGCGCCGGGCAAAGCTCGCCTGGGAGCCGATATACCAGGATAACTGGTCATCTCGTACCAGGATAAGAACCCGCCTATTTGAGGAAACGGCGCGAGTGACCTCGCCGCCATTTCCCCCGTAAGGATCATTCGCGCGCTTCGTCACCCCTGAAGCGCGCGCGGCAGATGGAGAGAGACGTGTCGAAGCCCCGCACTTTGTTCGACAAGATTTGGGACAGCCATGTGGTGTCGAAGGACGCCGACGGCACCTGTCTCCTCTATATCGATCGCCACATGGTCCATGAAGTGACCAGCCCGCAGGCGTTCGACGGCCTGCGCCTGTCGAAGCGCAAGGTGCGCCGCCCGGACGCGACGCTCGCCGTCGCCGATCACAATGTGCCGACCACCGCGGACCGCTTGAGCGGCAACAACGAGGAAGAGTCGCGCATCCAGATCCAAGCGCTGGTCGACAACACCCGCGAGTTCGGCGTGCCCTACTTCGCGATCGATGACAAGCGCCAGGGCATCGTCCACATCGTCGGTCCCGAGCAGGGCTTCACCCAGCCCGGCATGACCATTGTCTGCGGCGATTCGCACACGGCGACGCACGGCGCCTTCGGTTCGCTCGCCTTCGGCATCGGCACCAGCGAGGTCGAGCATGTGCTCGCCACGCAAACGCTGATCCAGAAGCCGGCCAAGAACATGCGCATCTCCGTCGAGGGTAAGCTGCATGACGGCGTCGGCGCCAAGGACATCATCCTCGCCATCATCGGCAAGATCGGCACCGCCGGCGGCACCGGCCATGTCATCGAGTTCGCCGGCGAGGCGATCCGCGCGCTCTCCATGGAAGGCCGCATGACGGTCTGCAACATGGCGATCGAAGGCGGCGCGCGCGCCGGCCTCATCGCGCCGGACGACATCACTTACGCCTACCTGAAGGGCCGCCCGATGGCGCCGCAGGGCGAGCTGTGGGACAAGGCCGTCGCTTACTGGAAGACGCTGCCGACCGACGCCGGCGCGGTCTATGACAAGGAAGTGGTGCTGCGCGCCGAGGAGATCATCCCGCTCGTCACCTGGGGCACCAGCCCGGAAGACGTGCTGCCGATCGACGGCATCGTGCCCGATCCCAAGGCCGAGGCGGACGAGAACCGCCGCAGCTCGATGGTCCGCGCTCTCGAATATATGGGCCTCAAGGCCGGCGAGAAGCTGAACGAGGTGAAGATCCAGACCGCCTTCATCGGCTCCTGCACCAACGGCCGCATCGAAGATCTGCGCCAGGCCGCCGCCATCGCAAAAGGCCGCAAGGTCGCCGCCGGCGTGCGCGCGCTGGTAGTGCCGGGCTCCGGCCTGGTCAAGGCGCAGGCCGAGAAGGAAGGCCTCGACAAAGTCTTCGTCGAAGCCGGTTTCGAATGGCGCGAGGCGGGCTGCTCCATGTGCCTCGCCATGAACCCCGACAAGCTGGCTCCCGGCGAGCGCGCGGCGTCCACGTCGAACCGCAACTTCGAAGGCCGTCAGGGCCCCGGCGGCCGCACCCACTTGATGAGCCCGGCCATGGTCGCCGCGGCCGCCATCGCCGGTCATCTGACCGACGTGCGCAAGCTCTAACCGCGACGCGAGAGGACAAGCCATGGACAAGTTCACCAAGCTCACCGCCATCGCCGCGCCGCTGCCGATGATCAATGTCGACACCGACAAGATCATTCCCGCCCGCTGGCTCAAGACGATCAAGCGCACCGGCCTCGGCCCGGCGCTGTTCGAAGCCATCCGCTACAAGAAGGACGGTTCGGAAGAGCCCGACTTCATCCTGAATAAGGAGCCCTACCGCAAGGCCGAGATCCTCGTCACCGGCGAGAACTTCGGTTGCGGTTCGTCACGCGAGCACGCCGCCTGGGCGCTGCACGGCTTCGGCATCAAATGCGTCATCGCGCCGGAATTTGCCGACATCTTCTTCTCTAATGCCGGCCAGAACGGCATCCTGCTGATCAAGCTGCCGCAGGCCATCGTCGACACGCTGATGAAGGACGCCGAGATGGGTCACAACGCCCGCCTCACCGTCGATCTCGAAAGCCAGACCATCACCCGCCCGAACGGCGAGACTGTGAAGTTCGAGGTCGATCCCTTCCGCAAGCATTGCCTGCTCAACGGCCTCGATAACGTCGGCCTGACCATGCAGAAGGGCAAAGAGATCGAATCCTACGAAGCCAACCAGGCGTCGGCGACGCCTTGGCTTGCCCGCGCCTAATCACTCCACCGTCATTCAGCTAGAAGCGAGACACGTCATGGCCGCCAATAAGAAACTGCTCATGCTCCCCGGCGACGGCATCGGCCCGGAGGTGATGAACGAAGTGAAGCGTATCATCGGCTGGATGGACAAGCGCCGCTCTGTCTCGTTCGACGTCGAGATGGGCCTGATCGGTGGCGCGGCTTACGAAGCCGAAGGCACGCCGCTGTCCGACAAGACGATGGAAAAGGCCATGGCCTGCGACGCCGTGCTGCTCGGCGCGGTCGGCGGCCCCAAGTGGGAAAAGCTGCCGTTCAAGGATCAGCCCGAGCGCGGCCTGCTCCGTATCCGCAAGGACATGGAACTGTTCGCGAACTTGCGCCCGGCCATCGTGTTCGACGCATTGGCGGAAGCCTCGACGCTCAAGACCGATCTGGTCAAGGGCCTCGACATCATGATCGTGCGCGAGCTGACGGGCGGTGTCTATTTCGGCGAGCCGCGCGGCATCACCACGCTGCCCAACGGCGAGCGCCAGGGCGTCAATACCCAGGTCTACACCACGAGCGAAATCGTTCGCATCGGCAAGATCGGCTTCGAGTTGGCGCAGAAGCGCAAGGGCCAGCTCATGTCGGTCGAGAAGGCCAACGTGATGGAATCGGGCGTGTTGTGGCGCGAAGAGATGATCAAGCTCTCGGCCGACTATCCGAACGTAAAGCTCAATCACATGTACGCCGATAACTGCGCCATGCAGTTGGTGCGCGCGCCCAAGCAGTTCGACGTGATCGTCACCGACAACCTGTTCGGCGACATCCTGTCCGACTGCGCGGCGATGCTGACCGGCTCGCTCGGCATGCTGCCGTCGGCCTCGCTCGGCGCCGCCGACTCGTCGGGCCGCCGCAAGGCGCTCTATGAGCCGGTGCACGGCTCGGCCCCCGACATCGCCGGCCAGCACAAGGCCAACCCGCTCGCCACGATCCTCAGCTACGCCATGATGCTGCGCTACTCGTTCGATATGTTCGAAGACGCCGACCTCATCGAGAAGGCGATCCAGAACGTGCTCAACGCCGGCATCCGCACCGGCGACATCATGCAGCCGGGCGCGACCCTGGTTTCGACCGAGCAAATGGGCGAAGCGGTGACCAAGGAGCTGGACAAGCTGGCCGCCTAGTCTTTTCGCCCTCAGAAACGCCAAAGGCCGGCCTCATGGTCGGCCTTTTTGCTGTCTGGCGTTAAGATTTGGCGGGATTAACCAGTTAACCATTTGATCCAGGCCGATTTTTTTAGATAAACTGGCTAAAGTTGCATGAATCAGCTTGCCGCCGGGCCTCCGACTATATAAAGCTATCCTTATATAGTCTCGCATACCTGCGTATGAGTACCCCTCAAAAGCAAGGCATCCCCCCGTGGCCATCGTCAACGGCACAGCCGCAAACGACATACTGAACGGCACGAGCGGCATCGACACCGTCAACGGGTTCGATGGCGACGATGTGCTCAATGGCCTCGGCAACAACGACATCCTCAATGGCGGCAACGGCCTCGACACGCTCAACGGCGGCGACGGCAACGATATTCTCTATGGCGGCGCTGGGGTCGATACCCTGTTCGGCGGCCTCGGCGCCGACACTCTGTGGGGCGGCAAGGGCGACGACCAGCTGCACGGCCAGGATGGCAACGACACGCTCTATGGCGAAGACGGCAACGATTACCTTTACGGTTATGCCGGCAACGACACGATCAACGGCGGCGCCGGCGACGATCAGATTCGCGCCGACGAGGGCAACGACCTGGTGTTCGGCGGCGTCGGCAAGGACTCGATCTACGGCAATGCCGGTGACGATTGGATCGAAGGCGGCGACGACGCCGACACGATCGGCGGCGACGACGGCAAGGACACCCTGTTCGGCGATGCCGGCACCGACACCATCTACGGTGGCGCCGGCGACGATTACCTGATGGGCGGCGCCGACAACGACATTCTCGGCGGCGATGCCGGCAACGACATCCTGTTCGGCAATGCCGGCAACGATACGATGCAGGGCGGCGATGACAACGACCAACTCGTCGGCGGCACCGGCGACGACTCGATGCAGGGCGATCGCGGCGACGACATGTTGTGGGGCGGCGCGGGCGCCGACAATATTCGCGGCGGTGAAGGCAGCGACTATCTGATGGGCGATGACATCGGCAAGGGCTCCGAAAAGTCCGCCGGCAACGACAAGCTCTATGGCGACGGCGGCGACGACGTCATTTGGGGCGACGGCGGCAACGACATCATCGAGGGCAACGACGGCAACGATTGGCTGATCGGCGGCGCCGGCAACGACACCATGTCGGGCGGCTCGGGTTACGACGCCTTCTGGATCACGCTGAGCGGCGGCGCCGACGTCATCACCGACTTCCAGCAGCGTCAGGACGTTATCGATTTGCGCGACTTCGCCGATATCCACAGCGTCAAAGACCTGTCGATGAAGCAGGACGGCTGGAACACGCTGATCGATTTCGGCGGCGGCAATACGCTTTACGTCCAGTACGTCCCGCCGCAGAACCTGACGGACAGCGACTTCCTGTTCGCCTAACGGCGCATTCTGTCCCGTCGCGACAAAACAGGCCGGCCCCGTAAGGAGCCGGCCTGCTTCATTTTGGCGGGGATCGCGGGTTGGCGGGCGCCGTAGAAGCTGTGAAAAACGTCCGCCCGAAGCTTTGCCAGGGCCCCCCTTGCAAGTAGAGGCGTTTTGCCGATAATCCCGGCTTCCGGCCCGCTCCCGGCCCCGGCAGACCCGCCGGACCCCCGGCCCTCGGGCGGCCGCGCACATATCGGACGTTATCATGGGCTACAAAGTCGCTGTCGTCGGCGCCACCGGCAATGTCGGTCGCGAAATGCTGGTCACGCTGGCCGAGCGGAATTTCCCGGCGGATGAAGTGGTGGCGCTCGCCTCGTCGAAATCCATCGGCAAGCAGGTGTCCTACGGCGAAAGCAAAGTGCTGACCGTGAAGGACGTCGCGACGTTCGACTTTACCGGCACCGATATCGCCCTGTTCTCGGCCGGCGGCAAGGTTGCCGAAGTGCACGGGCCCCGCGCTGCCAAGGCCGGCTGCGTCGTGATCGACAATTCGTCGTTCTGGCGCATGGATCCGGACGTGCCGCTGGTCGTGCCGGAAGTGAATCCGCAGGCGATCGCCGGCTATGCCAAGCGCAACATCATCGCCAATCCGAACTGCTCGACGATCCAGATGGTCGTGGCGCTCAAGCCGCTGCACGACATCGCCAAGATCAAGCGCGTCGTCGTCGCGACCTATCAGTCGACCTCCGGCGCCGGCAAGGAAGCGATGGACGAGCTGTTCACCCAGACGCGCGGTATCTTCGTCAACGATCCGATGAAGAAGGAAAAGTTCACCAAGCAGATCGCCTTCAACGTCATTCCCCATATCGACGTCTTCATGGACGACGGCGCCACCAAGGAAGAATGGAAGATGGTGGTCGAGACCAAGAAAATTCTCGATCCGAACATTCTCGTCACCGCGACCTGCGTGCGCGTGCCGGTGTTCGTCAGCCACGCCGAGGCGGTGAACATCGAGTTCGAGAGCCCGATCAGCGTCGATCAGGCGCGCAAGGCGCTGCGCGCCGCGCCGGGCGTCGCCGTGGTCGACCAGCGCGCCAACGAAGGCTATGTCACGCCGGTCGAGACGACGGGCGAGGACTTGGTCTATGTCAGCCGCATCCGCGACGACGCGACGGTCGAGAACGGCCTCAGCATCTGGGTGGTTGCCGATAATCTGCGCAAAGGCGCGGCCCTGAACGCCGTGCAGATTGCCGAAGAGTTGATCAAGACGCATCTGCGCAAGGCGGCGTGAGCGGCGCCGGCTCGCGCCTGATGTGAGCCATAAGGCCCTGTTTAAATTGTAAATAAGCCGCCGTTTATGAAACGGCGGCTTATTTTATGACCTCCGAAAGTCGGTGATGGGCGACCGGCACCGTCCTTTGCCTAGCTGTCATTTTGCTATGGTTTCATGCCTTATTAGCAATTGATGCGCGAAAATTATAACCTTCTAGATACGTCTGATCTGCCCCCTTCAGAGTGGTCCATCGACTATTTTAGTGTGGACCCTGAAGGAGAGAGAAAATGGGCAAGAGACACGGGCCTGAAGAGATCATC
>CANJIM010000040.1 GCA_947474495.1 Rhodospirillaceae bacterium
AACGAATATTCGGCGCGCTACTCGATCCTCGACAACGAGTTCTACATCCCCAAGGCCGAGCATCTCGGCGCGCAATCGACCTCGAACCGCCAGGGCCGCGCCGACGCGCTGACCGGCAAGGACGCCGAGCGCGTGCTGCAGATCCTGCGTGAAGATTCGCAGATGACCTACGACCATTACGCCGAGATGCTAAACGAGACCGACAAGGGCGAGGTGGTCGATCCCAACCGCACGGGCCTCGCGCGCGAATTGGCGCGCATGAACCTGACGGTGAATTTCTATACCCAGTGGTATTGGAAGGTCGATCTGCACAACCTTCTGCACTTCCTCTCCTTGCGCGCCGATCCGCACGCGCAATATGAGATCCGGGTCTATGCCGACGTCATGTTGGAAACGGTGAAGCGCTGGGTGCCGCTGGTGTGCGACGCCTTCCTGCAATACCGCATGGGCGGCGTGCATCTGTCGGAGAAGGCGCTGCAGGCCGTCAAGCGCATGCTCAACGGCGAGCAGGTCGATCAGAAAGAGAGCGGGCTCTCGTTGCGCGAATGGCGCGAGATGCTCGAAGCGCTCGGAATCGACCAGAAGTAAAAGACCGTCACCCTCGGGCTTGACCCGAGGGGCCATTGATCCTGCGCTCAGGCAATTGCAGCATGGATGCTCGGGTCAAGCCCGAGCATGACGGCTTTTTTCAGCTAATCACGATGCGCGGCGCCTTGCGCGTCGTGCCGTCGAGCTTTTCCCACAATCGTGCGGCGATCTTGCGATAGGCCTTGGCCTGTGGGCTGTCCGGCTGCGTCGCGGTGATCGGCGTGCCGGCGTCCGACGTCTCGCGGATCGTGATATGCAGCGGTATTTCGCCGAGGCATTCGACGCCGATCTTTTCGGCTTCGGCCTTGGCGCCGCCATGGCCGAAGATATGGCTCTCGTGATTGCAGTTCGGGCAGACGAAGGTGCTCATGTTCTCGACGATGCCGAGCAGCGGCACCTCGACCTTCTTGAACATGTTGATGCCCTTGCGCGCGTCAAGCAGTGCGATGTCTTGCGGCGTCGAGACGATGACCGCCCCGGCGAGCGGCACGCGCTGCGCCATGGTGAGCTGGGCATCGCCGGTGCCGGGCGGCATGTCGACGATCAGCACATCCAATTCGCCCCAGGCGACGTCGCGCAGCAGCTGCTCGAGCGCGCCGATCACCATCGGGCCGCGCCAGATCATCGGCGAATCTTCCGGCACCAGGAAGCCCATCGACATGCATTTGAGGCCGTAGGCCTGCATGGGATTGAGGCGCTTGTCGTCGGTCGGCGTCGGCTTGCCCTTGATGCCCATCATGCGCGGCACCGAGGGACCGTAGATGTCGGCGTCCAACAGGCCGACACGTTTGCCCTCGGCGACGAGGCCCAATGCGAGATTGACTGCGACGGTCGATTTGCCGACGCCGCCCTTGCCCGAGGCGACGGCGACGATGTGCTTCACGCCGGGCACGAAGGGCTTTGCGGCCGGTGCTTGCCCTGTCGCGGCCTGGCGGCGCGCCATTGTGACATCGGAGCCCTTCTGCGGTTCCGGCGCCGCAGCGGCCCGTTCGGCGGTGAGTACGGCGCTGACCGATGTGACGCCGGGCAGACGCATCACCGCATCCTCGGCGGCTTTGCGCAGCGGCTCCATATAAGGGCCGCGCGCGGCATCGACTTCGATCATGAATCCGACGTTGCCGCCGCGCAGGGTGACGCCCTTCACCATGTCGAGGCTGACGATGCTGCCGCCGCGTTCATTGTCGATCACAGTATGGAGAGCCGCGAGAACATCGCGGTCAGTGAGCGCGGCCATCTTGCAAAACCGTTGTCGTGACACCAATTAACACCGGGCGCCGCACAGCCTCGTGCGTTGCGTCAGGGGGGAAGCTGTCATATAAGGCAGTACCCAATTTGTTGCAAAGACATGGTTTCCGTGCCCCGCAGGGTGCGAAGCCCGGCACGAAGGAAAAATACATGCCTTGGTCAAATCAGGGGGGCGGTGGTCCTTGGGGTTCTAGCGGCGGCGGTGGAGGCGGCTCCAGCGGCGGCGGCAATGGACCCAACCCGTGGGGACGCGGGTCCGGCGGCGGTGGCGGTCAACAGCCACCTAATCTCGAAGATTTGATCCGCCGTAGCCAAGACCGCTTCAAAAAAGCCTTCCCGGGCGGCGGCAATGCCGGCCCGATCGCGTTTTTCGGCATGATCGCCGCGGCGGTGCTGCTCGTGTGGCTCTGCACCTATCGCGTGCTGCCCGATGAGCAGGGCGTCGTGCTGCGCTTCGGCCAGTGGGTCCGTACCACCACGCCGGGCCTGAACTTCAAATTGCCCGATCCGATCGAACAGGTGCTCAAGCCGAAGGTGACGCGCGTCAATCGCGCCGACGCCGGTTTCCGCGCCGTCGGTCCGCTGAATGCGCCGCAGAGCATGCGTCCGGTGCCCGAAGAGGCGCTGATGCTGACGGGCGACGAAAACATCGTCGACATTAACTTCACCGTCTTCTGGGTCATCAAGGACGCCGGCAAGTATCTCTTCAACGTGCGCGATCCCGAGCAGACGGTGAAAGCTGCCGCCGAGAGCGCCATGCGCGAGATCATCGGCCGCACGCCGATCCAGCCGATCCTCGCCGAAGGCCGCCGCAAGGTGGAAATGGACGCCATCGCGCTTCTGCAGCGCATCATGGACGAATACGGCACCGGCATCGAGATCACCCAGATGCAGCTGCAGAAGGTCGATCCGCCGGCCTCAGTGGTCGAATCCTTCCGCGACGTGCAGCGCGCCCGCGCCGACTTGGAGCGCGCCCGCAACGAAGCCGAGGCCTACCGCAACGACATCATCCCGCGCGCGCGCGGCGAAGCCGAGCGGTTGATCCAGGAAGCCGAGGCCTATAAGCAGCAGATCGTCGCGCAGGCGGAAGGCGATGCCAACCGCTTCCTCTCGATCTACCGCCAATACGCGGTGGCCAAGGACATCACCCAGCAGCGCATCTATCTCGAGACGATGGAAGAGATCCTGCGCCGTACCAACAAGGTGGTGATCGACCAGGCGCAAGGCGGACCGGGCGTTGTGCCCTATCTGCCCTTGCCGGAAATCCAGCGGCGCGCCACGACGCCCGACGCTCAGCCGGGAGCCGCACGATGAATAAGAACCTCACCATCGTCGGCGTCATCGCCGCGGTCCTGATTCTGATCGGCCTCAGCTCGACCTTCATCGTCCAGCAGACCGAACAGGTCATTGTGCTGCGCTTCGGCAATCCGGTGCGCGTCATCAACGAGCCGGGTCTGAAGTTCAAGATCCCGCTCGCCGAGAATGTCATCAGCTACGACAAGCGCGTTCTCGACAGCGATCCGGAAGCCGAAGAAGTCATCGCCTCCGACCAGAAGCGCCTAGTCGTCGATGCCTTCGCGCGCTACCGCATCGTCGATCCCTTGAAGTTCTACCAGTCGGTGAGCAACGAGCAGGGCCTGCGCGCCCGGCTCGAGCGCACCGTCAACGGCACCCTGCGCAACGTCATCGGCAACGTGACGCTGACTGCGGTGCTGTCGGAAGAACGCGCGGCGATCATGAGCCAAATCCGCACGCAAGTGCAGGAAGAGGCCAAGAGCTTCGGCATCGACGTGATTGACGTGCGTATTCGCCGCGCCGATCTGCCGCAAGCCAACTCGGAAGCCATCTTCGCGCGCATGAAGTCCGAACGCGATCGCGAGGCGAAGGAGTTTCGTGCCCAAGGCGCCGAGCTCGCGCAGCGCATCCGCGCCCGCGCCGACCGCGAGCGCACCGTGCTGATCGCCGACGCGCAGAAGCAGGCCCAGATCCTGCGCGGCGACGGCGACGGCCAGCAGGTGGAGATTTGGGCCAAGGCCGCCGGCCAGGACCCGCAATTCTTCGCCTTCTACCGGTCGATGGAGGCCTATCGCCAGGCCCTCGGCGCCGATACCACGATGGTGTTGTCGCCGGACAGCGACTTCTTCCGCTTCTTCGGCAGCATGAGCGGCCGGCCGCAGGCGGCGCCACAACGCCGTTAAAGCGGGCCGTTCAGGCTGACTGAGCCCTATCGGGCCCTGCCTCAAGCGAGGTGGGGCCCGAACTCTGTCAGGCCCGAACTATCGAGGGTTAACGGCGTTAACATCTGCGTGAGGGTCGTTTTTTATCGGCTATCCGGCCCCTGGCGCCCCATTTCCGTCATAATCGACCCCTAGGTCTTTATCCTAACGAAGGTCCGAACGCGCTCCGTTACGACAACATCGTTTCGGGGATGGATTGCAAATCGCGCTCGGGCCGTTCACCCTTGTGCCTACAGGCTTGGCGTTCGCGGATGTCCGTCCGCCCGTTGAAAGCGCCGCAGGCCGAATGGAGAAATACAAAGTGACCCAACCCCAGTCTCTCGCGCCGTTCCCGTCGCCGACGGCGCAGCCCACGCCCAAGAAGACCCGCCAAGCTTTCCGCGCGGCCTTCGCGGCGTTGCTCGTCATGAGCTTTACGTTGCCCGCCGCCAACGTCGCGCTCGCCCAGCGCGCGCCCGACGGTTTCGCCGACCTCGCCGAGCGCCTGCTGCCGGCGGTGGTGAATATCTCCACCACGCAGACGACGAAAGAGCAGCAGCGCGGCCCGCAGCCGCGCGGTCCGGAAATCCCGCAGTTCCCGCCGGGCTCTCCCTTCGAAGAATTCTTTAAGGACTTCTTCGACCGCAACCGCCCCGACTCGCAGCAGCAGCAGTCGCGTAAAGTCACCTCGCTCGGCTCCGGCTTTATCGTCGATGCGGCCGGCTATGTCGTGACCAACAACCATGTCATCGAAGACGCCGACGAGATCACCGTCATCCTGCATGACGACACCAACCTGAAGGCCAAGCTGGTCGGCCGCGACAAGAACACCGATCTGGCGCTGCTCAAGGTCGAAAGCAGCAAGCCGCTGCCGTTCGTCAAGTTCGGCGACTCGGATAAGTCCCGCGTCGGCGACTGGGTCGTTGCCATCGGCAACCCGTTCGGCCTCGGCGGCACGGTGACGGCCGGCATCATCTCGGCGCGCGCGCGCGACATTCAGTCGGGCCCGTATGACGACTATCTGCAGACCGACGCTTCGATCAACCGCGGCAACTCGGGCGGCCCGATGTTCAACCTGGCCGGCGATGTGATCGGCATCAACACGGCGATCTTCTCGCCGACGGGCGGCAGCGTCGGCATCGGCTTCGCCATCCCGTCGGCGCTCGCCAAGCCGGTCATCGACCAGCTCAAGGACACCGGCAAAATCCGCCGCGGCTGGCTCGGCGTCCGCATCCAGCAGGTCACCGATGAGATCGCCGAGAGCCTCGGCCTTAACAAAGCGCGCGGCGCCCTCGTTGCCGGCGTCACCGATGGCGGCCCGGCCGAAAAGGGCGGGCTCGAGTCGGGCGACGTGGTGCTGAAGTTCGACAACAAGGACGTGACGGAAATGCGCCGCTTGCCGCGCATCGTCGCCGAAACGCCGGTCGATCGCGAAGTGCCCGTCACCGTCTGGCGCAAGGGCAAAGAGCAGAACGTCCGCGTGAAAGTCGGCGAGTTGAAGGAAGACCAGACCGCCTCGGCCACACCGAGCACCGGCGAGTCGCAGCGCGGCACGCCGTCGGGCGCCGTCAGCGTCCTCGGCATGGGCCTGTCCGACGTCAATGGCCGCCTGCGCGAG
Organism: Rhodospirillaceae bacterium; assembly: GCA_947474495.1. GTDB lineage: Bacteria > Pseudomonadota > Alphaproteobacteria > SMXQ01 > SMXQ01 > CAMAVH01. The sequence goes on from CANJIM010000040.1 coordinate 5,668, forward strand.
CAGTTCCGCTTGCCGAATGACGCCAAGGGCGTCGTCGTGGTCGACGTGCAGGGCAACAGCCCGGCCGGCGAGAAGGGCATCCGTGCCGGCGATCTCGTGCTCGAAGTGGCGCAGGACAAGGTCGACAACGCCGGCGACGTGAAGTCGCGCATCGACAAGGCCAAGGCCGCCAAGCGCAAGTCGATTTTGCTGCTCGTCGAGCGTCAGGGCGACCAGCGCTTCGTCGTGCTGCCGCTCAGCTAAGCCGACATCTGCTGAAACAAGAAACGGCGCCGGAGTGATCCGGCGCCGTTTTTGTTTGTTCAGAAAAATCGTCATTCTCGGGCTTGACCCGAGCATCCATCCCTCAAGCGCTTGAGCAATGGACCCTCGGGTCAAGCCCGAGGGTGACGGTTTTTACTAAACCCGGAAATCCAACGCGCGATAACCCTGCAGGTACAGCAGCGCGGTGAGGTCGCCGTGGTTGACCCTGATCTTGGCGGCGGCGGCGACGCTCGGCTTGGCGTGGTAGGCGACGCCGATGCCGGCGCCTTGCAGCATCGGCAGATCGTTGGCGCCGTCGCCGACCGACATGGTCGCCGTGAGATCGAGGTTGCGCTCTTTCGCCAGCCGCTCGAGTGCCGCCAGCTTGGAGGTCTTGTCGAGGATCGGCTCGCGCACCGTGCCGGCGAGGGTGCCCTCGGCGATATCGATTTCGTTGGCCTGATCGTAATCGAAGCCGAGGCCTTCGCGAATCTTGCGCGTGAAGAAACCGAAGCCGCCCGAGACCAGCGCGCAGTACGCGCCGTTCGCCTTCATAGTGCCAATCAGTTCGCGCGCGCCCGGCATGATGTGGACGCGCTGCATCGATTCGTCGAGCACGCTGGCCGGCAGGCCCTTGAGCAGCGCCACGCGTTCGCGCACGGCGGCGGCGAAATCCAATTCACCGTTCATGGCGCGCGCCGTGATATCGGCGACCTTGTCTTTTAACCCGACGTAATCGGCCAGCTCGTCGAGCATCTCGTTCTGGATGATCGTCGATTCCATGTCGGCGACGAGCAGCGCCTTGCGCCGGCCGGCGGCGGGCAGCGTATTGATGTCGACCGGCGCGTCCGCGAGGCGCTGGCGCACGGCGGCATGGGCGTCATTGGCGCGCAGTTGCGTCGCCGTCTCGAAGACGATCTCGGCGGCGACGCCGGGCATCAGCCAGGCGACGGGTTTGGGCGCCGTGCCGCGCTCGTGGAGGATTTCGCGCGCGATCTCCGCGATCTGCGGATCGATCTGCGGCTTTTCGGGATTGCCGATAAGGCTGATGACATGTTCCATGGGCGCGCATATTGGTTGCGCCGCTTCCCGATGGCAACCGCATAAGACTGCGAACATGACCGACGTGACAGACAAGCTGCTGGTGATTGGCGGCCCGACGGCCTCGGGCAAGTCGGCGCTCGCCCTCGCGCTCGCCGAGAAGTTGGGCGGCAGCGTCATCAATGCCGACAGCATGCAGGTCTACCGCGAACTGCCGATCCTGACGGCGCAGCCGGACGCCGCCGCCCAGGCGCGCGCGCCGCATCTTCTTTACGGCGTGCTCGGGATCGACGAGCTCTGCTCGGCGGGGCGCTGGCTCGAGATGGCAGAGGCCGCCATTGCCGAGACGCGCGCGGCGGGCCGGGTGCCGATCGTCGTCGGCGGCACCGGGCTTTATTTGCGCAGCCTGACGGGCGGTCTGGCCGACATCCCGCCGGTGCCGGAAGCGGTGCGGGCGGCGGTGCGGGCGCGTCTCGCCGAGATAGGTCCGGCGGCTTTCCACGGCGAACTGGCGGCAAAGGATCCGGAAATGGCCGCCCGTCTGCATCCCTCCGACGGTCAGCGGCTGTCGCGCGCCGCTGAGGTGCTGGCGGCGACCGGCCGCTCCCTAGCCGATTGGCAGCGCGACACGCCGGCGCCGGCTGCCCAGGGCCTGCGGACCATCCTGGTCAGCCCGCCGCGGAGCGACCTCTACGCCGCCTGCGACGCCCGTTTTGCCGCCATGCTGGATGCCGGGGCCTTGGAGGAGGCGCGGGCGGTCATGGCCAGGCCTGAGTTCGATGACAGCCTCCCCGCCCTCAAGGCGCTCGGCCTGCGCGAGCTGATGGCCTATCTGGCCGGAACCCTCGACCGGGGGGCCGCCATCGCTGCCGCCCAGACCGCCACCCGGCACTATGCCAAGCGGCAGATGACCTGGTTCCGGGGGCAGTTTCTTGCGGGATATACGGTCACAGAGAAATTAAATGAACGATCTGTGACCGATTCGGCGAAGAAAATTATAGATTGGGTCTTGACCCCCTAAAGCGAACCCCCTAGGTTACGCCTCCTTCGCCGCCCGTTTGTGCATTGCAGCACAGGCGTACGGCCTTATTTTCCGGGCCTTTTGAGCCCCCCGAAAAGCGACCGTGGTGACCGTGATGAAGAACGCGCAGATGAATGGAGCGGAAATCCTCCTCAAGGCCCTGACCGATCAGGGCGTCGAGGTCGTCTTCGGCTATCCCGGCGGCGCCGTGCTGCCGATCTATGACGCGCTGTTTCAGCAGAAGGCGATCCGCCACATCCTGGTTCGCCAGGAAGGCGGCGCGGTCCATGCCGCCGAAGGCTATGCGCGCTCGACCGGCAAGGTCGGCGTCGTGCTGGTGACCTCGGGTCCCGGCGCGACCAATGCCGTCACCGGCCTGACCGATGCGCTGATGGACAGCATCCCGGTGATTTGTCTCACCGGCCAGGTGCCGACCCATCTGATCGGCAACGACGCCTTCCAGGAAGCCGACACGACCGGCATCACGCGGCCCTGCACCAAGCACAACTACTTGGTGAAGGACGTGAACGACCTGTCGCGCGTCGTCCATGAGGCGTTTTATGTCGCCACCACGGGCCGTCCGGGTCCGGTGGTGATCGATCTGCCCAAGGACGTGCTGCAGAACAAGGGCATCTACAAAGGCGCTGCCGCGAGCGAGGAGCATCGCAGCTACCGTCCGCAGGTGCGGGCCGAGGCCGATGCCATCGACCAAGCCGTCGAGCTGATCGCCAACGCCAAGCGGCCGATCTTCTACACCGGCGGCGGCGTCATCAATTCGGGCAACGTGGCGTCCAAGCTGCTGACCGAGTTCGTCAAGCTGACCGGCTATCCGATCACCAACACGCTGATGGGCCTCGGCGCCTATCCCGGCTCTGATCCGCAGTTCATCGGCATGCTCGGCATGCACGGCACGTATGAGGCGAATCTCGCCATGTACAATTGCGACGTGATGATCAACGTCGGCGCCCGCTTCGACGACCGCGTGACCGGCAAGATCGCCGAGTTCTCGCCCAAGTCGAAGAAGATCCACATCGACATCGATCCCAGCTCGATCAACAAGAACGTGCTGGTCGACCTGCCGCTGGTCGGCGACGTGGCAACCGTGCTGCGCCAGATCATGAAGCGCTGGAAGGACGGCGGCCACAAGACCGACAAGAAGGCGCTGGCCGCCTGGTGGAAGCAGATCGCCCTGTGGCGCGCGCGCGACTGCCTGAGCTACGAGCAGTCGAAAAAGATCATCAAGCCGCAATATGCCTTGCAGCGCCTGCAGGAGCTGACGAAGCACCGCGACACCTACATCACCACGGAAGTCGGCCAGCATCAGATGTGGGCGGCGCAGTTCTTGAAGTTCGAGAGCCCGCGCCATTGGATGACGTCGGGTGGCCTCGGCACCATGGGCTACGGCCTGCCGGCGGCGATCGGCGCCCAGGTCGCGCACCCCAAGGCGCTGGTCATCGACGTGGCCGGCGAGGCCTCGATCATGATGAACATCCAGGAGCTGTCGACGGCGCGGCAATACCGCCTGCCGGTCAAGGTCTTCATCCTGAACAACCAATATATGGGCATGGTCCGCCAGTGGCAGGAGCTGCTGCACGGCAGCCGCTACTCGGAAAGCTACATGGAGAGCCTGCCGGACTTCGTGAAGCTGGCGGAATCCTTCGGCGGCGTCGGCTTGCGGGCGACCAAGCCCGAGGAGCTCGACGGCGTGATCGAGCAGATGCTGGCGACCGACAATTTCGTCATCGCCGACATCATGGTCGATCAGACCGAGAACGTGTTCCCGATGATCCCGTCGGGCGCCGCCCATTACGACATGTTGCTGGGACCGGCCGACAAGGCCGCCCGCCCCGTGTCGGAAGAGGGCATGGTCCTCGTTTAGTTCGCCGCGTCCATTTATCGGAACAGCGTCCCGTTATTGATTGACCGCCGGCAAAGCTGCCGGCCTTTCGGAGTGAGTGTTCGTGGCTGACCCCAAGAAACTGCCCAGCGTGATCGAGAAGCACACGATCGCCGTGCTGGTCGCCAACGAGGCCGGCGTGCTGGCCCGCGTCATCGGCCTGTTCTCCGGCCGCGGCTACAACATCGAGAGCTTGACGGTGGCCGAGGTCGACGCCGAGAAGGCGCAATCGCGCATCACCATCGTCACCTCCGGGACGACGCAGATCATCGAGCAGATCAAGGCGCAGCTGCGCCGGCTGGTGCCGGTGTTCAAGGTCAGCGATCTCACCATCGACGGCCCGGCCGTCGAGCGCGAGATGGCGCTGATCAAAGTGGTCTCAACGGGCGACAAACGCGTCGAATCCCTGCGAATTGCCGATATTTTCCGTGCCGGTGTGGTCGATTCGACCAATAAGTCGTTCGTCTTCGAGATCACCGGCGCGACCGAAAAGATCAATGCTTTCATCAAGTTGATGGAGCCGCTCGGCCTCAAGGACGTGTCGCGGACCGGCGTCGTCGCTATTGCCCGGGGCGAGAAGCCCCTCTAAAACCCTGCCCGCCGGCCTCTTTTCGGGGCGCCGGGCCCTCCAAGGACAAGGAATTTCCCTATGCGCGTCTATTACGATCGTGATGCCGATGTGAACCTGATCAAAGGCAAGAAGGTCGCCATCGTCGGCTACGGCAGCCAGGGCCACGCCCACGCCCTCAACCTCAAGGATTCTGGCGTGAAGGACGTCGTCGTCGCGCTGCGCGCCGGCTCGGCCACCGCAAAGAAGGCGGAAGGCGCCGGCCTCAAGGTCTTGACCACGGTCGAAGCCGCCAAATGGGCCGATATCGTCATGATCCTGGTGCCCGACGAGCTGCAGGCCCAGCTTTACAAGGACGACCTGCGCGACAACATGAAGAAGGGCGCCGCCCTGGTCTTCGCGCACGGCTTCAACATCCATTTCCAGCTGATCGAGCCGCGTCCCGACATGGACGTGTTCATGATCGCGCCCAAGGGCCCCGGCCACACGGTGCGCGGCGAATACCAGAAGGGCGGCGGCGTACCCTGTCTGATCGCCGTCCACCAGGACGCCTCGGGCACCGCCCATGACCTCGGCCTGTCCTACGCCTCCGCCATCGGCGGCGGCCGTTCGGGCGTCATCGAGACCACTTTCCGCGAGGAATGCGAGACCGACCTGTTCGGCGAGCAATCGGTGCTCTGCGGCGGCCTGACCCAGCTCATCCAGGCCGGGTTCGAGACCTTGGTCGAAGCCGGTTATGCCCCGGAAATGGCCTATTTCGAGTGCCTGCACGAAGTGAAGCTGATCGTCGACCTGATCTATGAAGGCGGCATTGCCAACATGCGCTATTCGATCTCCAACACGGCGGAATACGGCGATTATGTCACCGGTCCGCGCCTGATCGACGCCGGCGTGAAGGCCCGCATGAAGGAAGTGCTCGACGACATCCAGTCGGGCCGCTTCGCCCGCAATTGGGTGCAGGAAAACCAAGCCGGCCAGCCCTATTTCAAGGCGACCCGTCGCAAGAGCTCCGAGCATCAGATCGAGGAAGTGGGCGCCAAGCTGCGCGCCATGATGCCCTGGATCGCCAAGAACCGCCTGGTCGACAAGGCGAAGAACTAAATCCAAATCCCAAGACCGCTCGGACTGCAGCGTTCGATCGGATGTGAGACTGGGGCGGGACGCGCGAGCGTCCCGCCCTTTTTCATGCCCATTGTGCGCCGGGGAATGGTTAATGGCCGGGCGAACATGCGGCGGCGGAAAACTGTGCAAATTCAGGGCATTTTAGCAAAATCGGCGTTGCGAGACGGCTAGGAAAGGCCGTAAAAAGAAAGTGTTAACCATTTTCATTAATAATTACGTCCACGATGAGCCGCAGCAGCGATTTAGCCGATGAAAACGCGGCGGGTCAGGGGCTTATGAATTTTACCAGCTGGCGTACGGCCGTTATGGCCGAAGACGGGGAGGCGATTGTTGGGCCTGACGGACATGCCGCGCACGACTGCATCGTGCGCAACGAAAAACGCTCCGCCGTCACGGCCATCATTCGACCCAACATCGATGCGATAACTCTTCCGCGCGGCAATGCTGCGCGAACGCGACGCCTACAAAATGCGACGCCTACAACGTGACGACGACTACGACATAGATCGGCGCCGCCGATCGAAGACAGAAGGAACTGCGTAAATATGTTTTCCGGATTGCTGGGGATGCTGTCGGCTGACATGGCCATCGACTTGGGCACGGCGAACACGCTGGTCTACGTCAAGGGGCGCGGCATCGTGTTGAACGAGCCGTCCGTCGTCGCCATCGCCACCATCAAAGGCAAGAAGCATGTACTCGCCGTCGGTGACGAAGCGAAGATGATGCTCGGCCGCACGCCGGGCAATATCGAAGCGATCCGTCCCTTGCGAAACGGCGTCATCGCCGACTTCGAAGTTGCAGAAGCGATGATCAAGCACTTCATCCGTAAGGTTCACAAGCGCAGCAGCTTCACCTCGCCGCAGATCATCGTCTGTGTTCCCTCCGGTGCAACCGCCGTTGAGCGCCGTGCGATTCAGGAAGCGGCCGAAGCTGCCGGCGCGCGCCGCGTATTCCTCATCGAAGAGCCTATGGCTGCGGCGATCGGCGCCGGCTTACCCGTCACCGAGCCGACCGGCTCGATGGTCGTCGATATCGGCGGTGGTACCACGGAAGTCGCCGTGCTCTCGCTCGGCGGGATCGTCTTCACCCGGAGCGTGCCTGTCGGCGGCGACAAGATGGACGAGGCGATCATCTCCTATATCCGCCGCAATCATAACCTGCTGGTCGGTGAAACCTCCGCCGAGCGTATCAAAAAGCAAATCGGCTTGGCCTGCCCGCCGCCCGATGGCGATGGCCGGCTGATGGAGATCAAGGGCCGCGACCTGGTTCACGGGGTGCCGAAGGAATTGATCATCAGCGAGCGGCAGATCGCCGAAAGCCTCGCCGAGCCGATCAGCGCGATCGTCGAAGCGGTGAGGTTCGTGCTCGAGAACACGGTGGCTGAACTTGCGGCTGACATCGTCGACAAGGGTATCGTCATGACCGGCGGCGGCGCGCTGCTCGGTAATATCGACCAAGTGCTGCGCCGCTCGACGGGCCTGCCGGTGTCTATCGCCGACGATCCGCTGTCCTGCGTCGTGCTCGGCACCGGCCGCGCCCTCGAAGAAATGAAGATGCTCAAGGACGTCTTGAGCCAGAGCTACTGATCCACGCGTAAACCCGTAAGCGGAGCGTTATGGCGAAGATTCAGAGACCGGGCGTGATGGCCAAGCTGGCGACCTTCCGCGGTCTCGCCCAGCGCTTCGCGTTCGTGTCTCTGTTCCTGCTCGCCTTCGCGCTGATGATGCTCGGCAAGGCGGAGAATGTCGTCGTCGAGCGTGCCCGCGCCGGCATCGCCGATATTGCGGCGCCGATCCTCGACGCCCTGTCGCGTCCTGTCGCCACGGTTTCCGATCTCATCACGCAGACCAACGAGATGATGAACTTGCGTGACGAGAACGCGCGGCTGCGCGAAGAGAACGGCCGCCTGCGCGCCTGGTATGGCGTTGCCACCCATCTCGCCGCCGAGAACGAATCGCTGCGCAATCTGCTCAATTACGTGCCGCAGGCTCGCAGCGGCTTCATTTCGGCCCGCGTCGTCGGCGACGGCGGCGGGCCCTTCGTGCGCAGTGCGCTGATCAATTCTGGCGAGCGCGACGGCGTCGCCAAAGGCTTGGCGGCGCTCAACGAGCAGGGCTTGGTCGGCCGTGTCACCGATGTCGGCCAGCGTTCCGCGCGCATTCTGTTGCTCACCGACTTCAATTCGAAGATTCCGGTGATGCTCGAGACCAGCCGCGATCGCGCCATTCTTGCCGGAGACAATTCGGCGCAACCGCAGTTGTCGTTCCTGCCGCCCAATTCGCGCCCCAAGGTGGGCGAGCGCGTCGTCACCTCGGGTCACGGCGGTCTGTTGCCCGCCGGCCTGCCGGTCGGCGTCGTGCTCGGCATGCGCGACGGCCAGATGCGCGTGCAGCCCTTCGTCAATTGGGATCGCCTTGAATATGTCCGCATCGTCGATTTCGGCCCGATCCCGGCGCCCGAAGCCTCGGCGGCCGATGCCCCGGTGATCATCGAGCGCCCCGCCCTCAAGCCCGCGCCGCAAGTGGTGGCGCCTGCAGCGCCGGTGGCGGGAGAAGTCTCCGACTCCGAAGATGAGGACGGCGTGCCGCCGGCGGCGGAAATATTGCCGGGCTCTCCGACAGCGCCGGCAAGCGGTCCCAGACAATGACGAGCGGGGGGCTCTGGCAGCGTCTGGACCGGTTCGGTCGCAACCTGGTCCCCTTGGCAATCACCCTGGCGCTGGTGATCCTCGGCGCCGTGCCGGTGCCCATCGCCGGCTATGCCTCGGTGGTGCCGCTGTTCTCGCTCTGCGCCGTTTTCTTCTGGGCGATTTACCGCCCGCATCTGCTGCCGCCTTGGCTGGTCTTCGCCATCGGTCTGGTGCAAGACGCGCTCTCGGGCACGCCCTTCGGCCTCAACGCCATCATGCTGCTGCTGGTGTATGGCATGGTCGCCAACCAGCGCCGCTTCTTTCTCAGCAAGCCCTTCACCCTGGTCTGGTGGGGCTTCATGCTGATCACGCTCATCGCCATCGTCGTCGCCTGGCTGCTCGCCTCGATCGCGTTCGGCGTCATCATCCGGCCGGGTCCGGCGAGCTTCCAGTTCCTGCTGACCCTCGCGCTCTATCCGCTCGCCGCCTTGCTGCTCTCGGGCGCGCAGCGCCTGTTGCCGCAGCCGGCTTGAGGCCGCCGCCATGAATCGGGACCAAGACCGCGTCAAATCCTTCACCCGTCGCGCGCTGCTGCTCGGTGGCGCGCAGGTGGTCCTGTTCTCGGCGCTCACCGGCCGCATGTATTACCTGCAGGTCGTCGAGTCGGAGAAATACAAGGTCCTGTCGGAAGACAACCGTATCAACTTGCGGCTGTTGCCGCCGCCGCGCGGCCGCATCGTCGACCGCTATGGCGTGCAGCTGGCGACCAATAAGCAGAATTACCGCGTCATCGTCATCGCCGAGAAAACCTCCAATGTCGAGCGCACGCTCGAGCGCGTCGGCGCCGTCGTCGAACTGACCGATTACGAAAAGCGCCGCATCATGCGCGACGTGAAGCGTAAGCGCAGTTTCATTCCGACCATGGTGCGCGAGAACCTGACGTGGGAAGAAGTCTCGCGCATCGAAGTGAACGCGCCGGATCTGCCGGGTGTCAGCATCGAGGTCGGCCAGAGCCGCCATTATCCTTACGCCGACCAGACGGCGCATCTGATCGGCTATGTCGCGGCCGTGTCGGAAAAAGAGCTGACCGGCGATCCGCTGCTTGAACTGCCGGATTTCCGCATCGGCAAGAACGGGATTGAGAAAATGCACGATCTGCGTCTGCGCGGCCGCGCCGGACGCAGCGAGATGGAAGTCAATGCCTTCGGCCGCGTCATCCGCGAGCTCGACCGCCGCGAAGGCCAGCCTGGCGAAGATATCCAGCTGACCGTCGACATGGGGCTGCAATCCTACGCCCATCAGCGCTTCGGCGAGGAAAGCGGCGCTGCCGTGGTGATGGACGTGACCAACGGCGAAGTGCTCGCGCTGGTCTCGGCGCCGAGTTTCGATCCGAACCTGTTCACCAACGGCATCAGCGGCGAGAACTGGCGTGGCCTGCTCAACAACGAGAAGGCGCCGCTCAGCAACAAGGCGCTGTCGGGCCAATATCCGCCTGGCTCGACCTTCAAGATGGTCGTCGCGCTCGCCGCGCTCGACAGCGGCATGGTCACGTCGGACCATCGCGTGTTCTGCCCCGGCCATCGCGATCTCGGCAATGTGCGCTTCCATTGCTGGAAGAAGGGCGGCCACGGCACTGTCGATATGACGCAGGGACTGATGCATTCCTGCGACGTCTATTTCTATGACTTGGCGCAAAAGATCGGCATCGACCGCATTTCCGAAATGGGCAAGCGTTTCGGCCTTGGCGCGCAACTCGGCATCGAACTGCCGGGCGAGCGCCCTGGCCTAATGCCGACGCGCGATTGGAAGCGCCGTGTCCTCGGGCACGGCTGGTCGCTCGGCGAGACGCTGGTCTCCGGCATCGGGCAGGGCTTCATCCTGACGACGCCGCTGCAGCTCGCCACCATGACCGCCCGCATCGCCAGCGGTAAGGCGGTGGTGCCGACGCTGACGCGGCACGCCGCCGAGATGGCCTCCAATAATGGGCAACTGGTTTCCGCGGCGCATGCTGCCGACGGCCCAGACTTCCCGTCGCTTGGCCTGCCGCAATCCTACCTCGCTGTGGCGCGCGCCGGCATGAACGGCGTCTCCAATGTTCCCGGCGGCACGGCTTACAACGCCCGCATCAAGGAAAAGGAATATGCCCTGGCCGGCAAGACCGGCTCGGCGCAGGTCAAGCGTATCACCATGGCCGAACGCTCGACGGGCGTGCTCAAGAACGAGCAGCGCCCGTGGAAGGACCGCGACCATGCCTTGTTCGTCGCCTACGCGCCGGTCGACAATCCGCGTTACGCGATCGGCATGATCGTCGAGCATGGCGGCGGCGGCGCCGCCACGGCGGCGCCGATCGCGCGCGATATCATGCTCGAATGCCAAAAGCGCGACCCGGTGAACAAGGCGCCGTCCTCCAGTCTGGCGGCGCTCGGACCGTTGCCGATGCCGCGAGAGACGCGATGAGCGACATCCTGGTGTTTTTCACGATGGGACGTCTGACATGAGCATCTTGTCGTCCTCGCGCTCGGCCCAAATGTCGCTGCCGCAGAAATTCGGGCAACTCAACTGGGGCCTGATCTTTCTGCTCTTGCTCGTCAGCTGCGTCGGCTTCGCCATGCTTTATTCGGCGGCCGGCGGCGATTTTCAGCCGTGGGCGGTGCGCCAGATGGCGCGCTTCGCCATCGGCGTCGGCATCCTGGTGCTGGTCGCCATGGTCGATCTGCGCGTTTGGATGCGCTTCGCCTATCTGATCTACGGCGTCGGCCTCTTGATGCTGATATGGGTCGACGTCGCCGGCGTCGTCGGCATGGGCGCGCAGCGCTGGATCAACATCGGCCCGGTGAGTATCCAACCCTCCGAGGTGATGAAGGTCGCCATCGTCTTGGTGCTGGCGCGCTATTTCCATGGCTTGAGCCATGAGCAGATCGGCCGGCCGCACTACCTGATCTGGCCCTTGATGCTCGTCGCCATGCCCGCCGGCCTCGTGCTGGTGCAGCCCGACCTCGGCACCGCTGGCATGCTGATCATGACCTCTGGCATGCTGTTCCTGCTTGCCGGGGTACGCCTGTGGAAGTTTGCCGTGCTGCTCGCCGGTGGCGGCGCGGCGCTGCCGGTCGCCTGGGGCTTCCTGCGCGATTATCAGAAGCAGCGCATCCTCACCTTCATGAACCCCGAAAGCGATCCGCTCGGCTCGGGCTATCACATCATGCAATCGAAGATCGCGCTCGGCTCGGGCGGCATCTTCGGCAAGGGCTTCCTCGAAGGCAGCCAGGCGCATCTCAATTTCCTGCCGGAAAAGCAGACCGACTTCATCTTCACCGCCTTGGCGGAAGAATGGGGCATCGTCGGCGGCTTGACCCTGCTGGCGCTCTATACGTTGATCATCGTCTATGGTTACGCCATCGCCCTGCGCAGCCGTAGCCAGTTCGGCCGGTTATTGGCTCTCGGGCTGACCTCGATGTTCTTCCTCTATGTCTTCATCAATGTCGCCATGGTCATGGGCCTCTTGCCGGTGGTCGGCGTGCCGCTGCCGCTGGTGTCCTACGGCGGCACCTCGATGCTGTCCCTGCTGTTCAGTTTCGGCCTGATCATCGGCGTCTACGTGCACCGCGATTTGATGGTCGGGCGCAACGGCGGCCACGACATGTAGGGCCGGGCGGCCCGCCGCCCGAGTTATACACAGGCAAAAAAACCCTATAAAATCGGCGTTTTTGACGCCGTCATCGGTCTGTCGCTTCGCCTATCGACAAGCCCGGCAGGCTTTGCTATATCCCCGGTCCCTCTTGGGGGCGCATAGCTCAGTTGGTAGAGCAGCTGACTCTTAATCAGCGGGTCCAAGGTTCGAGTCCTTGTGCGCCCACCACTTCTCCCCGAAAGCTCCGTGATTGTCAGCGCGGCCGTTTCTTCAGACGGCACGATGGCTATTGTCCTGCGCTGACGCCGTTTCCGCCATTTGTGCCCGGCCGCATCTCGCTCTATCGTGCCGGCACAAAATCCAAGAGGGGAGACCGTTATGAGTGCGTCACTGCCGCCGATCCGCCGCGTCGTCGCGGGCCATGACAAAACCGGCAAGGCCGTCATCGTCAGCGACGGTCCCGCGACCAACGCGCGCCCCGGCGCCGCTCCCGGCAATGTCTCCACCCTGATCTGGGCGACCGACCAGATGCCGGCCGAGGTTTGGACCGGCGAGGATTACGGCGCCGGCACGCCGCACCGCCAGCCGCCGGCGCGGTCCTGCCGCTTCTCGGTGCTCGACATTCCGCCCGGCAACCCCGGCGCTATGCATGGCACCATCACCTGCGATTATATCGTGGTGCTGGAAGGCGAGATCGACATGGACATGCCGGACACGCCGCCCGTCACCTTGAAAAAGGGCGACGTGATGGTGCAGCAGGGCACGGTGCATCGTTGGGTCAACCGTTCGAAAGACACCTGCCGCATGGCCATCGCGCTGTTCGACGCGCTGCCCGTGCCAGACGCCTCGCGCCCCAAGGGCTGGGAGAAGCATCCCAAGCCCAGCACCACCGGCGCGCCGCCCAATCCGCCGATCCGCCGACTGGTCACGGCGCATGACAAGGATGGCAAGCCGGTCATCACGCAGGACGGTCCGGCGACCAACCATAAATGGTCGGGCCGCGGCACGGTCGCTACGCTGATCTGGGCGACCGAGGGCTGCCCGCTCGATAATTGGACCGGTCTCGATCAGGGCGAGCGCGTGCTCGGCCACCAGCCGCCGTTCGAGGGGACGCGCTTTTCGGTGAACGACTATCCGCCGGGCACGTTGGGTCAGATGCATGTCACCGACACGCTCGACTTCGCCATCATCCTCAAGGGCTCGATCCGCATGGACCTCGACGATTCGACCGTGCGGCTCAAGGCCGGCGACATCCTGATCCAGCAGGCCAACAATCACAGCTGGATCGCCGACGGCGACGAGACCTGCCGCATCGCCTTCGTGTTGATGGAAGCCAAGAAGCCCACTCCGGACTTGCGCCGCCCGATCGGACATTAGGCCGGCGCGCCAGGAACCAATAGGTTTGCGCGTCGTTTCTTGCCGAACTCATCACTGTCTTTCGAGAGGACGACGCGCATGACCTTTCTCGCCATTGTCGGCACGATCATCATCGGTTTCTTCGCCGGTCTCATCGCCAAGTTTTTGATGCCGGGGCGCGACCCCAAGGGCTTCCTGATCACCATCGTGCTCGGCATCGGCGGCGCCTTTCTCTTCACCTGGATCGGGCAGGGGCTGGGCTGGTACGCGCCCGGCCAGACGGCAGGTTTCTTCGGCGCCGTCGTCGGCGCCATCATCATCCTGGTGCTTTACCGCTTGATCGCCGGCCGTCGCTGAAGCAATTCCTAACAGGTTCGGTCCATGTTAATTTGCACATGGAACCGAGCCTGTTAGGGGATCGCTCATGCGCCGCATCGCACTTTTCGCAACCGCTCTCGCCTTTGCCGCCCTGCCTGCGCAGGCGCAACTGCTCGACATCCTCACCGCGCCGAAAACCCTGGTCGACCGCGCCATCGAGGCGCGTAGCGCTGGCGATATCGCCAAGGACAATGAGATCGTTCTTAAGGTCAACGGCGTGATGGCCGATATCGGCACCGCCAAGGCCTCGACCGAGATCTACGAACAGCGGCTGCTGATCACCGGCCTGTTCGACAACAAGACCGTCTACGACAAGTTCGAGAAGGGCGTGCGCAACGTGCGCGGCGTCAAGCAGCTGCTGTGGCACGTCACCTATATGACGAAAGCCGACCAGGCGAAGCACAAGCTGATGGATTGGCCCGATGTCGTGGCCATGGAGGCCAAGGCGCGCGGTCGGCTGATCGGCACGGCCGGCGTGGCCGACGTGAATTTCCGCGTCACCGGCGATGCCACCGGCACGCTTTACGTGATCGGCCGGGCGCGGTCCGCGGAAGAGCAGGACCGCGCGATCAAGCGCCTATGGGACGGCGAGAACGTGAAGAACGTGGTGAATTACATTCAAGTGCGGCCTTAAGGGCGGCATGGAAGATTTCGCTTCTTATGAAACCTTGCCCGTTCGGGCGCGAACCTCATTCACGGCGGCCGTTTTCGTCGTCGCCGTCCATTCGCTTTCGAGGAGCCGCCGATGAAGCCCATCTGGAAATATCTTGCCGTATTCGTCGTCGGCGGCACGCTCGGTGCCGCAATCGGCTTCGCGGCGGCGATCTTCGTTTATCCCTATATTTTCCTGGCCGATGTCGTCGCCAAGGAGCAACTCAGCAACGCTCAGGACCGCGCGATCATCGCGCAGGGCAGGTTCATTCATGCCGATCCGAGCGACCCGGTGCATTACGGCAAGGGTAGCGTCACGGTCTATCAGGATGCGGTGCATCTGGCCGCCGATTTCGAAGTCGGGCCGGGGCCGAAATATCACGTCTATCTGGTGCCGAAGGCGGACCTCCGCCGCTCGGGAGACCTCGAGGGCGAAAAATTCATCGATCTCGGCCGCCTGCGCGCGTTCAAGGGTAGCCAAGTCTATGACATACCGGCCGGCATAAAGCCGGCGGACTATGGCAGTGTCATTATATGGTGCGAGGCGTTCGGCGTTTTGATTTCACCGGCGAGCCTGAAGCGGCTTTAGCTAGTTTTTGCGTCCAAGGCCGAAGCCGAGGGCGGTGACGCCGGCGAGAATGCCGAGCATCGCCAGGCCGCCGTTCTTGCCGCGGCCAAGCTCGCTCATCGAGCGGCTGAGTTGCTCGATGGCGAGAATCGCTTCCGCTTCGGGCGGTGGAGCGGGCGGCGCGATCCGCGGTTTTTTGTCGCCAGGCCAGCAGACCACGGTGATGCAGGCGCCGGTCAGCAGAATCAGCACGGCAGCGATTATTCCCGCAGCATGCAGCATGCCGTAAGACACACTGAGCCACAGGAAGATCGTGTAAAAGACGAAGGTCAGCGCGACGATGCCGACGATCAGGCCGAGGACCGCGAAGATGATACGTATCTTCGCGTCCTCAATCGCCTGCTTCGGCCCCTCGAGCAAGCCTTGCTCGAGGAGTTGTTTCAGCATCGGAATCAGCATGGTTAGCGACCGCGGCTGATCATGCCGAGGACGACGCCGACACCGAGCGCGATCGACACAGCGGTCAGCGGGTTCTTGGCGATGGCGTCCTGCGTGTCGGCGGTGACGCGCTCAGCCTGCTCACGGACCTGCGCCAGGGCTTCCTCGCCCTGGCGCACGACGGACTGCAGATTGGCGCGCAGCACGTCCGACAATTCCGAGCCGCGGTCGGCGGTGATGTCGTTGACGGTGTCGGTCAGTTTGCGGATCTGTTTGCGCAGCTGCACGACGTCCGACTTGTAGCCTTCGATCACGTCAGCAGCGCTTTTTGCGGTGGCCATGGATATCTCCCGTTTGGCAAAATGAGTTGGTCTGTTGGGGAACGCCGACCGGCCGAAAAGGTTGCGTGCGCTACCGAAACTTACGGATTGTTTTCCTCGGCAGGCTCCGCGAGCGGCTTAATCAGGATCATTGACAGGCAATGCCCAGGCCTGGAAAATCGAACAAATTCAATAAAAAATCGCAATTTCATTCGCCGAAACACAGGGAGAGTTCTAATGGGTAGCATCGACGCCGATGCCCATGTCATCGAGAATCCGCTGACCTTCGAATATATCGAGGAGGCCGATCAGAAGCTGCGACCCATGGTGGTCCAGCAGGTCTCGGGCAGCACGGTCGCCAGCAACGAGGGCGGCGTTCAGACGCGCTTCTGGGTGATCGACGGCCGCGTCCAGCCCATGGAAGGCAATGTCGGTTCAAATACGTCCGAGGAATCGCGCGAAATGCGCGACGTCTCCTCTCGCCTGAAGCATATGGACGAGCTGGAAATCGACGTGCAGGTGCTGTTTCCCACGGTTTTCCTGCGCGCTTGGACGCAGAACGAGCGGATCGAGTACGCGCTATGCCGCAGCTACAACCGGTGGCTCGCCGACATCTGGAAAAAGGCCGGCGACCGGCTGCGCTGGGCCGTGATGCCGCCGCTGCTCTCGTCATGGGACAAGGTGCGCGCCGAGCTCGAATTCGCCAAGGCCCACGGCGCCTGCTCGATCTTCATTCGCGGCCTTGAGATCGAGAAAAAGCTGTCCGATCAGCATTTCTATCCGCTGTGGGAAATGGCCGGGGAGCTTGATCTCGCCGTCGCCTTCCATTCGGGCAACAACAGTTTCGCTGTGCGCGACATCTACAAGGACGAGGCGGGCTTCTCGCGCTCGAAGCTGCCGGTCGTCGGCGCGTTCCATTCGCTGCTGATGGAGGGCGTGCCGAGCAAGTTTCCCAAGGTGCGCTGGGGGTTCGTCGAAGTCAGCGCGCAATGGCTGCCCTATGCGCTCAACGATCTCGAACTGCGCTTCAAGCGCAAGGGCAAGCGCTTCCCCAAGAGCCCGTTGAAAGAAAACAACATGTGGGTTGCTTGTCAGACGACCGACGATCTGCCCTACATCATCCAGCATGTCGGCGACGATCATCTGGTGATCGGCACCGACTACGGCCACGCTGATACCTCGGCGCAGATCGAAGCTCTACGGCTGATCCGCGACAATGGCACCCTGCCGAAAGCATCGGTCGACAAGATTCTCGATGCCAATGCGCGCGCGCTCTACGGCCTGAGCTAAAACCCGACGGCTCAGCCGTGCAAAGGCCTGCTCCGCAAGGAACGGGCCTTTTTCTTTATGCTTCCAGAAGGGCAATCGTGCGTTCGGGCGCGAAGCTAAGTGTGACGGCGTCGCCGGGACCGATCGGCTGCACGAAGGGCGTGCGCACGAGAAATTCCTTGCCGGCGACATCGACCACATATTCGACGATCTCACCGAGATAGGTCTCGGCCTTGAGCCTGCCGGTCAGGCGGTTATCGCCGTCTTCGAGCGCGGCGCCCGCCTTGCGGATGCGGATATGCTCGGGGCGCACGACGATGGCGATATCCTTGCGGGCTTTCGCCGTGCCGGGGAAAAAGCAGCGCAAGGCTCCGAGCGGTGTCGCCACCGTTTCGGTCGCCTCGGCAACTGCGTCGTGCGCCATCTCGCCGTGGATCAGGTTGGTGCGGCCGATGAAGTGGGCGACGAACTCCGAGGTCGGCCGGTTGTAGATGTCCTTGGGTTGGCCGAGCTGGACGATCTTGCCTTCGTTCATCACGGCGATGCGGTCGGAGATCGCCAAGGCTTCCGACTGGTCATGGGTGACGTAGATCGCCGTCACGCCGGTTTCTTTCTGCAGCCGTTTCAGCTCCGAGCGCATCTGCTCGCGCAATTGCGCATCGAGGTTGCTCAGCGGCTCGTCGAGCAGCAGCAGGTCCGGTTCGCGGGTGAAGGCGCGGGCGAGCGCGAGACGTTGCTGCTGGCCGCCCGAGAGCTGCGTCGAGGGCCGCTGGATGAAGGCGCCGAGCCCGACCATGTCGAGCGCCTCCTTCACCTTGCGCTCGACCTCGGCGCCGGAATATTTCTTCTTGCGGCCGACTTTGAGCGGATAGGCGGCATTCTCGTAGACCGTCATATGCGGCCAGATAGCGTAGGACTGGAACACCATGCCGATGTCGCGGTCGTACATCGGCACATTGACGCCCGACTGCGAGTTGAACAGGTCGCGGCTGCCCAGGGTGATGCGGCCCTTCTGCGGCGTTTCCAGGCCGGCGATCGAGCGCAGCGTCGTCGTCTTGCCGCAGCCCGACGGACCGAGCAGCGTGAACAGCTCGCCTTCCTTGAGCGTGAAGTCGGCGCCGAACACGCCGCCGCCGGGCGTGCCGTCGTGGCTGATATATTGTTTGAAGAGGCCAGAAACGCTGAGCATGACAGGTCCTAACGGATCGAGAGGCCGTAGCGGCGGGCGATGAGATAGAAGATCGTGCTGACCACGGTCATGAGGGCCATCCAGGTGACGCCGGTGGCGGCCAATTCGGTGACTTGGCCGTTATTCCAAAGGTCGAACAGCGTGACGGCGATGACTTGCGAGCGTGGTCCGACAAGCAGGATCTGCGCCGCCACCGCCTTGACCGACAGCAGGAAGACGAACAGCCAACAGGTGATCAGCGACGGCGCGATGAGCGGCAGAACGATGCGAAGGAATGTGGTGGCCTGACGCGCTCCCGAAATGCCCGAGGCTTCCTCGAGTTCACGATGCAGTTGCAGAACGCCGGCATAGGACGAGCGCATGCCGTAGGGCAGATAGCGCACCATGGACACCAGGATCACCGACAGCAGGGAGCCGTAGAGGCCGAACGGCAGTTGCAGGAAGACATAGAGAAACGCCACGCCCATGACGATGGCCGGAAAGACCAGCGGCATAGTGGCGAGTTGGTCGAGCATCCAGGCGCCGCGATAGCGGCGCGCGCTCAACCAAGCACAGATAGCCGTCAAGGGGCAGACTAGGCTCGCGGTGGCGGCACCGAGGATCAAGGTATTGCCGATGGCATCCTTGAATGAGCCCGAGGCGAAGACCTGCTCGTAATTGCTCAGCGTAAGAAGCTTTAAGGAAGCTAGGGTCACGCCGCCGTAATAAGGCAGCAAGGATGCATAGATGACGATGCCGACCGGCAGACCGATAATCACGATGAACATGAGGATCAGCAGACCGGCGGTGAGGAAGCGCCACTTGCCGAGGTCCATGGCGCGCGGACGAAACCCCTTGCCGGTGATCGTCTGGTACTTCGCCGCGTCACGTGACAGCCGATTGTACCAAGCGAGCAAGCCGATCACGATCGCCATCAGCACCATGGAGAAAGCACCGGCCTGGCCGTAGTTCGGCGGAATGGAGTTGCGCAGGCTTTCGAAGATATCAGTGCTGAGGACATTGATACGCCCCGGCCGGCCGACCAGCGCCGGCGTCTCGAAGCTTTCGAAGGCGCGCACAAAGATCAGGATCAGCAAGGCGAGTAGACCTGGCGTTGCAAGCTTCAGCGTGATCCTCCGGAACGTTTCCACGATACCGGCGCCGCTCATCATCGAGGCTTCTTCGAAGGAAGCGTCGTTGGAATGAAACACGGCGGAGAGCATGAGGAAAGTTAAGGGCACGAAGTCGATACCCTCGACCACGATCATACCCCACATGCTGTAGACATTGATCACCGGCACTGGTGAATCGGCCAGCCACATCAGCAACTGATTAACGGGGCCTGCCTTGCCCAAAATCAGCAGAAATGACACGGTGTAAAGCACGCTCGGGATACCGAGCGAGATGATCGAGATCAGAAAGACGTAATGGCGTAACGGTGTGTTGGTGCGTTCGACGATCCACGCCTGCAACGTACCTAGAGACAGCGCCACCGCCGCCGAACCGACGGCATAAACGCAGCTATTCCAAAGATTCTGGAAGAAACGCGGATTGCCAAACAGTTCGGCGTAATAACGCAACGTGAACTGATCGAAAGTTCCATTCGGCTTTGTCGTGTAAAGACTCGCCTTAATGAGATAGATCGTTGGCGGAAGCAGGAAAACCAGCAAAAGTCCGATCAGAACGGCGACGATGGGCGAGATATGGGCGAGCTCGCGGACACGTCGCCACCACATGCGCCGGGAAGCGACAGCCGCCCCGTCCCAAGCTTCTGGTGCCGTCGTCATTTGCAGGCTCCCCCCGGTATCCCGCTCAGTTCTTGAAATACTTTTTCAGGATGGCGTCAGATTTTGCGCTGTAATCGTCGAGCTCCTTCGGCGTGATAAAGTTTTCCTTGAGACCTGCCTTGCGGGGCACGATGGGATCGAGCTTGGCATTGATCTCCACTTGCGGATGGACCGGGAAATAATCCGCCTTCTCGAGCGACGACTGTCCTTCTTTCGATTGCAGGAAGTCGATGAACAGCATCGCCGCATGCGGATTGGGGGCACCCTTCACCAGCATCGCCGTGCCGGTGATGCTCGGAACCGGCTCCATCGGGATCGATGCGACAGGCGCGCCTTTCTGGGCGCTGATGATCGGATGATGGGCGAAGATGTTCAGCGCCACCGGGTATTCACCGGCCATCACGCTATTGACCAGCGCGCGGGCGCTACCCGAATAGTTGACGACGTCCTGCTGCGCCAGCTTTTTGAAATACTCCTCGGCCTTCTCCTCTCCCATCATCATGATAATGTTGGTGACGAAGAGCTGATTGCCGCTGCCAGACCCTTCGCGCCACGACAGCTTGCCTTTCCACTTGGGGTCAAGCAGGTCGGCATAGGTTTTCGGCGCGTCGGCTGCCTTGACCAAGTTCGTGTTGTAGGCGGACGAAAAATAATTGAGGCGGGCGGCGCTCCAGTAACGGTCGGCACTCTTATAAACGTCGGGATAGACATCCAGCTCAGGCGACGAGAACGGCACGACGACGCCGGCCTTGATCAGCGGTTCCGAAAGGTCCGTGCTTTCGACCACATCGCCAACGACGGACTTCGCTCCGGTCTCAGCCAGCACTTTCTGAACGATTGCGCTGCCATTCGCCTGCCAATATTCGGCTTTGATATAAGGATATTTCTTCATGAACGCGGTCGTCAGCGGGCGCAAAAGCTGATCGGCCACCATCGCCGAGTAGAAGGTAACCTTGCCTTCTTTCTTCGCACCGTCCTCCAGGATCTTCTGGCGTTCGGGGCCCTTCAGGTCGGCGATCTCCTGTTGCGTCAAGGCCTGGGCGGAGGATGCCCCGACAAGCGCCGTCACCGCGAGAACGCCGGACAGCAGCACGGTCATGTTTCGAATGGTCTTCATAATGCGGTTCTCCTGATCAAATGAAACGAAACAGGCACGCTGATTCAAACGGCAGCCGCGAACTTCTCGAGGGAGTCAGCCGTCGGACTGACCCCGCAGCCCACGCCTTCCGGCACATGCAGAACGCCGCCCTCAATCTCGATGCCCTCGAAGGGATCGTCGAGCAGACGGTCGAACTCGCCGAATTCGCAGGCATAGGTCACGCCCGGCAAAGCCGCCGCCAGATGCATCGCCGTCGCCGACAGCAACCGGGAACCCACCGCCGCGCCGAAGCGGTAACGCACACCGCCCGCTTCGCACACATGCGCGGCGGCGATCGTGTTGCGGACACCGCCCAAATTCGGAATTTTAAGACTGACGGCGTCGACCATGCGATGCCGCACTAGGTTCATGACCTCCGCAAGCGAGCCGGCGCATTCATCGGCCTCGACAACCACCGGAACCGACTCTGTCACGAGCTTGAGGCCTTCCAGGTCGTCGATATGAACCGGCTGCTCCACCAGGTCGAGATCGTACTCCGCCATGCGGTTGAGCGCAGTGATCGCCGATTTCGCGTCGTAGGACTGATTGGCGTCGATCGTGAGATGCACGCCATCCCCCACCTGCTTCCGGATGGCCCGCACGCAGGCGACATCCTCCGCCACATCGCCATGAACCTTGATCTTGAGATAGTTGTAACCCTTGTCGACCAGCTTTTGCGCATTGGCCGCCATCTCGTCGGGCTTCTTGATGGCGAGAATGCGCAGAATCGGCACGCTGTCGCGGACCTTGCCGCCGAACAGTTTGTAAAGCGGAACGTCCAGCAGCTTTGCCATCAGATCGTACATCGCGATATCGATGGCACCCTTGGCCTGATTATGACGGGCTAGATTCGCGGTAATTGACTGCAGGACCGCCTCGATATTGAACGCGTCCTGGCCGATCACCAGAGGCAGCAAGCGATCGAGAATCGCTTTTAGGCCAGCCAACGTCGAACCCAAATGGGCACTGGCCGATGCATAGCCATAGCCCGTTGTGCCGTCGGCGGTCGACAGGGCCAGGACCCAGCCTTCCGTCGTGGGATTGGCACCGAGCGCGAAGCGCCATGTCGGATCTTCCTTCGGCATGACGCTGGGAATCAGCGACGCCTTAACGATTTTTGTCGGACGCATATTACGGCTCCATCATGAGGAAAAACGCGCAGCCAATACCCTCGCCATGCTGCGCACGCATGCTATTGACCAACGATTTCGGCGAACCGCTTCGCGGTTGGTTCCGGCGTCGCATTGATGATGCCCATGATGCGGTTGATTTCCTCAGCCGGAGACGGCTCAATTTCGAGACCGGACTTCTCCGCCTCTGCCTTGAATTGCGCGTCATCGAAAATCGCCATGAAGGCCTTACGCAGCGCGGCCACGCGATCCGCCGGCACGTCGGGCGGCGCCGAGACCGGGCGGGCGATGGATTTTTGCGCAAGGAACAGCTGCAGTACCGCGCGATCCTGGTCGTTCTTCACGAACTCCAGGGCGGAGGGCACATTCGGCAATTCGGGCACGCGTTGCTCGGCGACCTGCAGCAAAATGCGCAGTTTGCCGTCGCGCACGTAATCGGCTCGGCGGCCCATCACGTTGCTCAGACCCCAATTGCCCATGCCCTCGACCTCGCCGCGCTCCATGGCGAGCACGATGTCTTCGGTCGACTTGTAGCCGGAGATGATCTTGAACTTGGTGCCGATCATCGCGTTGAGCAGCCGCGGTACTGTTTCGGTATCGTTACCGGCGCTGGTGCCGCCGACGATCAGCTCGGTCTTGAAGAGTTCTTCGGTCGTCTTGACTGGCGCCGTGCTCCACGCGACGGTGACCGTCGTTTCGCGCGAGATGTTGCCGATCCAATTGAGCTTAGCCGGATCGAAGCGCAC
>CANJIM010000041.1 GCA_947474495.1 Rhodospirillaceae bacterium
AATCGCCGGATCGTTGCCGCCGAGCTCCAAGGTAATGCCTTTGATCGTCTCGGCCGCGTTGGCCATGATCTTGGCAGCCGAGGGGATCGAGCCGGTGAAGCCGATCTTGTCGACGCCCGGGCTGCGCGTCAGCGCATCGCCGATCTCGTTCGGCAGGCCGGTGACGATGTTGAGCAAACCCGGCGGCAGTTCGGAGGCGAACGCGGTGGCGTAATCGATCAGGCCGAGCGGGCAGCTCTCCGGCGGCTTGAGGACGACGCCGTTGCCGGCGAGCAGCGCCGGCAGGAACTGCTGCACGGCGAGCGTCACCGGCGCATTCCACGGCACGATGGAGACCACCACGCCGAACGGAATATGGCCGATGAAGGTGCGGCCGTTGGGCGCGTCCATTTCGCGCGGATGATCCAACTCGTCGGCCAGTTCGAGCGTCAGCTCCATGCGCTTGCCGACGCCGGCCAGCTCGCCCTTCGCTTCCGTCAGGGTTTTGCCGTTCTCGCGCACGAACAATTCGGCGCGGGCCGGAATGTTCTCGTCGGCCTTCTTGAGCGCGCGAGCAAGGACCTCGGCGCGTTGCTTGAAACTCAGCTTGGCCCAAGCCGGCTGCGCCTGGCGCGCCGCCTTGATGGCCGCCGCGACGTCGTCCGGCGTGCCGCGCGGCACCGTGCCGACCAGTTCGTCCGGATGCGCCGGATTGTAAACATCGATCAGCCTGTTGCTGTTGACCGGCTTGCCGCCGATCAACATGCTGGCGTGAACCGGCGCGGGACTGCTGCTCATCAAACGTCTCCCTGGCTATGTCTTGATTTTGTCCGATCATAGCGGACCCCATGGCGGCATATCCACGGCCTTTTCTCGCGGCGATTGCGGGTGTTAGATGGACCAATAGCCGCAGACCAGAGTTCGGGAGAGTTCGCCATGCGCACCATCGACGCCGACGCCCATGTCCTCGAAACGCCCTATACCTGGGAATTCATGGACGAAGCCGACCGCAAATATGCGCCGATGATCGTCGCCCAGACCTCGGGCATGAGCCTCGCATCGAACGACGGCAGGAATTCGCAGAAGGAATTCTGGATCAGCGACGGCCGCCTGATTCCCAAAGATAAGAACGTCGGCAACAACACCCCGGAAGCGGCGCGCGAAATGCGCGACATCGACGCGCGGCTGAAGCATATGGACGAGTTGGAGATCGACGTCCAAGTGCTCTACCCGACGTTCTTCATCTGGCCCTACACGCAGAAGGCGCGCGTGCAGCATGCCCTGGTCAAGGGTTACAACCGCTGGCTCGCCGAGATTTGGAAGAAAAGCGGCGACCGGCTGCGCTGGGTCGCCATGGTCTCGACCTTCGATCTCTCGAAGGCGCGCGAGGAATTGTCCTTCGCCAAGGACAACGGCGCTTGCGGCGTCTACATGCGCGGCCTCGAAGCAGACCGCAAGCCGAGCGATCCTTATTTCTTCCCGCTCTATGCCATCGCCGAAGAGATGAACCTGCCGATCTGCTTTCACTCCGCGGCAGGGTCCTATACGCACCATGATTTCTTCATCGACGATTCAGGCTTCAACAAATTCAAGCTCGCGACGGTCGGCGGCTTTCATATGCTGGTGATGGACGGCGTGCCGCAGATGTTTCCAAAACTACGGTGGGGCTTCGTCGAGGTCAGCGCCGAATGGCTGCCCTACATGCTCAACGATCTCGCCTTGCGCTTCAAACGGCGGGGCAAGCGGCTGCCGGCAAGCCCGCTCGCCAGCAACAATATGTATGTGGCCTGCCAAGTGACGGACGATCTGCCGACGATTTTACGGGTCGCCGGCGAGGACAATATCGTCGTCGGCACCGATTACGGCCATCATGACACCTCGACCGAGATCGAGGCGCTGCGGCTGCTGAAAAGCGACGGAAAAATTCCGCCGGCGGCGGTCGATAAGATTCTCGGCGCCAATGCCAAGGCGCTTTACGGAATTTAGGTGGCAGTCGCCTTGGGATCGCGCGGCGCCGTCGGGTCCATTTCCAGGCTGGCGGCGACGACCTTGCGGCGTCCCCATAGCCAGGCAAAAGCGGCGAGCGACAAAGCGCCGCCGGCGAGGAACACCGCGGGCAGACCGAGCTTTTCCGACACGCTGCCCATGATCAAGGCGCCGAGGGCCGGCGTGCCGCGGAAAATGACGCCGTAAAGGCTCATGACGCGGCCGCGCACGCTGCTTTCCACCGCGTTCTGCATCAGCGTCTGGGTGCTGGTGCCGTTCACCGTCATCACCGCGCCGGCGACGAAGGCGCAGGTCAAGCCGACGATGAAATAGGGTGTTGCCGCCAGCAGCATGATCGCCGCCGCGCCGACCGGCAGGCTGCACAGCGAGTACAGGCTGAGGTTCTTGACGCTGCCGCGCTGCGCCATCCAGATCGCCGCCGATAGCGCGCCGAGCCCGGCCGCCGAGGTGAGCATGGAGAGACCATGCGCGCCCATGCCATAAACGAGATCAGAGACGCCCGGCAGCAAGTCGATGAAGGGCTTGAGGCCGAGGCCAACGGCATTGAGCACGAGCAGCATCGGGCCGATGCCGGGATGGCGAACGGCATAGGTGATTCCGTCAAGCGTCTGGCGGAAAATGTTGCCCTTCTTGCTCGCATAATCCTCCGGATAGAGATCGCGCATCATGTAGAGGCCGACCAGCATCGAGAAGAAGCTCAGCGAATTGAAGGCGAAGGCGGCGCCGATGCCCCAATGCACGATGATGAAGCCGCCGACGGCCGGCCCGAGAAAGCGCGCAAGATTGAAAATGCCCGCCGACAGGGCGATCGCCGAACCGATGTTGGGCTTGCTGACCATGCCCGCCATCATGGCAAGGCGCGCTGCCGTGTTGAACGACATGACGATGCCGAGGAACAGCGACAGGCCGAACAGCGTCCAGGGGTCGATCCAGCCGAGGAACGTCAGCGTCGTCAGGACGATGGACTGCAGCATCGCCAGCATCTGGGTGACCTTCATGATCGTCTGACGGTCGATGCGGTCGGCGAGCGCGCCGGCGATCGGCGCAAAGATCACGGTCGGGAACAGGTCGGCGAAGGCGATCATGCCGAGCCAAGCCGGGGACTTGGTCAATTGCCAGACGAGCCAGCCGACGGCGATGCGTTGCGTCCACATGCCGACGAGAGCCAGCGTCGAGCCGATTGTGAACAGGCGGAAATTGCGCTCACTCAGCGCGCGACCGATGCCGCCGAAGTTGCGTTTCGCCATGGGGGAAACTCTGCGGCCAGGAAGGCCGGGAAAAGGGACAAGTGGACAGTGTACGACCGCTGGGAGCGGGCGGATTTTGTCGTTGTTCTAATCCCCCGTCCGCCCCACCGCAACCACCCCGGCCCCAAGGCATTTAACATTAAATGCTTATTGACGCTGCGAGCCGCCGCGACCGAGGGTATAAGGTGCTGATGCCGAACGAGGTTCCGTCATGCTGGCCCTGACACCCGCCGAACTCGCCGCACTGCTGCCGCCGCTCTGCGCTCTAGCGCGCCGTGCCGGCGCCGAGGTTCTGCGCCATTATGAGAACGGCTTTACCGTGCGCGCCAAGGCGGACGACACGCCCGTCACCGAAGCCGACGAAGCGGCCGAAGCGATCATCCTGCCGGCGCTCGCCCCGCTCCTGCCGGGTGTGCCCGCCATTTCCGAAGAAGAATCCGCCGCCGGTCAATCGCCGGCGCTCAACGGCGCGCGCTTCTGGGCGGTCGATCCGCTCGATGGGACCAAGGAGTTCATCAAGCGCACCGGCGAGTTCAGCGTGAACATCGGCCTGATCGATGAGGGCCACCCCGTGCTCGGCGTCATCTATGCGCCGGTCACGCGCATGCTCTATGCGACATGCGGGCCAGGGAGCGCCTTTCGCGAACGGGACGGCGGCCCGCGTGAAGCCATCAAGGCGCGCCCGGTTCCCGCCGACGGCATGGTGGTGTTGGCCAGCCGTTCGCACGACAACGATCAGGCCTTGCGCGAGCGCCTCGCCGCCCTGACGGTGCGCGAACGGCGCAAGATGGGCAGCTCGCTGAAATTCTGCATGATCGCCGAAGCAGATGCCGACATATACCTGCGCATGGGTCCCACCTCTGAATGGGACACCGCTGCCGGGCAAGCCATTCTCGAAGCGGCGGGCGGCAGCGTCACCAATCTCGACGGCAGCCCGATGATCTACGGCAAGGCGCAAGAGGGCTATCGCAATCCTTCCTTCGTCGCGCGAGGGCTGAAGTGACCCGCATCCGCGTCGCCACGCCGGACGCCATCGCCGATGCCGCCGCCTTGTTGCGCAGCGGCAAGTTGGTCGCCTTTCCCACCGAGACGGTCTATGGGCTCGGCGGCGATGCCGGCGACGATACCGCCGTCGCTGCCATCTTTGCCGCCAAGGGACGGCCACAGTTCAATCCGCTCATTGTGCATGTGCCGGATCTGGCCGCGGCTAGCGCGCTGGTCGACGTGAACGATGCGGCGCGGAAACTCGCCGCCGTTTTTTGGCCGGGGCCGCTGACGCTGGTGCTGCCGCGCCGCAAGGACGCCCGCCTCTCCTTGCTGGTCAGCGCCGGCCTCGACAGCGTGGCGATCCGCAGCCCGGATCATTCCGTCGCCCGCAAATTGCTGGAGGCCGCCGGCCGGCCCATCGCCGCGCCGAGCGCCAACCGTTCGACTGAAGTGAGCCCGACGACTGCCGATCATGTCGCGCGATCCTTTGCCGGCGTCAGCAATGGGCCGGAGTTCATTCTCGATGGCGGCGCTTGCGATATCGGCATCGAGTCGACCGTGCTCGATCTTAGCGGCGACGTCCCGACCCTGCTGCGGCCGGGCGGGATCACGCCCGAGCAGATCGCTGCCGTGATCGGCCCCATCGCACGCGCCGACAGGACCGCCGATTTGGGAACCGCCGCGCGCCCCTCACCCGGCATGATGGCCCGCCATTACGCGCCCAAACGCCCCGTTCGGCTGAACGCCCTATCGGTCGCCCCCACCGAGGCGCTGCTCGCCTTCGGCTCGCCGCTCGCCGGCGCGGCGAAGATGCTGAACCTGAGTGCAAAGGGCGACCTCGCCGAAGCCGCCGCCAATCTGTTCGCCATGCTGCGCGACCTCGACGCGCCGCGGTTTACCGCCATCGCGGTGATGCCGATCCCCGAAAGCGGGCTCGGCCTCGCCATCAACGACCGATTGGCGCGCGCCGCCACGCCGGCTTAAACTGCCGCCATGAGCGCTCCTCCCCCCACCCTGCGCAACGATGCGCCGATCGCCGTGAGCGACGCCGACCGCGAAGTCTTGGCCGCGATCAAGATCGTCGTCGGTCCGAAGGGCTGGCTTGAGGCCGCCAGCGATATCGATCCCTTTCTGCATGATCAGCGCGGTCTCTATGTCGGGCGCACGCTCGCCGTGGTGCGCCCAGCCAGCACCGAGGAAGTGGCCGCCGTGGTGAGCCTGTGCGCCGCCGCCAAACTGCCCATCGTGCCGCAAGGCGGCAACACCGGTCTCGTTGTCGGCTCTGTGCCGGATAGTTCGGGACGCAGTATCGTGTTGAGTCTCGCGCGCATGAACAGCATCCGCGAGATCGACCCGATCAACGCGACGATGACGGTGGACGCCGGCTGCGTGCTCGCCAGTCTGCAGCAAGCGGCGGCGGATGTCGGACGCTTATTTCCGCTCAGCCTCGGCGCCGAAGGCAGCTGCATGATCGGCGGCAATCTGTCGACCAACGCCGGCGGCGTGCAGGTGCTGCGCTACGGCAATGCGCGCAACCTGGTGCTCGGCCTCGAAGTCGTGCTGCCCGACGGCCGTATCTGGAACGGTCTGCGCGGCTTGCGCAAGGACAATACCGGCTACGACCTTAAGCAGCTGTTCATGGGGGCCGAGGGTACGCTCGGCATCATCACCGGCGCGGTGCTGCGCCTATTCCCGCAGCCGCGCGCCGTCGTCACCGTCTTCGCCGCTGTACCGAAGCTGCCCGACGTGATGGAGCTGCTCGGCGAGGCCCAGGCGGCGACCGGCGAAGCGGTGCGCGGCTTCGAATTGATCCCCGAGATAGGCGTTGAATTCGTCACCCGCCACATTCAGGGCACGCAACGCCCCCTCAGCACCGTTTCGCCCTGGTATCTTCTGATGGAATTCGCCGGCGACGACAAGCTGCGCGGCAGCGTCGAGGCCTTCCTCGCCGGAGCTTTCGAATCGGGCCGCATCGCCGATGCCACAATCGCCGAGAGCGAGGCCCAGGCCAAGCAGCTGTGGCGCATCCGCGAGACATTGCCCGAAGCGCAGACCCGCGAAGGCGGCAGCATCAAGCATGATGTCGCCGTACCGATCTCGCGCATCGTCGAACTGATCCAACAAGGCACAGAGCGCCTGCAAGCCTGGCTACCCGGCGTGCGGCCCTTCCCGTTCGGCCATATCGGCGACGGCAACATCCATTTCAACGTCAGCCAGCCGCCTGGCATGGACAAGGCGGACTTCATCGCCCGCTGGGATGACGCCAACAAAATCATTCACGATCTGACGGCGGAATTGAACGGCAGCTTTTCCGCCGAGCATGGCATCGGCCGCCTCAAGCGCGCCGAACTCGTCCATTACCGGTCGGATGTCGAAATCGATCTCATGCGCCGCGTGAAGGCCGCCATCGATCCCGATGGTCTGATGAATCCCGGCATCATCCTGTGAACCTAGTGGCTCCCAGCCCGGCGGCGATTTGGCCGCTGATCGCCCATGGCTGGCGCCGCGCCGCCTTTTGGGCCTGGCTCGCCGGCATGGGGACCGTGGCGCTGTTCTCGCTCAGCCCCAACCTCGGCCCGCCGAAGGGCTTCGGCATGGACAAGATGGACAAGATCGTCCATTGCGCCGGCTACATGGTGCTCGCCCTGCAGACTCAGCCGGTGTTTTCCACGCGCCGCGCGGCCTTGATCGCCGCGCT
This sequence comes from Rhodospirillaceae bacterium, assembly GCA_947474495.1. Lineage (GTDB taxonomy): Bacteria > Pseudomonadota > Alphaproteobacteria > SMXQ01 > SMXQ01 > CAMAVH01. The sequence goes on from CANJIM010000041.1 coordinate 6,919, forward strand.
CGCCATGATCCCGTTCGGCATCGCCATGGAGATCGGCCAGGTCTTCGTGCCCGGCCGTAGCGCCGACAGTTTCGATGCTTTGGCCAATAGCGCCGGGGCCTTGATGGGCATCGCTCTGTCGCCGGCCTTTCGCAAGCTGTGCGCCCGCGTCACGGTCAGTGTCGGCAGCTATTTCGCGCGTTAATTTCCGCTATAGCTGACGCGCCAGATCACGTTGGCGACGTCGTCGGCGACGAGCAAGCTACCGTCCTTGGCGATCGCGGTGCCGACTGGCCGGCCGATCACGCGCGCCGTCGATTCGCCTTCGATCCAGAAGCCCGACATGAACACTTCGTAATGGCTCGCCGGCTTGCCGTTGGCGAACGGCACGTAGGCGACGGTATAGCCGCGCGGCGCGCCGGCATTCCATGAGCCATGCAGGCCGACGAAGGCGCCGCCGCGATATTTCTGCGGAAATTTGTCGCCGGTATAAAACGCCAGGCCGAGCGATGCGGAATGCGCCTCGAACAGCGTATCTGGGACGATCGCCTTTTTTACCAGATCGGGACGCTTGTCGGCATAACCGGGCTGCGGATGGCTGCCGATATAGGAATAGGGCCAACCGTAGAAGCCGCCGTCTTGCACCCGCGTGAGGTAATCGGGCACCAGGCCATCACCGAGACCGTCGCGCTCGTTGACCACCGTGTAGAGATCATTCGTGCCGGGTGCGAAGGCGATGCCGACCGGATTGCGCAACCCCGTCGCGAAGGTCCGCTGCTGACTGCCGTCGGCGGCGAACTCCTGGATCGTCGCGCGCGGCGCGGCTTCCTCGGCGATATTGCCGGCCGAGCCGATCGACACGTAGAACTTACTGCCGTCCGGGCTGAAGGCGATATTGCGCGTCGCATGGCCGCTGGTGCCGCCGAACGCACCGTCCGGCGTGATGCGCTGCGGCCGCGTCGTCGCCTTTTCCATACCTTCGCTGTAGGGCACGCGCCACACGCCGGCGCGATCGCCGACGTAGAGCGCCGGGCCCTGCACGGCAAGGCCGTGCGGATAGTCGAAGCCTTCGGCAAAGACGACACGACGATCCGCCGCGCCGTCGCCATCAGCATCGCGCAGCAGCAGCACATGCTTGGCGCGCGGCTCGGCAAGGAAAACATCACCGTTCGGCGCCACCGCGAGCCAGCGGGCGTTCTCGAGCTTGTCGGCAAAGATATTCACTTTGAACCCGACCGGCACCCGCGGCATCTGGTCATCGCGTCGGCTGACCGGCGACGATCGATTGGAGCGGCTCGGGGTCGCGCCGGGCGCTGGCAAATCGGCCGGTTTGATCTCGATACGGGCGCCCGGTAACGGGTCGGCCGCCAGGGCTGGGAGACTGATCAAAAGCGCCGCTATCAAAGCGGGGCCGGCGAACGAGAAGCGGACAGACAAACGCATTCTTACAAACTCCAGGAAACACGGGTCGTCCCGTTGGACGAATTCTCGGCCTGCCACTTGATGCCGGCAAATCACGCCACTGTCAGAGATGGCCTGAATGGAAACGCCTGAACTGACAGGATGATCCTCGGCTATCAGCAAGAATGACCGGTTCTAAAAAGCTCCGGTTACTGTCCTGAAATCGCTGTTATTGCTCAGGATTTTCCCCTAATGTGCATAGGTTAAACGGCGTATAACCTTGCCAAAAAGGATTAAGACCTATGAAGGCGGACTCATGCTTCGCGTGCTGATCGCGGACGACCATCCGCTCTTTCGCGACGGCTTACGCCATCTCGTCCAGCAGTTGGACGAAAAGGTCACCGTCATCGAAGCAGGCACCCTAGCGGACGCCCTCCTGTTGGCGCAAACCCAGGCCGCCGAGTTAAACCTCGTTCTCACGGATCTGCGCATGCCTGGCGCCAATGGCTTCGACGGCGTCAAAGCGCTGCGCGCCGCCGCGCCCAAGACGCCCCTCGTCGTGATCTCGGGCTACGAGACCAAGCGCAATGCCGAGCAAGCGCTCGAGGCCGGCGCGGCGGGATTCATTCCTAAGTCGACATCGCCGAGCGTGACCCTCAATGCCCTGAAACTGGTGATGCTAGGCGAGGTCTATGTGCCGCCATCGCTCATCTACGGGCCGCAGACCGACGACCCGGACTCCGAAATCGGCCAGACCAACACAGCGGCGCCGACCGTCGATCTCTCCAGGCTCGCCCCGCTCACGCAACGCCAGCTCGACGTGCTGGCCCTCATCGGCCAGGGCAAGTCGAACAAAGACATCGCCGACAAATTGGGGATTTCCGAAGGCACCGTGAAAGTTCATGTCGGCGCCATCCTCAAGGTGCTCGGCGCGACCAACCGCACGCAAGCGGCGTTGATGGCCATCGACATGGGCGTGACTCCCGAATCCACGGCCGCCTAACCACCCTCTTTCGCCATCAATAGCCGGGACGAACCGGCGACGCATTGGGAGAGCCTCGAGATGATTGAACGCTTGACCGCGACCGTTGACGGCAGCGCCATGCCGGTTCATCTCGCGCGGCCAAAGGGCTTCGCCGGCCCGCGCCCCCTGGTGCTGATCATGCACCACAAGGGCGCCGTCGATGAATTCACCCAGGACCGCATGACGCGGCTCGCCGAAGTCGGCTATCTCGCCGCCGCGCCGGAGCTCTACCACCGCACCGTCGAGGCGCCGCTTGACGCCAAGATGGCGGCGTTGCGCGATACACAAATCATCGCCGACTCGGTTGCCACCTTGCAGGCCGTACAAGCCGCCGCGCCGGTGCGCGAGAACGCGCTGGCAGTGCTCGGTCATTGCATGGGCGGACGCATGGCACTGCTCGCCGCCAGCGCCTATCCGCATTTCTCCGCCTGCGTCGCCTACTATCCCGGTAATATGTTTAAAGTGTGGGGCGAAGGGCCGACGCCGTTCGATCGCCTGAGCGGCCTTGCCTGCCCGACCATCGCCTTCTTCGGCAATGACGACCAAAATCCCTCGCCCGCCGATGCCGACAAGCTCGACGATGCCCTGACCGGTTTCGGCATCCGCCATGCTTTCCATCGCTATGACGGTGCCGCGCACGCTTTTCAGAACTTTACCGATCCCGATCGCCACCGCGAAGCGCAGGCGCGCGACGCTTGGGGAAAAACCTTGGCCTTCCTGGCGACGGAATTGAAGCCGTGATCGAAACGGTCGGTGCGACCGTCGCCGGCCAACCGATGCGCCTGCGGCTGGCCCGGCCCGACGGCGCCTTTGCCGGCCCGCGTCCCGCGCTACTCGTGCTCCATCACAAGCATGGCCTCGACGTTTTCACCGAGGCTTGCCTGACGCGCCTCGCCGCGGCCGGGTATATCGCTGCCGCGCCCGATCTCTATCACCGCACCGATGCGGCGTCCTACGACGACAAGATGGCCTCGCTGCGCGACACCGACATCCTTGACGATGCCGAAGCGACCGTCGGCTTTCTCAAGACCGAACCGATGGTGCGCCGAGAGACCATCGGCGTTCTCGGCCATTGCATGGGCGGGCGCATGAGCTTCATGCTGGCCGGCGCGCTGCCCGGCTTTAGCGCCGCCGCCGTCTTCTACAGCGGCAGCATGTTCAAGGCCTGGGGCGACGGCGTGACGCCGTTCGAGCGGCTCAAGGACATCCGCTGCCCGGTGATCGGCTTCTTCGGCAATGACGACAAGAACCCAGCGCCGGCGGACGTGGACAGATTCGATGGGGAATTGACGCGGCACGGCGTGCGCCACGCCTTTCACCGCTACGATGGCGCCGCCCACGCCTTTCAAAGTTTCCAGACGCCGGCACTCTACCGTCCTGCGCAAAGCGACGATGCCTGGGCCAAGCTCATGGCCTGGCTCGCCGATGAACTGAAGCCTTAAGAGACCGGCGTCTCGCGCGTGATATGCGTCATGGCGAAGCGGATCCAACTATCGTTCGGCGATTCACAGCGCGCGCCATCAGCGACCAGCACCAATCCTTTCAGACGCCACTGCTTACGCCACAGCACGATGTCTTCCATGATGAGACTGCGCAGCCGTTTGTGAATACGCGCAAGGATGATGCGCCGGCCAACGAGAAAATAAAGCGCGAAGACAGCCACGGCAAAAGCCACTCCGGCGTGCCATTCGACGAACCAGCCGAGCGCGAGGCCCCCGAATAAGGCGGCATAAACCCACCAAACCTTTTCGGCATGCACGAAAACGGGCGAATCCACATGATCGAGATTGGAAAAAACCATTTCGATCTGCAGGCGGCCGTCGTCGAGCGCTTGGCGCAGGGCAGCCAGATAATCTTTATCTTCCATGACACAAGCACTCGTCTGGGGAAACCGCAGCAGGCGTAGCGCCGTTCGGTTCCCGGCGCAAGGGGGTGAGTCTCCCTCTTCCCAACACTGCCCGGCTGGGTTAAGCCCTCTGACCATGTCCCGCCGCCTATTCGATCTGCCCTACCTGCTTTTGAGCTTGTCCGCCCTGTTTTGGGCCGGCAACTTTATTATCGCGCGCGCCGTGCACGGGATCGTGCCGCCCTTCGGCTTGGTATTCTGGCGTTGGTTCGGGGCCTTCCTCATCCTCACGCCCTTCGCCGTTAAAGCCGTGCGCGAAGATTGGCCGCTGCTCAAGGCCCACTGGTTGATCGTGCTCGCCCTCGCGCTGATCGGTGTCGCCTCGTTCAACGCGCTCGTCTACCTGGGCCTGCAAAGCACCACCGCCCTCAACGCGCTGCTCTTGCAATCGGCCATGCCGCTCTTGATCGTCGCCTTCGGCTGGATGCTGTTTCGCGATGCGGTCGGGCCGCTGCAAGGCTTCGGCATCGCGCTGTCGCTGATCGGCGCGGCCGCCATCGTCGGACGCGGCGACTGGCGAGCGCTGACCGGCCTCGGCCTCAATATCGGCGACGTGCTGATCTTCATCGCCGTAGCGCTCTGGGCCGTCTATTCAGTGCTGCTGCGCAAGCGCCCCAAACTGCACGCGGTGACCTTCACCTATGCCACCATCACCGTGAGCGTGATCGTGCTGGCGCCGCTCTATGGCTGGGAAAGCCTGTCCGGCAGCCCAATGCATGTGAACTGGCCGACGATCGGTGCCGTCGCCTACGTGGCGATTTTTCCGTCGATCCTCGCTTACACATTCTGGAATCGCGGCGTCGACCTGATCGGCGCCAACCGCGCCGGTCTCTTCATTCATCTGATGCCGCTATTCGGCAGCTTCATGGCCATCGCTTTTCTCGGCGAGGCCTTGCAGCTCTACCATATCGTCGGCGCGGCCTTGATCATCGTCGGCCTAGTGATCGCCTCGCGGCGCAAACGCGCTTAAGTCTGGATTTGGGTCTTGCGGCTGTCGTCGGCACGCAAACCGACGCAACGGTCGACATACAATTCCAACGCCACGTCCGCGCCGATTGCGAAATCCTGCTCAGGCTTGGCACGCACGCGCAAATCACGTGTGCCGCAGCGCACGATGTAATCGATCACCTCGCCGAGAAACACGCGGTTTTCGACCTTAGCGGGCAGCACGCTACCGCTACGCGCCGCATTCGGCGCGGTGATGAAGATGTCCTCTGGGCGCACCGAGACCAGCGCTTCGGCGCCGTTCGCGATCGGCTGGAAGAAGGTGCAGTGGACAGCCCCCTCCTCGGTCCGGACGACACCTTTGCCGTCAGCCCCGACCGCGCCTTCGACGCGGCCCGGTAGCAGGTTGGTCGAGCCGATGAAGTCGGCGACGAATTCGCTGTTCGGCCGGCGGTAGATGTCCGTTGGATTGCCGCGCTGCATAACCTTGCCGCCCGACATAACGAGGACTTCATCGGACAGGGCCAAGGCTTCGGCCTGGTCATGCGTCACGTAGAGCGTCGTGACGCCTAGCTCCAGCTGCAGACGCTTCAGTTCGAAGCGCATCTGCTCGCGCAATTTGGCATCGAGGTTCGACAGCGGCTCATCGAGCAGCAGGAGACCCGGCTCGCGCACCAGGCCCCGGGCCAAAGCAAGGCGCTGCTGCTGGCCGCCGGACAGCTGCGTCGCCGAGCGGCCTTCGTAACCACCGAGGCGCACTTTTTCCAAGGCAACCTTCACCTTCTCGGCGATTTCGGCGCGCGAATGTTTGCGGCCTTTGGCGACCCGTAGCGGAAACGCCACGTTCTCGAACACCGACATATGCGGCCAGATGGCATAGGACTGGAACACCATGCCAATGCCACGCTCGTTCGGCGGCACGAACAGCCCGCGTTCGGAATTGAACACGTCATGGCCGTCGATCGAGATGCGCCCCGAATCGGGCCGCTCAAGGCCCGCAATGCAGCGCAGCGTCGTCGTCTTGCCACAACCAGATGGCCCCAGCAGCGTCAGCAGCTTGCCGCTTTCAACGGTGAAGCTGACGCCGTCCACGGCATGCACTAAGCCATTCTGAGCCATGAACGACTTGCGCAGATTCTCGACGACCAACATGGGGCGATCCTTTTTAACGACGGTATTTCTTAGTGACGCTTGCCGACGCGCATCTCGACCCAGCGCATCGCCATGACGATCAAGATCAGCGGAAGGATCTGGATGACGCCCAGCGCACAGACTGCGCCGAAACTGCCGCCTTCTTCCCACATGGTGAGGCTGATGGTGCCGAGCACATGAGTACCCGGGCCCGACAAGAAGATCGAGGCGGACAATTCGCGCACAGCGAGCACAAAGATATAGAGCCAAGCGGCGATCAGCACCGGCGCCAGCAGCGGCAACAGCACGCGCTGGAAAATCTGCAGCAGATTGGCGCCGCTCATCTGCGCCACCTCTTCCAGCTCCTTGTGGATCTGCATGATGCCGCTCGACGTGAAGCGCATGCCATAGGGCAGATTCATCGTCACGTAGGCGATCAGCAGGATCCAGATCGTGTTGTAGACATGGATCGGGATCACCAGGTAGGCGAACAGAATGCTGGCGCCGATGATGATCGACGGAATCGCGATCGGCACGAAGGTCAGCACGTCGAGAATCCAGCCATACTGCTTGGCGGCGCGATGCGCGATCCAGGCCATTACCATGGTGAAGAGAACGACGATGGTTGCCGCCATCGCGCCGAGCATCACGCTATTCTTCACCGCATTGAGGAAAATCGGGTAGTGCAGGATGATGTTGTAGTTCTCCCACGACATCGTGCTGAAAGCGTCGAACGACGGCAGCGTGACGTTGCGGAAGAAAGACTGCCAGACCAGCGTGAAGAGCGGCAGGCCAAGCGCGGCGAAGAACATGACGGCAATGCCGATGAAAACCGGCCAGCGCCAGACGCCGAGGCGCACAGTCGTCGGCTGATAGCCCTTACCGGTGATGGTGGCGAAGGCTTCTGCATTGCGCGTCGAGCGGCGGTAAAGATAGACGCCGATGACGCAGATCAAGAGCAGAATGATGCCATGGGCGCCGGCCAAGCCGAATTGCGGCGGGGCATTGCTGGTGGCGCTTTGAATCTGCGTGGTGAAGACGAAAATACGCGCTGGCAGGCCGAGCAGACGCGGCACCTCGAAGGATTCCATGCCGCGGATGAACAGCAACAGCAAGGTCGACAAGATCGCCGGGCGCAGCAGCGGCATGGTGACGCGCGTCGCCACTTGGTAATTATTCGCCCCCGACATGACGGCGGCTTCTTCCATGCGGGTATCGAGCACGCGGAAGGCGGGACCCATCAGCAGATAAGCGAGCGGAAAATAATGGCTCGACAGAGCCCAGATCATGCCGCCCATCGAGTAGATGTTGAACGGCGCTTTCTCGAGGCCGAACCAGTTTTTCAACTCGCCGTTGAGCCAGCCGATGTTGGGGCTGAAGATCAGGATCCAGGCCATGGTGGTGAGCAGGCCCGGCACGGCGAAGGACAAGAGCGCAAAGCCGTGGAACCAGCCGCGGCCCGGCGCGTCGGTGCGCTCGACCACCCAGGCGACGGCGGTGCCGAGCGCGAAGGTGACGATGGCGGTGCCGCCGGCGAAGATCAGCGATTTCATGAACAGATCGCCGAGGTAACGATCCGTCAGCACATCGACGAAATTCTGCAGCGTGAAAGCGCCAGGACCGTAGGGCGTATCCTCGGCGAAGGCGGTGTAGAACAGCGCCGCCAGCGGCACCAGCACGAGCCAAGCGGCAATCAGCGCGCAGACAATGAGGATGACGTTGGTCGGCGTGAGCCAACGGCCGAGCCGTGCGGCAAAACCATATTCCGCGCCGCTCGGGCCCGGGGTTTGTTGCACGCTATCGCTATAAGCCATGGCCCGGATTCTCCGCGGGCCGGATCGTCATGCGACGGTCCGGCCCGGCTTTGTTACTGACTATAGATGAGGCGCAGGAACTGACGCTCTAGCGGACGTCGAACTGCTCCTTATAGATCTTCTGCCACTTATTCTCTTCTTCCGGCGACAGAACCACCGAAACCACCTTATGGCCAGCGAGCGCCTTGAGGATGCCCGGCGGGTTGGTTTCCACGTCCGGACGCGTCGGGATGCGGCCCTTGGCGGTCAGCGCCGTCTGGCCTTCCTTGCTGAGCATGAAGTTGGACAGCAGCCGCGCGGCATTCGGGCTCGGCGCCTTGGCATTGATGCCGACCTGGCCATAGAACACGGCCACCGGATCCATGATCCAATAATCGATCGGACCGCCCGAAAGCTTCACGTTCAACGACAGATTCAGATAGTTATTGAGCGAAACGTCGTACTCGCCGGCGCCGACCGAGCGCGCGAGCGCCAGATGGCCCTTGGCGATGGACGGCTTCAGATTCTTGACGATGTCCTTGACGATCTGCGCGCCCTTGGCGTCGCCGTAATGCTTGTACATCGCGGCGATCCACTCGTTATCGGAGTAGTCGATCGCGATCTTGCCGGCCCATTCCTTCTTTGTGGCCAACTCTTCATAGGTCTTCGGCAGGTCGGCGGCCTTGATTTTCGACGTGTTGTAGGCCGGCGTGTTGTAGTTGGCGTAGACGCCGTACCACTTTTGGGCCGCGCCTTTGGCGCCGGCGTCGATCACTTTCGCCTCCGGCGGCTCGTAGCTGGCGAGTAGTTCCTGCGGCATCTTGTTGACGGCGGTGGTCTGGATCACGTCCCAGCCCTGCTTGCCGGCACGGTTTTCGACCATGATGCGCGACAGCAGACCGGAATCGGAATTGCGGACATATTCGACCTTCACACCGGTCGCATCCTCGAACACCTTCAGCAGCGGCAAGCCCTCTTCCTCGTTGATCGAGGAATAGAAGGTCAATTTCCCTTCCTTTTTGGCGGCGGCGAGCAGCGTGGGGTCCATCCAGGAGCGATCTTGAGCCTGGGCGGCGCCAATAGCGCAGAAGGTGGCGGTGGTCACCAACGCGGCAAGAAGCGCGCGCGCGGATTTGGGGCGGGCGGAAACGAAGCTCATGTGAAGTCTCCCGTCTGGATTGACTTATCGTTTTTTAATTGCTGGCGAGTATCGCTGCCGAACCCCGCAGTGTCAAACGGGCAACCCCTCGCAAGTGCGCAGTTTTCGGCACAATACTGCAACCGCGAGAGGGCTTGCCAAGCCCTTCATTTACCGTCGCAAAACTGCCCGGAAAGCGCGCATCGCCAGCAAGAATATACTAGCTCGATCACCGGATCGCGGCTTGCTCTCGCTCGCATCCTCTGGTTGAACAGGGGGCATTATTTTTGCCGCGCCCATCTTATCGACTCAGGAGTCCCCACATGCAGACCCGCGCCGCCGTCGCCTGGGAGGCCAAGAAGCCTCTCACCATCGAAACCGTGACCCTCGAAGGGCCGCGCCCCGGCGAAGTGCTGGTCGAAGTGATGGCGACCGGCGTCTGCCACACCGACGCTTACACGCTCTCCGGCCTGGACTCGGAAGGCTTGTTTCCCGCCATCCTCGGCCATGAAGGCGCCGGCATCGTGCGTGAGATCGGCGCCGGCGTCACCAGCGTCAAGGTCGGCGATCACGTCATCCCGCTCTACACGCCAGAGTGCCGCCAGTGCAAAACCTGCTTGTCGCAACGCTCCAATCTCTGCACGGCAATCCGCGGCACCCAAGGCAAAGGCGTGATGCCCGACGGGTCGAGCCGCTTTTCTTGCGGCCATAAGGACGTGTTTCATTATATGGGCTGCTCGACCTTCGCCAATTTCACCGTGCTACCGGAAATCGCGCTAGCCAAGGTGCGAAAAGACGCGCCCTTCGACAAAATTTGCTACATCGGCTGCGGCGTCACCACCGGCCTCGGCGCAGTGATTTACACCGCGAAGGTGCGGCCCGGCTCGACCGTCGTCGTCTTCGGCCTCGGCGGCATCGGCCTCAACGTCATCCAGGGCGCGCGCATGGTCGGCGCCGACAAGATCATCGGCGTCGATCTCAACCCGGCAAAAGCCGAAATGGCCAAGAAGTTCGGCATGACCGATTACATCAATCCCGACGTGGTGGGGCGCGACAAAGTGGTGCAGGCCGTCATCGACTTGACCGATGGCGGCGCCGACTACAGCTTTGAGTGCATCGGCAACGTCTCGACCATGCGCCAGGCGCTGGAATGCTGCCATCGCGGCTGGGGCGAGAGCATCATCATCGGCGTCGCGCCGGCCCGCCAGGAAATCTCCACCCGCCCGTTCCAGCTCGTCACCGGTCGCGTGTGGAAAGGCTCGGCGTTCGGCGGCGCGCGTGGCCGTACCGACGTGCCGAAGATCGTCGATTGGTATATGGAGGGCAAAATCGACATCGACAGCCTGATCACTCACACCATGCCGCTCGATCAAATCAACACTGCCTTCGACCTGATGCATGAAGGCAAGTCGATCCGTTCCGTCATCGTCTATTAGGCCCCATAGGAAAGGCATAGACGCATGTCCTTCGAAACCGTCAGCAAGGCGCGCTGCTTCGGCGGCACGCAGGTCGTCTATAAGCACGACTCGAGGGCAACCGGCACGTCCATGCGGCTCGCCGTGTATATGCCGCCGCAGGCTGAGACAGCCAAAGTGCCGGTGGTGTGGTTTCTCTCGGGCCTGACCTGCACCGAAGAGAACTTCACCGTGAAGGCCGGCGCGCAACGCATGGCGAGCGAACTCGGCCTCATGCTGATAGCGCCGGACACCAGCCCGCGCGGCGACGGCGTCCCCGACGATCCCGACAAGGCCTATGACTTCGGCCTCGGCGCGGGTTTCTATGTGGATGCCACAGAAGCGCCCTGGTCGCGCCATTACCGAATGGCAAGCTATATCGCCGACGAGTTGCCGCGACTGGTCGCCACTGAACTTCCCGCCGACATGACACGCCAGGGAGTTATGGGCCATTCCATGGGCGGCCATGGCGCGCTCACCCTGGCGCTCCGATATCCCGGACGCTTCAAGTCCGTCTCGGCTTTCGCGCCCATCGCCTCGCCGATCAACTGTCCGTGGGGCGTGAAAGCGCTCACAGGCTATCTCGGCAGCGACAAAGCCGCTTGGCGCGCCTATGACGCCTGCGCCTTGATCGACGACGGTGCGCGGCTCTCCGATCTGCTGGTCGATCAGGGCATGGCCGACAATTTTCTCGAAACTCAGTTGAAGCCGGACCTCTTGGAGGCCGCCTGCGCGCGGGCTGCCATCCCGCTGACGCTGCGACGGCAGATCGGCTACGATCATTCCTATTATTTCATCGCCAGCTTCATCGACGATCATTTACGCTGGCATGCCGACCGCCTGAGCGCTTAAGAGACGCGGCCCATCGCGCTAGCTCAAAGCTGTCTGGAACCCGGCGGAACCCAGATTGCCGGCGGCGCGTTTCTTTCCTTTTACAGGAGAGAGCCATGGCTCGTGTCCGCACCTTCGATATTCCCGCCGCCGTCGAGAAGCTGAACCGCATTCTCGAAATGGAATTGGCGACCGTCGTCTATTACACCCATTACTCGTTCATGGTGTTCGGCCATGCGCGCATTCCGATACAATCCTGGTTCGCCGATGGCGCGACCGAAGCGCTCGGACATGCTCAGGAAGCCGGCACGATGATCACCCGTCTCGAGGCGCGCCCGTCGCTCAAGATCGCGGCGCTGCCGCATACCCATCACAACACCATCGACGAGATACTCACCGAGACCTTGGCGCGCGAAGAAAGCGGATTGGAGCTTTATCGCGATTTGCTGAAATCGATTGAGGGGGAATCGGTGGTGCTGGAGGAATATGCGCGCACCAAGATCGCCGAGGAATCCATGCATGTGGCGAACATTCGCATGATGCTGCGCAAGTCGCCGCCCAAGGAAGCCAAGCAGGCCGCCGAATAGATCTTCCGCACCTAAAAAAACGGCCCGCAAAATCTGCGGGCCGTTTGTGTTTGTTGGCGGCGTTGGGCTTAGCCGAAGAAGGCGCCTTCACGGAAAACCACCGGCTCCTTTTTGTTCTCCTTGGAGTCGCCCAGCATTTCCTTGCCCGCCATGTCGATGCGCAGCGGCGCTTTCTGGCCCTTGGGACCCGGGCTGCCGACGCGGATCATGACCAACGGCTCCTTGCTGGTGGCGAAGAATTTGTAATAGCTGTTACGCGGGATCAGGATGCCCTCGTACTGCCCAAGCTCGATCTCCTCGCCGTTGGGGCCGAAGAAGCGGCCCGAGCCCTGCAGGATCATGAAGGTATGATCCTCGGTGGTATGGGCATGCAGTTCGTTCTCGCCACCAGAGGCGTAAACTTTAATGCGCACGACCATGCCTTCGCAGGCCGCCAGCACGGTGTCGGTGCGGCCTTGGTCGAGCAACTGCGCCTTGAGCTTGAACACCTTGGGCTTGGTGTTGTCCGCAAGAGCCAGTTCCTGCTCCTTGATGGCGTTCTTGCCGAGCGCCGGCTTCACGAAAGTGGGGGCTTCCAACATGGCGTGGTCCTCTCTCTTTTGCAGTCGTTTTTATACGGTCATTCTTCAAAGTGGGGGCACGGCATGTGCCATGCCCCCATTGTAATCGCCAAAGATCAAAGCTTCAGCTTGTAAAGTTCGATCACATTCTCGCTGACGAAACGCTTGACGCGCGCCGGGTCCATCTCCGCCATCTGCTTGGCCAGGAAGGCCCGCGAGTTCGGCCAAGTCATGTTGCCGTGCGGATAGTCGCTCGACCACATGCAATTCTTTTCACCCCATTTGCCGAGCAGCTGGGCGCCGACATCGTCGTCCATGAAGGTGGCGTAGAAATGCTTGGCGAAAATCTCGCTCGGCAATTCCGTGATGTCGAAATGCTCCTGGGCGAGCTGGCCCGGCTTGGTGAAGCGCTGGAAATAGTAATCCCACTGCTGCAGGACGAAGGGGATCCAGCCGATCTCGCTCTCGACCATTTGCATCTTGAGTTTGGGATAACGGCTGAACACGCCCGACCAGATCATTTCGAACACGGTATTGGCCGCATCGGCGGTCTTGATCACGACCGAACCGCGGATGCGGTTCATGCCGCGCGCGTCGGCGTTGTAATGGTTATAGGAGAAGCCGCTGAGGATGTGGAAATTGATCGGGTAGCCCAGCTCCGCAGCCGCGGCCCATAGCTTGTCGTAATGCTTCGACATGAACGGCAGCGACGGCTCAGGCACCTGCCAGACCAGGCCGCCCTTGAGGCCCATGTCGTTGCAGCGATGCATTTCCTTGATCGCCACATCGATGTCGTAGACTGCGAGGCAGGGAATGCCGAACAGGCGTTTGGGCGACGTGGCGCAATATTCCGCCAGCCAATCGTTGTAGAGGCGGAAGGCCGCTTCCTGCGCCTTTTGCGGCGCGACGAAGGCGCGCAGCACCATGGTCGGATAGAGCACTTCGGCGGACACGCCGTCGAGGTCCATATGCTCAATGCGGATCTTCGGGTCGAGGCCGCCGGCCGGGCGCGTTTTGTTGTCCCAGGTCACCAGCTTGGGCAGCTGGTCCTGATATTCCTGCGGCAGGCTCTTCCAAAGATCGACCGGTTCGTCGACATGGGAGTCGGCGGACACCAGTAGCTTCGGAATATTGTTGGCCTTGGCCGAGAATTTATCCTCGACGCTGCGCGCGGACATTATGGCGGCGTTAATCGACATGACTTAGCTCCCTCTTTCTCTTCTGTAATGACTATATGGAATTGCGCGGAACGATCGGCCCAATCATCATCACCTGATCATGACCTTTGCCTTTTCGACGAGCGCTTGCGGCTCGCTGTAAATCTTGACGATGATCTTCTCTGCTTCTGCCGCGGTCGCCGGATTAACCGGCAATTGCAGCTTCGCAGCTTCCGCCAAGAAGGCGGCATCCTTCATCGTCGCGTCGAACGCGGTCCGCAAGAGGTTAAGGCGATCGGTCGGCACCTGCTTCGACATCACATAGGGCCTGCCCAATTCGCCGGGCGAGATGACCAAGCCGAGGATATCCTTCTGCTCCTGGGTCGTCGCGAACTCGCCGACGAAGGGCACGCTTTCCGGAATATCCGGCGTACGCACCGGCGAGAATCGTACCAGCGGATTGATCTTGTTGTCGCGGATCCAGTCCTTGTTGATACTGCTCCACGACGTGCATTGGCCCTCAAGCTCGCCGCGCTCGATGGCGATCGACATCTCAGCGCTGCCCGGATAGCCGGTCACCTGACGAATTTTTCGCCCGAAAAGGTTGCGCAGAATTGCGCCATTGATATGGGCGCCAGTGCCGATGCCATCATCGCCGATGACGAACTCCCTCGGGCCGGCCATGTCGCTCCAAGTCTTCACCGGCGTGGTGTGCCAGGAATAGCAAACCCGGAAATCGCGCGTGATGCTGCCAACCCAGGCGACATCGGTGAACTTCAGCTTGATTCTCTCCGGGTCCATCAAGGATTCGCTGATCACGCCGGGATTGAAGGCGGTCATCACGCTGCCATCCTTCGGCGCCGTCGCGTCGAGATAACGCACAGCGGCAAGGCTGCCACTGCCCGGCATGTTCTGGACGACGATGGTCGGCACGCCGGGAATATAGCGGTTGTAATGGCGTGCCAGCACGCGCGCGTAGGTGTCGTAGCCGCCCCCTGTGGTGAAGCCGACGACGATGGTGAGCGGTTTGCTCTTGTAGAAGTCCGCCGCGCTCTGCGCCTGCGCACCTAGCGATGTCAGCATGCCGGCGATGAAAACTTTGGCTGCTAGCCAGAAAGCCAGTTTCTTGGTCACGATCCGCCCCCTCGTTCTGATGTCGTGAAAGCAATTACGCGTACGTCGTCGATAATGTTACGCGGCACGAAAAGAACATCGGCATGGGACGAGCGACTGATCCAGCACAGCCCCAGGTGCCGTTGAAAACCTTGCAATGCGCATGCCGAAGACATTTCGTTTCGGCGATTTTCGGCGACAATCCCGACCGAGGGCGGAAAAGCGCGAGGCATGGCGTCGAGCGCCATACCCCGCCGGCAGTTGGTAAGCTTAAAAGATCACAGCTTCAGTTGATAGAGATCGATGGCGTTTTGGCTGGTGAAGCGCTTGATGCGTGACGGCTCCATATCGCCCAATTGCTTGGCGAGGAAGGCCCGCGAATTGGGCCAGGTCATGTTGGCGTGCGGATAGTCGCTCGACCACAGGCAGTTTTTCTCGCCCCAGATTTTGAGCATATGGGCGCCGACGAAGTCGTCCATGAAGGTGGCGTAGAAATGCTCGTTGAAGATCTCGCTCGGCTTGCGCGAGATCTCGAACTTCTGCATCGCCGATTGGCCCGGCTTGGTGAAACGGCCGTAATAGTAATCCCACTGCTGCAGGACGAACGGCAGCCAGCCGATTTCACTCTCGACCAATTCCAGCTTCAACTTCGGATGACGCTCGAACACGCCCGACCAGATCAAGTCGAAGACGGTGGTCACGGCGTCGGCGGTCTTGATGTTGACAGAACCGCGCACGACCTCCATGCCCTGCGCCTGCGGCATGAAGCGGTTGTAGGAGAAGCCGCTGAGGATGTGGAAATTGATCGGCGCGTCGAGTTCCGATGCCGCCGCCCACAGCTTTTCGTAATGGTTGCTCTTGAACGGCAGCGACGGCTCAGGCACCTGCCAGATCAGGCCGCCCTTGAGGCCCATGTCATAGCAGCGCTGCAGCTCCTTCACGGCTACGTCGATATTATAGACCGACAGGCAAGGCACGCCGAACAGCCGCTTCGGTGATGCCTTGCAGTATTCCGCCAGCCAATCGTTATAGAGGCGGAAGGCGTTTTCCTGCGCCTTCTGGGGCGCGGCGAAGGCGCGCAGGCCAATCGTCGGGTAAAGGATTTCACCGGCCACGCCATCGAGGTCCATATGCTCAAGTCGGATTTTTGGATCCAGGCCGCCAGCGGGACGCTTCGCCGGATCCCAGTTCACCAGCTTCGGCAGCGCATCGCACTGGTCTTCCGGCAGGCTGTCCCACAGGTTAACCGGCTCGTCGACATGCGAGTCGCCCGAGAACAGGAACTTCGGAATATTGTCGATGTTGCCTTTGAACTTCTCCTCGACGGTCCGCGCGGACATCACAGCGGCATTGATGGTGGCCATAGATGACTCCCTAGTTGAAACGGTTCGCCGCGCTTATGGCGCAGTACTGGATGTGAGGGCGACGGCGCGTTCGACCACCGCTTTGTCGAAGGTACCGAGCCGGGCGACCAGCTTGGCCATATCCTCACCGGACACAGGCTCGACATCGAGCTTCAGCTTGTCGGCCTCGATGAGAAATTCCTTGTCTTTCATGGTGGCATCGAACGCGGCACGTAGCGCCTTGATGCGGTCGGCCGGCACGTCGGGTGGCGCGATCAGTGGCCAAGCCGTCACCTGCGGCGCGAACAGCAGCTCGAGCGCCTGGCGATCCCGCTCATTTTTCACGTAATCCATGATCCACGGCACGTTCGGCAGATCGGGCGCCTTGGTCAGCGCCATCTGGAAGATGACGTTGATTTTCTTCTCGTCGAGCCAGTTCCTGGCGCGGCTTTTGACGCTGCCCCATGACCAGCCGAAGCGGCCATCCACTTCCTCGCGCTCCATCGCCAGGGTCACGTCGTTGCCGCCGGGATAGCCCTGCACGATCTTAATCTTCGCGCCGGTCAGATTGCGCGTCAGCAGCGGAAAACGCCCGGTGTCGTCGGTCATACCGGTCGAGCCGACGGTGATCTCGCGTTGAAACAGATCATGGAAGCTCTTGAACGGCGCGGTGTGCCACGAAGCTGCGATGGAGACTTCCGAACTGCTCGAACCAATCGGATTGAATCTCGTCGGGTCGTATTTCGCGGCTTCCGGATTGAACACCGGCTCGATGGCGTAACTGCGCGCCACCACGCCAAGATGGGTGCCGTCCTTCGGCGAGACAGCGTATAGATTGAGGATCGCCTTGATGCTGCCGGCGCCGACCAGATTGCTCGGGATCATCGTCGGGTTGCCGGGGATATGCTTCGGCATGTAGCGCGACAGCAGTCGCGCGGTGGCATCGTAAGTGCCACCCGGCGCATAACCGATCAGCACGGTGATGGTCTTGCCTTTGTAGAACTCGGCAACGCTCTGCGCCGCGGCTGGCGCGACGATGGTCGCGCCAAGCGACGCGCCCATAACGGCGGACGTGGCGATCGACAGAATCCGGGCGGTCTTGTGGCTTGGCATGTCTCTCTCCCTGTCATTCCGCGAATCCGGTCGCCGCTCTCAATAGGCGGCGTTTTGTTCCGTTTCGCGTCCCGGCAATGTTACAGAGCGGGCAAGGTGCCGCCTAAGACTTTCTCCGCCGCCAAGCAGCGCCAAGAAGCGCGGCGATCACCTTCAATGCCTTGTGATATGGCGCTTTTCGCGCTTTCCGCGCAACCTGCGGCGGACGAAATTGATTATTCACTTTTTGGAAATAGCGGGCTCCGACAATGAGTTCGATCTTTTTGGCGGCAAAGCGCCTATGGTGGCCCACCCCGCCTCCGGCCCGCGACACTCGCGCAGGCCATCTCATGAGCCTCAATCTCGACGCCCTGAGTGCGGTCCCGACATAGGAGACAGCATGAGCATCCGCATCGTGACGATTCGCGGCCTGAACTTCGCCATCGACACCAGCGATTGGAAAAATTCCAACGCCGCCAAGACCTGCTCGATCACCATGAGCGACGCGCTGCGCGCGCTGCCCGAAGCCGAATTGACGACGCTGCACGAGTTGATGTCGGCCGAGGGCGCTGACGCAGACGATCCGCGCCTCGAACTGATTTCGAAGATCGAGAACGCGGCCTGGCGCAAGGCAACCGACGCGCTGGCCATGCCGCCGGCCTTCGGCCATACGGCGACGATCACCGCCGCTTAACCACTCGGCGATCCCGGATACAAAAACGGCGCGAGGATATCCTCGCGCCGTTTTTGTATCCGGGATGCGCGGTCTGCGTCAGGCGGTCGCTTCAAGCGGCGCGATCCGCCTCAGGCCGTCGATAGAAATGCCTTTTCCCGTGCGACCTTCGCGCTGCGCCGCCGTGACGGGGCGGCCGTTCGGATCGCGCAGCCAGAGCCGCAAAAGATGGCGGCGGCGCGTAAGCTCCGGCCAATCTTCGAAATGCCGCCGGCTGTGCAGCGTGACGTAATTGTTCAGCAGTTGGATATCGCCGGGCTTGAACTCCATATCCGCGGCGAGTTCCGAGACTGTCTTGCGATAATAAGCCACCGCTTCGAGCTGCTCGGGCGTCATCGGCGGCACGCCGGGAAGCCGCTGCGCCTTCTGCAAAGTGCTGCCGGCGCCGATCGCGCTGAAATAGCCTTCGGCGAAACAGAAGATCGGCTGCTTCCAATAAGGCAATTCGCCGGGAGACACTTCACCGTTGTGCGAGCGATAAAAGTCGCGCGTCAGCACCTCCGCTAAGTCGGGGCGCGTCTCCAGGATCCGGTTGTACAGCGTAACCGAGCTCGCCACTCGGCTCTCGCCACCCTGCTTGGCACCATGTAGGCACAACAGGCCGACATATTCGCAGGCATCGGAGTGGAAAGCGATTTCGGCGCTCGTGTTGTAGCTGCGGCCGCGCCCGTTATAGTCCTCGCCGAGATCCTGAACGTGACCCAGAATATGGCCGCGTCCGTTCTGTACCATGGCCTCGCCGAGATAGCTGCCGATGCCGAGATATCCCGTCGCGACGCCCTCAAGGTCGAGCTCATCGATCGGAAAATTTCGCAGCATGACGATGCCCCGGCCGTCCTGCAATTCGCTGCGCACATCCGCGAGGGTTGCGGCGAGCGATGCTAGCGGAAACGCCGCGCGGGTCATATCCTCGCGCCTGGCACCACTGCGCCTAAAGCCCTCAACCGCCGCAATGATCTCACGTCGGTCGCTGTCGGTCAGCCTGTAGGCGAAGTTCTCGACCGCTCCCAACGACTGCGCGGTCCAGCCTGCCGGATCGGTGACGGGCTGCATCGGCAGCGCCGGCGGACGCCGCATCTTGGCGAAAGTGCGAAAATCAGACATTGGCCTCTCCTGTGGCAGCGACGGCGGCTTCTAACGGCCACCTTATTCTGCCGATTGCGTTAGCCCTTGGAATCCGCCGCGATAACCACCTTGGCGCGCTCGATGGTGCTTTCAGGCACCTTGCTCATGTCGACGATGAGCTTCTGCAGCTCCTCGCCCGGCATCGGATCCAGTTCGAGATTGTTCTTCTGCGCGTAAGCGACGAGCTCCGGATCTTTCATCGAATCCATGAAGGCCTTGCGCAGCTGCGCCACCCGCGCGTCGGGCACGCCCGGCGGGGCCAAATAAGCACGGCCGATGTCTCCGACGCTGGCGAACAGCTTGAGCGTGTCGCGCTCTTCGTCGTTGCGCGCCAGTTCGACCGTGGTCGGCACGTTTGGGATATCCGGATGGCGTTTGATCGCATTCTGCGCGAGTAGCACGATCTTGCCCGCCTTCAAAAGGGGCGCATATTGCCCTGTCAGCGAGGTGAGGGTCACTGAGGTCGCGCCGGCCTCGCCGCGCTCGATGGCGAGCATCATGTCGGGCACGCCGGTATAGCCGCGCACCATCTTGAGCTTGGTGCCGAGCACGGTGTTCAGCAGGATCGGGAACAGCGAAGCGCCCGAGGCCGGGCCCGATGCGGCCGCCACGACTTCCGTCGTGCGCAGATCGTCGATTGAACGCACAGGCAAGGCGCTCGAGAACACCATGGCCTGTACGCTGGACGACATGCGGCCGATCCAGTTGAACTTGGCCGCCTCAAAGCGGATACCGGGGCTGCCCACCAGTTGGTTGAGCGGCATCGTCTGCGCCACGGTGGCGATCATCGTGCCGTCGCGCGGCGCGGTGACATACATGTTGTTGGCCAGCGTCAGGCTGCCGGCGCCCGGCACGTTCTCGACGACGGTGGTCGGCTTGCCGGGCAGATAGGCCGGCAGATAATGCGCCAACAAGCGGGCATAGATGTCGTTGCCGCCGCCCGGCGCGTAGCCAACCTGGATCGTTAGCTTGTTGCCCGGCAAGTTGCCTTGTGCCTGAGCCGTTTCGGCAAGCGCAATCACGGCGATCAACCCCGCGAGCAGATAGACGGCGATAGTCTTGGGCTTCCAGGTCATGCTTCTACGCTCCCTCATTTCCCCGAAGAACAGATGTTCCTCACCAGCACCCAGTGAGGAGGGTTCGCAAGACAGGCGCAATTGTCATTGCGGCAGTGTCCCGAATACCGGAACATATATCACTACCGTTCCGAATTACGGGACGACTCTCGCGGGGTCTGCGCATGGTCGTGTCTGCGCCTTCCAAGAAGGTGGATTCGCTGAAATCCTTTGAGCGGGCGATCGACGTCCTCTCGCTGTTCGCGCTGAACAAGCCGGACCTCAGTCTCGCGGAGATCGTCTCACTCACGGCGTTGCCCAAAAGCACCGCCTTTCGCATTCTCAACACGCTGGTGCTGAGCCGTATCTGCGACAAGGACCCGATCACCGGGCGCTACAGCTTGGGTATCGCCCTGCTGCATTTCGCCGACATCCGCAAACGCCAGGCGAAGGTGCGCGACGTCGCCGTGCCCTTCCTCCGTTTGCTGCGTACGCATCTCGACGAGACGGTGGTGCTCGCGGTACGCGCGGGCGATGATCGCGTGCAGCTCGACCGCGTCGAGGCCCATCACCCGCTCTTCCTCAATGCCGAGGTTGGCCTGCGCGTGCCGCTTTATCTCGGGGCGACGGGACTGATCCTGTTGTCGGGCCTGACGCCATCGCAAATCAACGGCTACATCGGGCGCACGCAGTTCGAGCGCCGGCAGCGCAACCACATCGTCAGCGCCGCGCAGCTGCAGCGCGAAATTGCCGCGATCAAGAAGAACGGCTTTGTCGAAAGCCGTAGCGAGTTGAGCGAGACCCCCTGCATGTCGTTGGCCGTCCCCATCCTCGACAACAAGGGCGAAACGGTCGCCGCGCTCGGCACGCTGATCGCCGAGAGCCGCTTCTCAGCACAGTTCCGCAGCCGCGCCGTGCAATTCCTAATCGAAGGGGCGCAGAAGATTTCGGCTAAGCTCTCGTGAGTCCGCAAAGAAAAAGGCCGCGGAGATCGCCTCCGCGGCCTTGATGCGCCGGGCGTCAGCTGCCCTTCTTGATACGGCGATATTTATGTAGCACGAATTCGGTGTAGCCGTTCGGCTGCGCGCGGCCTTCGAACACCAGTTCGCAAGCCGCCTTGAAAGCGATGTTTGAATCGAGCGACTGGGCCATCGGCTCATAGACCGGGTCGCCGGCATTCTGCTGATCGACAACGCCGGCCATGCGGCGCATCGCCGCCACGACTTGATCGCGCGTGCAGACGCCGTGATGCAACCAGTTGGCCATGTGCTGGCTGGAAATGCGCAGCGTCGCGCGGTCTTCCATCAGGCCGACGCCGTTGATGTCGGGCACCTTCGAGCAACCGACGCCCTGGTCGACCCAGCGCACCACATAGCCGAGGATGCCCTGGGCGTTGTTGTCGAGCTCACGCTGCACGTCGTCCGGCGACCAATTGACCTCCGGCGCGATCGGCAGCGAGAGAATATCCGCCAGCGCGG
>CANJIM010000042.1 GCA_947474495.1 Rhodospirillaceae bacterium
GACTTCCTCGACCCGCTCGCCTTCCATCGCGATTCGATGCTCGGCGTGCCCGGCCTGCTCGCCGCCTATCGCGCTGGCAACGTCACGCTCGCCAACGCCATCGGTACGGGTGTCGCCGACGACAAGTCGATGTATGTCCATGTGCCGGAGATGATCCGCTTCTATCTCGGCGAGGAGCCGATCCTGCAGAACGTGCCGACCTATGTGCTGCGCGACGCCAAGGACCGCGCTTACGTGCTGGAAAACCTCGACAAGCTGGTGGTCAAGGAAGTGCACGGCTCAGGCGGCTACGGCATGCTCGTCGGTCCCGCCGCGTCGACGAAAGAACGCCAGGACTTCGCCAAGCGCATCCTCGCCAATCCGAGCAATTACATCGCCCAGCCGACGCTGTCGCTCTCGACCTGCCCGACCTTCGTCAGCAAGGGCATCGCGCCGCGCCATGTGGATTTCCGCCCCTTTGTCGTCACCGGCAAGACGCAGACCCTGGTGCCCGGCGGCCTGACCCGCGTTGCCCTCATCAAGGGCTCGCTCGTCGTGAACTCGTCGCAGGGCGGCGGCACCAAAGACACTTGGATTTTGGAGAACTGACGCATGCTGGGACGCAGCGCCAATCATCTCTATTGGATGTCGCGCTATATCGAGCGCGCCGAGAATACCGCACGCATTCTCGAGATCAGCCAGCGCATGGCGCTGCTGCCGCATGTCGCCAAAAAAGGCGCCAGCGAGTGGAAAGCCGTGTTGGAAATCGCCGGCGATGTCGAGGACTATACCAAGCGCTATGGCGATATCACCGCCGCCAAGGTGACCGCCTATCTCACGCTCGACCGCGACAACCATTCGAGCATCTGGTCGACGATTCGCGCCGCGCGCGAGAACGCTCATGCCGAACGCGTCTGCATCACCTCGGAAATGTGGGAGAGCCTCAACGCGACTTGGCTCGAGGTGAAGGACTTGACGCCGGCGATGCTCGGCAAGAACGGCCAGCGCGACTTCTTCGACTGGATCAAGGAACGCTCGCATCTGTTTCGCGGCATCACCTTCGGCACCATGCTACGCGACGACGCCTATCACTTCGGCCGCCTCGGCACCTTCGTCGAGCGCTCCGACAATGTCGCGCGCATCCTCGACGTGAAGTATCACGTGCTGCTGCCGTCGGTCGAAGACGTCGGCGGCGTCATCGACAATTTCCAGTGGGGCGCGCTGCTGCGCTCCGTCTCGGGCTTTCGCGCCTATGACCGCGTCTATCACGACACGATCGAGCCGCGCCGCGTCACCGAACTGCTGATTCTCAACGATTCAATGCCGCGCTCGCTGCATTCCTGCCTGGATGCTACGGTGGCGCTGCTCGGCATGTTGAGCGCCGACAAACCGACCGAAGCCGCGCGGCTCGCCGGCGAACTGCACGCATCTCTGCATTACGGCAAAATCGGCGACATCTTCAGCACCGGCCTGCACGAGTTCCTCACGATATTCTTGAAGCGCAACAACGCGCTGTCGGCCGAGATCCAGCACAGCTTCCATTTGGCGGCATAGATCATGAAACTCGCGATCCAACATGCCACGGTCTATCGCTACGAAGCGCCGGTGAATTACAGCATCCAGTATCTGCATCTGACGCCGCGCACCGCGGCCTGCCAGCGCGTGCTGCGCTGGCGCCTGGAAACACCGGGCCAGGTGATCGAAATGCCGGATGCCTTCGGCAACATCATGCATGTGCTGGTGGTCGATAAGCCGCATGACGAGATCGCGATCCGCGTCAGCGGCGAAGTCGAAACGACCGACACCGCCGGTATCATCGGCAGTGAGACCGAATCCTTACCGCCTGGCGTTTATATGCGCCGTTCGCATTTGACCGAAGGCGGCACCGCCGTCGACGACCTCGTATCGCCGCTGCGCAAATCGATGCTCAAGGACCGGCTCGAAGGCCTCCATGAGTTGATGCTCAAGGTCAACGGCGCTGTCGCCTATCGCCAAGGCGAGACCGACGCGCAGACCACGGCAGCCGATGCGCTGATCCAGGGCAGCGGCGTCTGCCAGGACCAGGCGCATGTCTTCGTCTCAGCCGCCCGCGCCCTCGGCGTGCCGGCGCGTTACGTTTCGGGCTACCTGCATGTCGGCTTGGGCGCCAGCGACAATGCGTCGCACGCTTGGGCAGAAGCCTGGGTCGATGCCCTCGGCTGGGTCGGGTTCGATATCACCAACGGCATTTCGCCGACCGAATCGCATTTGCGTCTCGCCGTCGGGCTCGATTATCTCGCCTGCGCACCCGTGCGCGGCGTGCGCCGCGGCGGCGGTTCGGAAGCGCTCGACGTTTCGGTGCAGGTCAACCAGGGCAGCCTTGCTGTCATGCCGACCGCCCCGCTGTCGCCCACCGGCGGACAAGCGCAATAACGCGGCGCCCCACCACTCGTCGCGCAAAGGCGCCCGGCTCGGTTCCGCTTCCACCAGATGAGCGGGACGCTTTCCCCTGGAGCGCGTCCGGCCGCTCCGATATGCTCCGCGCCAAACGCCCCCCAGCAAAGCGTGATAAAAAGCCCATGACTTACGCCGTCGGTTTTCTCCTGCAATCCGGACTCCTCTTCGCCGCCGATACGCGCACCAACGCCGGCGTCGACCATCTGTCGACCTTTCGCAAGCTGACGGTGTTCGACAAGCCCGGCAATCGCGTTATGGCGCTGCTCTCGGCGGGCAATCTGGCGATCAGCCAGGCCGTGCTCGAAGAATTGCGTGACGGCATCCGCACGAAGCGCAAAGAAAATCTGATGAACGTGCGCAGCCTGTTCGCCGCCGCGCGCCTGGTCGGCGCCGCCGTGCGCAAGGTGCATGACGTCGACGCCGAAGCTCTGCGCCAGCAGGACACCGACTTCAACGTGTCCTTCATCTTCGGCGGCCAGATCAAGGGCGAGCAGCATCGCCTGTTCCAGATCTATTCGGCCGGCAACTTCATCGAAGCCTCGGCCGACAGCCCCTATTTCCAGATCGGCGAGAACAAATACGGCAAGCCGATCATCGATCGCGTCATCCGCCATGAATCGTCGTTGATGGAAGCAGCGAAATGCACGCTGCTGTCGTTCGATTCGACCATGCGAAGCAATGTCTCGGTCGGCCTGCCGATCAATCTCATGGCCTACCGCAAGAACAGCTACAAGCGCGGCTTCGAAGTCGAGGTCGACAGCATGAACGACTATTACCGTAGCGTCGGCGGCTATTGGAGCGATGCGCTGCGCTTCGCCTTCCAGGAAATGCCCAACCCGGATTGGAAAATCTGATCCATGCTGCGGCGCATGTACGATTGGACGCTGTCGCTCGCGGCGGGTCGCCATGCCGAGCGGGCGCTGGCCGGCGTATCCTTCGTCGAAAGCTCGTTCTTTCCGATTCCGCCCGACATCCTGCTGATCCCGATGATCATCGCGCGCCCCGAGCGCGCCTGGCGCCTGGCCACCATCGCCACCATTTCATCGGTGATTGGTGGCTTTCTCGGTTATGCCATCGGCTATTTTCTGTTCGAGGCGGTCGGCCAGCCCATCCTGCAGTTCTACGGCATCGTCGAAAAATACGACGAGCTGCGCCATCTGTTCGACGAATGGGGCGCCTGGATCATCATCGTCAAAGGGATGACGCCGATCCCCTACAAGTTCCTGACGATCACCAGCGGCGCGCTGCATTTCGACCTGGCGATTTTCGCTGTCGCCTCGGTAATCTCGCGCGGCCTACGCTTCTTCCTCGTCGCCGCGCTGCTGTGGAAATTCGGTGCGCCGATCCGCGATTTCATCGAAAAGCGCCTGACCCTGGTCCTCACCCTCGGCGTTGTGATTTTGGTCGGCGGCTTCGTCGTGCTCAAGTATCTGTTCTAAACGGCCCCCCGGCCCGAGGACGCAAATATGTTTCTGAATCCCGGCGTGCCTCTGCAAGGCCAAGACAGCTTCGCGCGCACCGCCTTTCTCGGCCTGCTGCTCGCCAGCATCGCCATCCTCGGCGGCGCTTTCGCCTTCCAATTCATCGGCGGCCTGCATCCATGCACGCTCTGCCTGTGGCAGCGCTACCCCTACGCCGTCATCATCGGCCTCGCCGGCATCGGCGTCGGCCTGTCGCGCGCCGGCGTCAAGCGCTCGCAGCTGGCGATCCTCATGGGCCTTTGCGCCCTCGCCTTCCTGATCGACGCCGGCATCGCCGGCTTCCACGTCGGCGTCGAGCAGAAATGGTGGGAAGGGCTTTCTACTTGCTCCGGTACTACCGGCGGCGCCGCCTCGACCGATGAGCTGCTCACGAAACTGCTGGCGGCACCGGTGATCCGCTGCGATGACATCGCCTGGTCGATGTTCGGCATCTCCATGGCAGGCTATAATTTCCTCATGGCTCTGTCGCTCGGCCTCGTCAGCCTGCGTCTGACCACACTCTTTCTCAGGAAGCAGACGCCATGAGCGAAAAGCCGCACCGCTTGCCCGGCGATCCCGACCGCGCTGCCATGATCGAGCGCATGATCCGCGTCGACCACGCCGGCGAGCATGGCGCCGTGCGCATCTACGAAGGCCAGCTCGCCGTGCTCAAACACGGCCCGGCGGCGCGCGCCATCCGCCACATGGCATCGCAGGAGAAGGCGCATCTCGATACCTTCGACAAGCTGCTGCGCGAGCGCCGGGTGCGCCCGACGGCGCTGTCGCCGCTATGGGACGTCGCCGGCTTCGCGCTCGGCGCCGCCTCCGCCCTGCTCGGCCCCAAGGCCGCCATGGCCTGCACGGTCGCCGTCGAAGAGGTGATCGAGGAGCATTACCGTAGCCAAGCCGAAGCCCTCGGCGACGACGATCCGGTCTTGAAGCAGACGATCAACGAATTTCGCGATGACGAGATGAGCCATGGCGCGACCGCGCTGGATTACGGCGCGAAAGAAGCGCCGCTCTACGAGACCCTGTCGGCGGTGGTGAAGACCGGCTCGCGCCTCGCCATCTGGCTCTCGACCAGGCTTTAAGCGCGCCGTCGCCGGACTCGGATGTAAGCGCGCGGTCGCGCGCCCCGGATGGAATCCGCGGTCAGGCCGCCTTCAGGATATCCAGGATTCTTCGCGCGTCTCGTCAGTTCGGCGCAAAGCAATACATCAGCCCGGCGCCGCCGCTGCTGCGCAGCGCATCGACGCCGCAGCCGCCGCGCGAACGATGCGTCGAATTCCATGACCGCGCCTCGATCGTGTCGTCAAGACCGGAGCGGTCGTGATGGCCGAGCATGGCGCCGCCTTCAGCGCCGCTTTGCGTCCAATTGCCGCAGGTCATGTCTTCGCCCGGCGGGAAGGCCGTGCCGTCGTGCCGCGAGCCGGTCAGAATGTCATGCGTGTTGGGCTGTTCGCCGCGGCCGTTGACCGTACCGCCCTTCTCATTGAGAGCGGTAAAGCGGCTCAAGTTGTTGTTGCCGTTATGCAGATCGGCGAGGCTACGCGCCACGACGACGCCCATGGCGTTCTGCCACGGGCCGTTGCCGATGCGGTCGCGGGCATTGACGGCCGGCTGGCCGCCCGCGGCTTGGGTGGAGAGGTAGGCGCGCCAAGTCTTGGCGCCAGCGCCAACAGATTGGGCCAGCATCTGGCATTGCTTGTCTGCGCCGGCCAGCCCGCCAAGATCGCCACCCTTACCGGATCCGACGCTGGTCACGAAGAAGGACATGTCGGCGCGCCCTTTCTCCTGGGCTTCGGCATCGAACATCGTCGCCGGCACGAGCGTGACCGCCGCGCCGAGCGCGAGACGACGAAGGATGACTCCATTGATCAGCATTGCGACCCCCTGTATGCCGCGCCTGGGCGCGTGTTGTTTGGCCGCACTCTATCAAGCAGCCGGTCGGCCGGAGATCACAATGGCGTAATGCTGCAGCGCAACAGGCCTAGGCCTGCTCCAGCTCGCTGTCCCAATAGAGAAAGTCGCGCCAGCTTTCATGCAGGTAATTGGGCGGATAGGCCCGCCCGTTTTCCTGCAGTTGGATGGTCGTCGGCTGCATCGGGCGGATGCGGGGGAACATATGCGCGTCGGCGGGCATCAAGCCGCCCTTGCGCAGGTTGCACGGCTCGCAGGCCGCCACCACGTTCGACCAGCTGGTGCGGCCGCCGAGCGACTTGGGAATGACGTGATCGAAGGTCAGGCCTTCGGCCGGACTGCGCACGCCGCAATATTGGCAGCTGAAGCGATCGCGCAGGAACACGTTGAAACGCGTGAAGGCCGGACGGCGCGCCGCCGGGATGTAGTCCTTCAGCGACACCACCGACGGCAGGCGCATGGCGCGGGTCGGCGAATGCACTTCGCGGTCATATTCGGAGACGATGTTGACGCGGCCGAGGAACACCGCTTTGACGGCTTCCTGCCAAGGCCACAGAGACAAGGGAAAGTACGAGAGCGGCCGGAAGTCGGCGTTCAGAACCAGCGCGGGACAGCTATCTGGCGAGGCGAGCAAGACTCACTCCCTGGGGATAAATCCCATCTACGCCGCATATCAAACAACAGGCTGGTGACCGTTTCAAGACCACCGCGCAGTTTTTCGCAAGCCCTGGTAGGACGTGGCCTTTCAAACCCCAAAACCAGGGGTTTAGGTAAGAAAGTTTCCTCCTGGAAAGCGACCCTGGTCTTAAGCAGAGAGCCCAAAAACCCGACGCAGGAACGCGCTGCCGAGTTCCAACCCCTCGACGTCAATGCTGTGGCCCAGACCTGGGCGGGTATGTCCTTCGACCGGCACGTCGAGCGCCTCCAAGGTCGAGAGCGACAGCTGATGCAGGTTGTAATCGACCACCGGATCGTCGTCGCCGTGGATCAGCATGACCGGCGGGCGGGCGCGCAATTCATCACCGAGAGTCTCGGTGCCGAGCAGGGCGCCGGAATAGCCGAGAATGCCGGCGCAAGGCGAGACGCGGCGCAAACCGACATGCAGCGCCGTCATAGTGCCTTGCGAAAAGCCGACCAGGGCGAGCTGCGCGTCGCCGAGCTTGCGGTTGCCCAGCTCCAGATCGAGGAAACGGTCGAGGATCGGCGCGACCATGCGAGCGCCTTCCATCATCCGCGCCGGCGCGCGATCATTCAGGCTGAACCATTGCCGGCCATAGGGCGCCATCTCGCAGGGAAACGGCGCATGCGGCGACACGAAAGCGGCATCGGGCAGCGCTTCGGCGAAATGCGGCGCAAGGCCGATGAGGTCGTTGCCGTCAGCGCCGTAGCCGTGCAGCAGCACGATGAGCTGCTTGGCCGGACCGCCCGAAGCGGGCTCGAGCGACGGACCTTCGAGTTTCGGATAGCTGCTCATGATTTTGTCCCCTTCAGCGCGCCCAATTCGACCACATCGCCGGCTGAAGCGCCACCGACCCAGCGGCGCAGACCCGTCACCAGCGCGAGATAATCCGGCTCGTCCGGACCGATCAATCCCTCGCGGATGAGGAAATCGATGATGACGAGGTTGCAGTTGAATTTAAAATCGTAGCTGCCGCGCACGGTCGCCATGACGCGCTCGATCGGCCACAGTTCGAAGCCGGCGCTTTCGCCGTCGTTGGGACTCGGCGTGAAATCGGCTGGCAACTCGACATCGTAGACAAACAAGATATCGGGACGCAGGCCGCCATCGCGCTCGCAGCAATAGGTGATGGCGCTCGCCGGCGCCGCGCGCTCGGCGAGATGCGCCGGCATGCTGGCCTCTTCATGCGCTTCCTTGATCAAGGTGTCGCGCACGCCATGACCGTAGGAGATGCCGCCGGCGCAGAGATTGTCGAGCTCGTTGGGATAGGTGGCCTTCACCGCACTGCGGCGCGACACCCACATGCTCAAGCTCTTGCCCCCATTCGTATCCTTCGTGCGCACGATGCCGTTGAGGTGCACGCCGAGTGAAGTGACGCCGAACTTCGGCGCGGCCGCGCGCTCGATCTTGAACAAGGGCGCGGCGCCGAAGCGCGGCGCGACGGCATAGAATTCGTCGCGCCAAGCCGTCACCGTGCCGTCGGCGCGCAAGGCGTCAGTGACGCGTTTCATTGCCGCCGTGCGCGCGTCGAAATCGGCAAGGTCATCGCGCAGCGCGATAGCCGCGTCATTGATCGCGAATATGTCGGCGAAAGCTTCCAGACGGGCGGCAAAATCGCGCGCCACCCAGCCGACCCGGCTCCCCGCCGCGATAAACGGCAGATAGCGCGCCGGATCGTGGTCGTTGCAGACGCGGATGTGATCAAGGAACGTCATGATGCTCTGGCTTGTTTCCACCTCGCTTAGCCCGCGCGTCGCCTTGACGCAAGCGCCGCGCAGCGCCAGAGTGCCTCTCCCATAAAAAAAGCGCCGTAACAGGG
The DNA here is from genome assembly GCA_947474495.1 of Rhodospirillaceae bacterium. Classification (GTDB taxonomy): domain Bacteria; phylum Pseudomonadota; class Alphaproteobacteria; order SMXQ01; family SMXQ01; genus CAMAVH01. Next base: position 8,294 of record CANJIM010000042.1, read on the forward strand.
ACGCGGCGGCATAAAATCGCCGCGCGATCATCCACCGTCCATTGTCGGTTCGTATTCGATAACGCCATGAGCCTTGCCGCCGCCAGCGAACCATCCGCCGAGACGCCCGTGGCCCTGCCGGCCGCGCGTCTGTTGCCGCTATGCCGGGAGGCGCTCGCAGCGGCCCGCGCCTATGGCGAAGCCGCGCGCCTGTCAGTTGCCATGCTGGTCAGTCCAACCCCTCAAGACAAGATCGGCAAGATCGATAGCGCAAAGTTGGAACGCCATCAGTTCGCCGCCCATGCGCTGGCCTGGACTGCGACCTATGTCGAAGCCCTAACGCAGATGCTCGCCTGGGCGGAGCGGCTGCAGGCAGGCGGCAAGCTCGGCGAATTGGAAACGCTGATCCTGCAAGCGGCCTACGGAGAATATCTCGCCCAGCTCGCCGGCGGCATTGCGCTCAGCCAGGGCGAAATCGCCCGCCACGGCGACATGGGCCTGGCGCATGACGCCTTGCGCACGCTCTTCGCGCCGGCCGTCACGACCTTGGTCGCCAGCGGCAACACGCCCGCGACGCGCGCGCGCCTCGCCGAACTGATCGGCGACGGCCGCTTCGGCGATCCCGGCCTCGGCGACGAGACGCTCGATGCGGTACAAAGCGAATTCCGTCGCTTCGCCGACGAAACCATCGCCCCGGATGCCCACGCCTGGCATCTGGCGAACGAGTTGATCCCGTTGGCCGTGGTCGACAAGCTGTCGGAGCTCGGCGTCTTCGGCCTGACCGTGCCGGAAGAGTTCGGCGGCCTCGCGATGAACCGCATCGCGCTCTGCGTCGTCACCGAGGAATTGAGCCGCGGCTATATCGGCGTCGGCTCGCTTGGCACGCGCTCGGAGATCGCCGGCGAATTGATCCGTCTGGCCGGCACCGACGCGCAGAAGAAAAAATATCTGCCGAAGATCGCGAGCGGCGAGATGCTGCCGACCGCCGTCTTCACCGAACCGGGCACCGGTTCCGATCTTGGCGCCTTGCGCACCCGCGCCGTGCGCGCTCAGCGTGGTGGCAAAGACGTTTATCTCATCACCGGCAACAAGACCTGGATCACCCACGCGGCGCGTTCCGACATGATGACCCTGCTGGCGCGCACCGATGCAAACGAGCCCGGTTGGAAGGGCCTGTCGATGTTCCTCGCGGAAAAGCCGCGCGGCACGGATGAAAACCCGTTCCCAGCGGCCGGCATGACGGGCGGCGAGATCGAAGTGCTCGGCTATCGCGGCATGAAGGAATACGAGCTGGGCTTCGACGAATTCGTCGTGCCGGCGGAGAGCCTGCTCGGCGGCGTCGAGGGCCAGGGCTTCAAGCAGTTGATGCAGACCTTCGAGGTCGCCCGCATCCAGACGGCGGCGCGGGCCGTCGGCGTGGCGCAGAACGCCATGGAGTTGGCGCTGTCCTACGCGCAAGGCCGCCAGCAATTCGGCAAGGCGATCAAAGAGTTTCCTCGCGTCGGCGGCAAGATCGCCTGGATGGCGGTGGAGACCATGATCGCCCGCCAGCTGACTCACTTCGCCGCCCGCGAGAAGGATTCCGAACGGCGGTGCGACCGCGAGGCCGGCATGGCCAAACTGCTCGCCGCGCGCGTCGCTTGGTCGAACGCCGACAATGCCCTGCAAATCCATGGCGGCAACGGCTATGCTCTCGAATATCCCATCAGCCGCGTGCTGTGCGATGCGCGCATTCTCAACATTTTTGAAGGCGCCGCGGAGATCCAAGCGCAAGTGATCGCTCGCGGCATCCTCGACGGCAGGAACTAGTGATGAGCGAAGGAATGAACACGGCCTTCGTGGTGATGATCGGCATCGCCGCTTTCGCCACTTTGGCGGTCGTGTTGATCGGCGTCGTCAATATGTCGCGCAAAGGCCATGATCCGCGCACGTCGAACAAGCTGATGCGGTGGCGCATCATCCTGCAGGCCATCGCCGTCGCTCTGATCATGCTGTTCATATTCGTGGCGAAACGCTGATGGTCAAGCTCACCAAGATTTATACGCGCGGCGGCGATCTGGGCGAGACCTCGCTCGGCAGCGGCGCCCGCGTGCCCAAGCACGACCCGCGCGTCGCCGCCTACGGCACGGTCGACGAGACCAATGCGGTGATCGGCCTGGCACGGCTGCACACCACGCATGAGTTCGATGCCATGCTTGGCCGCATCCAGAACGACCTGTTCGACCTCGGCGCCGATCTCTGCGTGCCCGAAGGCGGAGAACGGCGCGACGGCGCGCTGCGCATCGTTCAGGCGCAGATCGACCGGCTCGAGAACGAGATCGACGCCATGAACGGCAAGATGAAGCCGCTCGAGTCCTTCATCCTGCCGGGCGGCAGCCCCGGCGCCGCCTATCTGCATCTGGCGCGCACCGTGGCGCGGCGCGCCGAACGGCTGATGACCGAGCTGGCGACCCGCGAAACCGTCAATCCGCTGGCCATCGCCTATATCAACCGCCTGTCAGATCATCTCTTCGTGCTGGCCCGCGCGTTGAATGACGACGGCGTTCAGGACATCCTCTGGAAGCCCGGGGCTAATCGTTAAGCCTTTATAAAGACTTATTTTTTCGCCGTACGCACCGCCCGTCGGCTCATCAATCTGCTTGCCAGCCCCCCGCTGATAGTGGTTATGTTGCGCCGCAACAAAACCGGCGCGCGCCCTCCTGGCCGCGCCATATAAGTCTCAGAGGGTCTCCATGATCGAGAAGGTCGGCATCATCGGCGCAGGTCAGATGGGCAGCGGCATCGCGCACGTCATGGCGCAGAACGGCATCGACGTAAAACTGGTCGACGTCAATCCGCAGCAGCTCGACAAGGCGCTGGCGACGATCCGCAAGAACATGGACCGCCAAGTCGCCAAGGGCACCCTGCAGGCGGGCGACGTCGATGTCGCGCTCGGCCGCATTCACACCAGCAGTTCGATGGCCGATCTCGGCGACCGCGATTTCGTCATCGAAGCGGCGACCGAGAACGAAAAGGTCAAGACCGCCATCTTCAAGGATCTGGTGCCGCACCTCAAAGCCGACGCGATGATCGCCAGCAATACCTCGTCGATCTCGATCACCCGCCTGGCCGCCGCCACCGACCGCCCCGACAAGTTCATCGGCATGCACTTCATGAATCCGGTGCCGATCATGAAACTGGTCGAAGTCATTCCCGGCATCGCCACGGCGAAGGGCACGCTCGATAGCGTGCGCAATCTTGCCGAAAAGGTCGGCAAGACGCCGGTCAGCTCCGAGGATTATCCGGCCTTCATCGTCAACCGTATCCTGCTGCCGATGATCAACGAGGCGATTTACGCGCTCTATGAGGGCGTCGGCACGGTCGCCGCCATCGACACCGCGATGAAGCTCGGCGCCGCCCATCCGATGGGCCCGCTTGAGCTGGCCGACTTCATTGGCCTCGACACCTGCCTCAGCATCATGCAGGTGCTGCACGAGGGCCTTTCGGACAGCAAATACCGGCCTTGCCCGCTCTTGGTGAAATATGTCGAGGCCGGCTGGTACGGCCGCAAATCCGGCAAGGGCTTCTACGACTATGCCGGCGAGAAGCCCGTCCCTACCCGTTAAACGCGAGACGCGCTAAACTCTCCGTGGCGCGACAAGACGCCGTCACGGAGACCCTGGGATGACCATCCAAACCGGCGCGGTGCTGCCGCCGCTGTCCCTGCCGCTCATCGGCGGCGGAACCTTCACGCTCAATGCGCCGCCGCCGCAATCCTTCACGCTGCTGGTGTTCTATCGCGGGCTGCATTGCCGGCGCTGCCCTGCGCATCTCGCCTCTTTCCAGGCGGCCCTGACGGAGTTCGCCGCGCTTGGCGTCACAGTGATCGCCGTCAGCTCCGACGACGCAGCGCGCGCCGCGCAGTCGGCGAAGGACTGGGGCATCGACCGCCTGCCGATCGCTTACGATTTCCCGCTCGCTGCCGCGCCCGACTGGGGCCTCTATGTCTCGTCCGGCGCCAAGCCCGGCGATCCGGCGCGATTCACCGAACCGGCCTTCTTCGCCATTGATCGCGCCGGCAAGCTCGACAGCGCCGCGATCAATACCGGGCCGCGCCTGCGCGTCAGCGCTGGTGAGGCGCTCGCCCATGTCCGGAGCCGTCTCAAAGGCGGCGAATAGCTATTTGACCAGCGCAGCCTTGAGCAGTGTCTTGGCTTCGTCGCTGTCCCAGGCGGCAGGGCCTGAGAGGCGACCCAGCTCGCGGCCCTGGCGGTCGATCAGGATCGTCACCGGCAATTCGCGGATGCCGAAGGCGCGGGCCGCCTCACCGCGCGTATCAAAGCGCATGGCGAGCGCGTGCAAGGTCAACCTCTCGTAAAACGGCTGCACGACGCTGAGGCCGCTGCGGTCCTGCGACAAAGCGAGCACCGTCAGCCCGTCCGACTTGAGGGATGATTGCAGATGATCCAGCGCGGCCATTTCGGTCACGCAGGGCACGCACCAAGTGGCCCAGAAATTCACCAGCACCACCTGGCCCTTGAGACCCGAGAGCTGCAGCTTGCGGCCCTTTTCGTCGAGAAAGGCCACGTCGGGCGCTGGCTGGGGCGGCTCGGCCGGGCTAAAGTCCTGAAATTCGCCGCGGAATGCCGGCAGGGCGAGGCGATCCGGGGTTGATCCCCGGTCGGATTTGCCCGATACCACCAGCGCAGCGACGCCGATCACCGCCACCGCCACAATCGCCGCCGCGACCGTCGCCAGCATCAGTCTGTTTCGCCGCCAACCGCCAGATTTTGCCGTCATGAAACGCTCGATCAAAAAAACCACTATCAAAAAAACCGCCGCCAAGAAGAACGCCAACACGATGTGGGGCGGCCGTTTCGTGACCGGCCCCGACGCGCTGATGGCGCGCATCAACGCTTCCATCGACTTCGACAAGCGGCTCTACGCCCAGGACATCGCCGCCTCGATCGCGCACGCCCGGATGTTGGGCAAGCAGCGCATCATCGCCGCCAAGGACGTTACCGCCATCGTGAACGGCTTGCAGAAGATACTGCAACAGATCGAAACCGGCGCGTTCGAATTCAAGACGGAACTGGAAGACATTCATCTCAACGTCGAGAAGCGCCTGACCGACATGATCGGCCCGGCCGGCGGCCGGCTGCACACCGGCCGCTCGCGCAACGACCAGGTGGCGACCGATTTCCGCCTTTGGGTGCGCGACTGCATCGACGCCACCGACCGCGCGCTGCAAGCGCTGCAGGAAGCGCTGATCGCCAAGGCCGAGGCGCATGCCGCCACCGTCATGCCGGGCTTTACCCATCTGCAGAGCGCGCAGCCGGTGACCTTCGGCCACCACATGCTCGCCTATGTCGAGATGATCGGCCGCGATCGCGGCCGCTTCATGGATGCGCGCGCGCGCGTCAATGAATCGCCGCTCGGCGCCGCCGCGCTCGCCGGCACGTCATTCCCCATCGACCGCGAGGCGACGGCGAAAGCGCTCGGCTTCGCCCGGCCGCTGGCCAATTCGATGGACGCCGTCTCGGCGCGCGACTTCGCGCTCGAATTTCTCGCGGCCTGCGCGATCTGCGCCACCCATCTGTCGCGCCTGGCCGAAGAGCTGGTCATCTGGTCGTCGCCGCAGTTCGCGTTCGTGAAACTGTCGGATGGCTTCACCACCGGCTCGTCCATCATGCCGCAGAAGCGCAACCCGGACGCCGCCGAGCTGATCCGCGCCAAAACCGGCCGCATCGCCGGCGCGTTGGTCGGTTTGTTGACCGTCATGAAGGGCCTGCCGCTCGCCTATAGCAAGGATATGCAGGAGGACAAGGAGCCGGTGTTCGACGCCGCCGATTCCCTGTCGCTCTCGATCCACGCCATGACCGGCATGATGAGTTCGCTGAAGGTCAATGAGGCACGGCTGCGCGACGCGGCCAGCGCCGGCTTCTCGACGGCAACCGATTTGGCGGATTGGCTGGTGAGAGAAGCGAACCTGCCGTTCCGCGACGCCCATCACGTCACCGGCGGTTTGGTGAAGCTCGCGGAATCGAAGAAGTGCGAGCTGGCCGATCTCTCGTTGAAAGAGCTGCAGGCTGCCGACAAACGCATCACCAAGAGCGTGTACGGCGTGCTATCGGTCGACAAGTCGGTGGCGAGCCGCACGAGTCTCGGCGGCACCGCGCCGACGCGCGTCCGCGCCGCTGCCAAGGCCGCGCGCAAAACGTTTTTGAAAGGCTGATTGCATGAGCCTGCGCCTCCTTCGCACTCTCGCCCTGCTGCTTCTCGTTGCCGCGCTGGCCACCCCGCTCGCCGCCTGCGGCAAGAAGGGACCGCCGATTCCGCCCGACGGCCAGGACAGCGACTACCCGCGCAGCTACCCGACACGTTGAACCGGCGATGAACCCTTTCGCTTACAAGAACGGCGCCCTCGCCTGCGAGGACGTACCCCTGGCCCACATCGCCGAGGCTGTCGGCACGCCGGTCTATGTCTATTCCAGCAGCGCGCTCGAAGCACAGTACCGCGCCTTCACCGACGCCTTCGCCGGCCAGAAGGCGCGCGTCTGCTTTGCCGTGAAGGCCAATTCCAACCAGGCGGTGATCCGCACCTTCGCCGCGCTGGGCGCTGGAGCGGACGTGCTGTCCGAAGGCGAATTGCGCCGCGCGCTCGCCGCCGGCGTGGCGGCCGAGAAAGTGGTGTTCTCCGGCGTCGGCAAGTCGCGCGACGAAATGGCCTTCGCGTTGAATGCGGGCGTCGGCCAGATCAACGTCGAATCGCTGCCCGAACTGCGCCAACTCAGCGAGGTGGCGACGCGCCTCAACAAGACCGCGCATATCGCAGTGCGCGTCAATCCCGACGTCGACGCCAAGACCCACGCCAAGATCACCACCGGCAAGAAAGAGAATAAGTTCGGCATCGACTACGACGTCGCGCCCGCCGTCTATGCCGAGGCGGCCAAGCTGCCGGGCATCAAGGCGCTTGGCATCGCCGTGCATATCGGCTCCCAGCTCCTGGATCTCACGCCGTTCCGCGACGCATTTCTGCTGATCGCCGATCTGGCAACGCGCTTGCGCGCCGAAGGCCATGACATCCGCCGCCTCGATCTCGGCGGCGGCCTCGGCATTCCCTATCGCGACGAGACGCCACCGCCACCGGCCGCTTATGCGGCAGTCGTCAAAGAGACCGTCGGTTCTCTCGGTTGCGAACTGACCTTCGAGCCCGGCCGCCTGCTCGTCGGCAATGCCGGCGTCCTCGTCTCGCGCGTGCTCTATGTGAAGGACGGCTCGGACCGCCGCTTCGTCATCGTCGACGCCGCCATGAACGACCTGATGCGCCCCGCGCTCTATGAGGCCTGGCATGACATCCGCCCGCTGATCGAACCGGCCAAGGGCGCCGCGACGGCGCCCGTCGATGTCGTCGGCCCGGTTTGCGAGACCACCGACATTTTCGCCAAGGACCGTATCTTGCCGCCGCTCGCCGCAGACGATCTCGTCGCCTTCGGCTCGGCCGGTGCTTATGGCGCGGTGATGGCGTCGGACTACAACAGCCGCCCGTTGGTCCCTGAAGTGCTGGTAAAGGGCGGCGATTACGCCCTCATCCGTCCGCGCCAAAGCTACGAGGATATGCTCGGGCGCGATCATCTCGCGCCCTGGCAGGCTAGTTAGCCTTTTATTCCAATAACTTGTCTCTATCCATGCGGTTCGCGCCCGCAAAGCGGGCAGACTGCGCTTCTAACGATCCGTTGATCTGCCAGACCCGAATCGCCGGTGCGGTTCCAGGCAAAGCGTGGCATCGTTCCCCAGTGATGACCGCAAATTCTGATCCGCAGCCCGACAGCGCGTCGGGTCGCACGCAGCCAGATGCGCCGCCCGGTTTGGACGGCCAACTGTGGCTCGCCCGCGGCGCCTTGTTGTGGGAAAAGCTGTGGCCTGGCCTATGGCCCGCTCTCGGCGTCACCGGACTTTTCCTCGCCCTCGCCTTGTTCGATCTGCTGCCCGGCCTGCCGCTGTGGCTGCATATCGTCCTGCTGGTCGTCTTTGCCGGCGGATTGATCGCCGCCCTATGGCATGGCCTGCGGCAAATCCGCTGGCCGGGCTTCGGCCTCGCGCGTCGCCGCATCGAAACCCAGAGCGGCTTGGTCCATCGCCCGCTCGATACTCTGCGCGACACGCTCGCCGCCGGCGCCGGCGATCCCGCCGCTCAAGCGCTGTGGCAGTTGCACCAGCAACGCGCCCGCGACAGCATCGAACGGCTGCGCGTCGGCCTGCCGGCCCCCGGTCTCGCCAAGCGCGATCCTTACGCCCTGCGCGCCGGTCTGCTGCTGGTTCTCGTCGTCGGCGTCATCACCGCCTGGGGCGACGGACGCAACCGCGTGATGCGCGCCCTCGTGCCGGGCAGCAGCGCAGCTGCCGCCCAACTGGCCCTCGATGTTTGGATCACGCCGCCGAGCTACACCGGCTTGGCGCCGATCCATCTTGCGCGCGGCTCCCAGACCAACATCGTCGCCAACGGCACTGCCGGGCAGGACGGACCGATTTCGATTCCCGTCGGCGCCAGCGTGCTGGCGCAGCTGCACGGCGGCCGCAAAGCTCCGACGCTCAACCTCGGCGAATGGCAAAAACCCTTCGACGTGGTCGATAACGGCGCCTTCCGCCTGAGCGCGCCCCTCGCCGAGATTAGCGACGGGCCGCAACGGCTCACTGTGCTGCAAAACGGCAAGGAAATCGCGGGCTGGAGCGTCGTCGTGCGGCCGGACGAGGATCCTGAAATCGCCATGAGCCCGCCGAGCCGCACCGAACGCGGCGCGTTGCGCATCGCTTACGAAGCCTCCGACGATTACGGCGTCGTCAGCGTTCAGGCGCTGGTGCGCCGCGCCGCGACGCGCGACGGCCTCACCCCGGAGCCCCTGACGCTCGACATGCCGCTCTCGGGCCGCAACGCCAAAGCCCTCAAGGCCAGCGGCTTTCATGATCTCACGTCGCACCCCTGGGCCGGCCTACCGGTGACGCTGCAACTCGTCGCCAAGGACGCGCTCGGCCAGGTCGGCGTCAGCGATCTCCTGCCCTTCGTGCTGCCGGAGCGCGACTTCCAGCATCCGGTGGCACGCGCCATCGTCGAACTGCGCAAGCTGCTGGCGCTCAGCCCGCGCAACCGCGACGCCGTGCGCAATGGTCTCGGCGACATTTCCGAATCGCCGGAAGCCTTCGGCCACGACACCGTGGTGTTCCTGGCGCTGCGCTCGGTCGTCGCGCGGCTGCGCCACGCCGGCGACGACGCCACCATCGCCAGCGTGCAATCAACCCTATGGGACACGGCGCTACGCATCGAAGACGGCCGCCTGTCGCTTGCCGAGCGCGAACTGCGCGATATCCAAAACGCCTTGCAGCAGGCGCTGCAACGCAATGCGCCGCAGAGCGAAATCGACCGCCTGATCAATCAGCTGCAACAAGCGCTCAACAATTTCATTCAGCAGATGATGCGCAACGCGCAAACCATGCCGCCGCAGCAGATGCCGTTCGATCCCAACGCGCGCTACATTTCCAGCGACGAATTGCAGAAGATGATCGAGGCGGCGCGCGAGATGGCGCGCAACGGCGATAAGGACGGTGCGAAGGACCTGCTCGCGCAATTGCAGCAGATGCTCGAAAGCCTGCAGTCGGGCCAGTTCGCCCAGTCGCAGCAACAACAACAGCAACAGCAGCAGGCGAACGAGATGATGCGCCAGATGCAGGAGCTGATGAAGCGCCAACGCGAGCTTATGGAGCAGACCTACCGCGACGCCCAGAACGGCCAGCAAGGCCAGCGCGGTCAACAAGGGCAGCAGGGGCAGCAAGGACAACAGGGTCAAGGCGGCAAGGCCGAGCAGGAAGCGTTGCGCCGCATGCTCGGCGACATGATGCGTCAGCTCGGCGAGATGGGCGGCCAGATTCCCGACGGCTTCGGCCAAGCCGAGCGGTCGATGAACGACGCCGGCCAGGCGCTCGGCAGCGGCCAGCCCGGCCAGGCGCTCGGCCCCCAGGCCAACGCGCTCGAACAACTCGGCCAAGGCGCCGGCCAGATGATGCAGCAATTGCAGCAGATGATGGGCCAAGGACAGCCGGGACAGCCTGGCGGCCAGCAATATGGCCAGGGCCAACCGGGACAGCCCGGCGGCCCCTCGACGCCGCGGCCCGGCGATCCGCGCAATTTCGATCCGCTCGGCCGCACGCCGCCGTCGAGCAGCACGACCAGCAGCGATGACTCGGGCATTGGACTGCCCAAGGCTGGCGATCTCTTGCGCTCGCGCGAGATTTTGGAAGAGTTGAGGCGGCGCGCCGGCGAAGCCGAACGCCCGACGATCGAGCGCGACTATATCGATCGTCTGTTGCGCCGGTTCTAGAGACTAGAAGTTGCCGGCGAGCGCGCCTTCGGCAGCGTCGCAGATTTCCTTGAGACTGAAAGGCTTCGGCACGACCTTATGGATCAGGGATTCCAGGTTGTGCGCGCGCTGCCGCTCGGCGCTGTAGCCCGACATCATCAGAATGCGCAGTTCGGGCTTGTCCTTCGCCATCTTGAGGGCGAGGGCAATGCCGTCGAGCCCCGGCATCACGATGTCGGTGATCAAGAGGTCGAACGTCTCGGTCTGCAGCACGGTCAGGGCCTGCAAGCCGTCTTCGACCGTCGTCACCTCATGGCCGCGATGATCCAACGCACGTTTAACGAACTCGCGGACCGCCCGATCGTCTTCCGCTACAAGAATGCGTGCCATAGGCTCTCCGTCACTTTTCAGCGGTGAAGGTAATGGTCAGTCCCGTCGCGTTCGGCGACGGGTTACGTACGCTGGTGACGAACGATGCGGTTTCGCCGGGAAGCAGGCGCGATTGCGCGGCCTTGAACGTCCAATTCTGCCCGTCCTTGTCGCCTTCCTTGACGATGACCCGCATGGTCGGCACCACTCGGACGGCCGCGGAGACGTTGGCGACCTCGCCTTCGATAGCGAGGACCGGCACGCCATCTTCGCTGCGGCTCGTCGAGGAGACATTGCGCAGCTCGAGGCCGCTGCCGATCTCCTCGTTGGCAAAGCCCATCAATTCATACAGCTTCGCGGCCGGCGGCCAAGCGGCAACGATCGCATGACGCGCCAGAATGCCGCCACCAACCACGCCGCCGACGATGAGCAGGAGAATCGCCCAGGCGATGACGCCGCTGCGCGGGCGCGGCTGAGACGGGAAAGCCGGCAAATTGGTGCCTGGCGGCCGCGCCGCGCCCGGAATGGTGCGGAAATCGCTTTCGAGAGGCGGCAGTTCGACCTGGCGCGGCAGATCCTCCGGCGGCGTCTGGGTCCACTGATGGCGGCATTTCGCGCAGCGCACGACGCGACCCTCCGGGCCCAAGAGGGCCGGATCGATCAAGTAGCGTGTGCCGCAAGCTGTGCAGGAAAGGATCATCGCCCCTGGCGGAAAAAGCGGGGAACGCGGGAAAAGCGCGAGTTTATAGGCTCCCCCGCGCGCTATGGCAAGGAGGCGGGGCCCGAAGAGGCGTCCGCCATCCGTTAATCTTGCCGCACAGCGCGTCACGGCGCCAGCGCACAGATCCTGCGTGTCGCGGACTGGACCCGCAGCAGAGCCTGTGCGATTCTTAATCATCGTTCAACGATGGCCGCAGACGCGGCGTCGCATTAACCATTCCCCGCGCAGAACGGCTCCCGCCCTTGGTTCGCTTTCAGAATGTCGGCATGCGCTATGGCGTCGGGCCGGAAGTCCTGCACGATGTCAATTTCGCCCTGGCGCCCGGTTCCTTCCACTTCCTGGTGGGGCCGAGCGGCGCCGGCAAATCCTCGCTGCTGCGCCTGATGTATCTGGCGCATAAGCCGTCACGCGGCCTGATCACGCTGTTCGACCGCGACATCGCCACCGCGCCGCGCCACGATCTGCCGGAACTCCGCCGTAAAATCGGCGTGGTTTTCCAGGAATTCCGGCTGCTCGATCATTTGAGCGTGCTCGACAACGTTGCCTTGCCGCTGCGGGTTGCCGGCATGGGCGAAAAGCAGATCAAAGACTATGCCGAAGAACTGCTGAGCTGGGTTGGCCTCGCCGACCATATTCAGGCGCGTCCGGCCATCTTGTCCGGCGGCCAAAAGCAACGCGTTGCCATCGCCCGCGCCGTCATCAGCCGGCCCAAGCTGTTGCTCGCCGACGAGCCGACCGGCAACGTCGACGACAAGATCGCGCTCCGCCTGCTCTATTTGTTCGAGGAACTGAACAAGCTCGGCACCACGATCGTCATCGCCACCCACAACGAGGCGCTGATCTCGCGCTTCGGCCATCCGCAACTGCATCTCGAAAACGGTGAGATCAGCGTGCGCGCTGCCACCAAGCGGGGGGCGTGAGCATGTTCGGATTGTTCGAAAGCCGCAGCGACCTGCCGCTCCGCACCGATGCGTCGCGCCGCTTCCTGCCTTGGCTGGTGGCGCTCAACGTCTATCTCGCCGCGCTGGCGCTCGCCGGCCTGATGGCGCTCGGCGACGCCGTCTCGAGCTGGGACAAGGGCCTGACCGGGTCGATGACCGTGCAGATTCCGGCGCCGGTGTCGCGCGACGGCGAACGGGTGAACGACAATGCGCCGCGCGTCGCTCGCGCCCTCGAACTGTTGCGCGCCCAACCGGGCGTCGCCGCCGCCAACGCGCTCTCGCGCAACGAAATGGCCGCCCTGATGGAGCCCTGGCTCGGCAGCGCCGGCGGTCTGGTCGCCGAACTGCCGTTGCCCGCCCTGATCGACGTGCAATTGCGCGACAGCGCCGGCATCAACGCCGAGGGCTTGCAAAGCGTGCTCGCCGCCGCCGTGCCCGGCGCCACGGTGGACGATCACAAGAAATGGCTCGACCGCCTCATTCTCCTGATCCATTCCGTCGAACTGGTCGCTGCTGCCGTGGTGCTGCTGGTGGCCGGCGCCGCCATTGCCACGGTGATCTTCATCACCCGCACCGGCTTATCGTTGCATCAGGACGTCATCAGCCTGCTGCATGTCATCGGCGCGCAGGACGATTACATCGCCAAGCAATTCCAATCCCAGGCCTTGGCGCTCGGCCTCAAGGGCGGCGCCATCGGCTTCGGCCTCGCGGCCCTCACCTTGGGCGGGCTCGGCCTGCTCGCCGGCCGTCTGGGCTCGCAATTTCTGCCGCCGCTCGCGCTCGGCCCCCTGCAATGGCTGCTGCTGCTCGCCTTGCCGCTCGCCGTCGCCCTGATCGGCATGGCGACCGCGCGCGTCACAGTCATGCGCACGCTTGCACGTCTGCCATGAGCGATCCTACCGTGAGCGAAGCTGCAACGCCGGCGCCGCGCCCGCGAGGGCCCCGTGATGCAAAGGTTCAATGGGCCTTGATCGGCATCGTCGCGCTCGCCGCCTTATGGCTCGGCGGTCTTGTCTGGTACGCCAGCGACATTCCCCGCGAGATCGACGATCCGGCGACCATGACCGATGCCGTCGTCGTGCTAACCGGCGGCTCGGGCCGCGTCGACGTCGGACTCGCGTTGCTCGCCGAGCGGCGCGCCAAGAAGCTGTTTGTTTCTGGCGTCGCGCGCGACGTCGATATCGACCAGTTGCTCAAGGTCTCGATGCGTCAAGATGCGCGCAACTTGAAGGAGCGCATCGTGCTCGGCCATGAGGCCGGCGACACGCCGGGCAACGCGCGAGAAACCGCGCAATGGATGGCGAAGGAGGGTTTCACCTCGCTGCGCCTGGTGACGGCGAGCTATCACATGCGCCGCAGCCTGCTGGAATTTCGCCGCGTCATGCCCTACACGCGCATCGTCGTCCATCCGGTGTTTCCGCAAGGTTTCCGCCTCGCCGAATGGTGGCGCTGGCCCGGCACCATGTCGTTGCTCGCCAGCGAATACAGCAAGTACCTGATCGCCGCGGTGACCGGCGCCCTCGGCATCACCCTGCCGGAAACAGCGCAGCCGCCTGCCAAGTCATGAGCGCAACGTCATGACCGCCGCTCGCGCCCTGCTGTTCAATCTCGCGTTCTACGGCGTCACTCTGCTGCTCGCCGTCGTCTATCTGCCGCTGCTGCTGATTCCCGGCACAGCCGGATCGCGCGTCATGATGGCGGCGGGCCGCGCTTGGTCGGCGCTGATCCTCTGGCTGCTCAAGGTGATCGTCGGCCTCAGCTACGAGGTGCGCGGGCGCGAGCATCTGCCCGCCGGCCCGATGCTGATCGCCGCCAAGCATCAATCGGCCTGGGACACGCTGATGCTGCCGGTGCTGCTCGGCCGTCCGGTTGTCATCCTCAAGCGCGAGCTGTTCTGGATTCCGTTCTACGGCTGGTACGCCAAGCGCGCCGGCATGATCGCCATCGACCGCAAGGGCGGCGGCAAGGCGCTGCGCGCCATGCTGCGGGCCGCCAAGCGCCGCACCGTGGGCGACGGCCGGCCCCTGGTGATCTTCCCGCAAGGCACGCGGACCGCACCGGGCGCTGCGGCTGCTGCGGCGCCCTATCAATCGGGCGTCGCCGCCCTCTATGGCGACCTCGGCGTGCCCTGCGTGCCGTTGGCGCTCAACTCGGGCCTGTTCTGGGGCCGCCGCGCCTTCACCAAGCGGTCGGGCCATATCGCCGTCGAATTCCTTCCCGCCATCCCGCCAGGCCTGCCCAAGCGCGAATTTCTCGCCCGCCTGGAAGCCACCATCGAACCGGCCACGACTCGCCTTGAGAATCAAGCCATTGAGGCATAAGCATTATATCTATTAATACAGAAATATAATGTGAATTAATAGATAAAACATTTTTTATACGTTGATTTCGCCTGGAACGCCCTCTATGGTCCGGCCGTTGCTTTCCTTTGGGGCGTATCCCGTGACCATCGACATTCAGAGCCTCTACAAGCGCTTCGGCACGCAGCCGGTTCTGCGCGGCGTCGATCTCGAGATCGGCGACGGCGAACTGGTCGCGCTGCTGGGCGCCTCCGGCTCGGGCAAGACCACCCTGCTGCGCATCCTCGCCGGCCTCGAGTATCCCGACGGCGGCGACGTCGTGGTCGATGGCGAGAGCTGGATCGCCAAGCCTACCCAAGCGCGCAAGGTCGGCTTCGTATTCCAGCATTACGCCCTGTTCGGCCATCTCACCGTCGCCGAGAACATCGCCTTCGGCTTGCGCGTGCGCGACAAGAAGCAGCGCCCCGACGAGGCGACGATTCAGGCCAAGATCAAAGAACTGCTCGACCTGATCCAGCTGAGCGCGCTGGGGGGCCGCTATCCGGCGCAGCTGTCGGGCGGCCAACGCCAGCGCGTGGCGCTCGCCCGCGCCCTCGCCATCGAGCCCGCCGTGCTGCTGCTCGACGAGCCGTTCGGCGCCCTCGATGCCGGCGTGCGCAAGGATCTCCGCCACTGGCTGCGCGATCTGCACAAGCGCCTCGGCATGACCACCGTCTTCGTCACCCACGACCAGGAAGAAGCGCTCGAGCTCGCCGACCGCGTCGTCATCCTCAACGAAGGCCGCATCGAGCAGATCGGCACGCCTGAGGAGGTCTACGACCATCCGGCGACGCCTTACGTGCTGCGCTTCCTCGGCGGCGCCAATGAATTGCCCGGACGTCTGCGCGCGGGGCGCATCGAGGTCGAAGGCCTCGACACCACCGCCATCGAGCGCATCGCCGCCGGCGACGGCGCCGCCAGCCTGTTCGTGCGCCCGCACGATGTCGACGCGCTGCCGGCCGACGACGGCAGCGCCAGCATCCGCTCGGTCTTCATCACCGGTGCTCAGGCCCATGTCGAACTGACGCTCGCCGGCGGCAAGCAGCTCGCCGCCGAACTGCGCCGCGACGTGGCGCGCGCCCGCGGCCTCAAGGCCGGCCAGCGCGTCCGCCTGAAAGCCATGCATGGCCGTCTCTTTACCGCGCCGCACGCCGCGGCCGCCTCGGCCCCGACCGCATCCGACGCCGAAGATATCGCCTGTATCGCGCGGCCCTGAGCCGCGCCTGCGCCATCGGCGCAAATTCCGTTCCCGTATCGATCCCCCCCTTTTGTTTCAGAACGAAAGACGATGACCATGAAGACACTGTCCCGTATCGCGCTCGCCGCCGGCTTGCTGGTCGCGAGCCCCGCCTTCGCGCAGAATTCGCCCGCTGACTACAAGGGCCCCAACGAGCTGTTGAACGTCTCCTATGACGTCGCCCGCGAATTGTTCGTGAAGGTCAACGAGGCGTTCAACGCCGATTGGCAGAAGAAGGGCGGCAAGCCCATCGACGTGAAGCAGTCGCACGCCGGCACCGGCGCCCAGGCGCGCGCCATCCTCGAAGGCCTGCCGGCCGACGTCGTCACCTTCAACCAGTTGCTGGACGTCCAGGTGCTCTATGACAAGGGCAAGCTGATCCCGGCCGATTGGCAGAAGCGCCTGCCGAACGGCTCGTCGCCGTTCTACTCGATGCCCGCCTTCCTGGTGCGCAAGGGCAATCCGAAGAACGTCAAGGACTGGGCCGACCTCGCCCGCCCCGACGTGAAGTCGGTGTTCCCCAATCCCAAGACCTCGGGCAACGCGCGCTACACCTACCTGGCCGCTTACGCCGACGCGCTGGCGCGCAACAACGGCGACCATTCAAAGGCGCAGGCTTTCGTGAAGACCTTCCTGTCGAACGTGCCGGTGTTCGACACCGGCGGTCGCGCCTCGACCACCACCTTCGTCGAGCGCGGCATCGGCGACGTGCTGATCACCTTCGAATCCGAAGTGAACGGCGTGAAGCGGGAATATGGCGACAAGGGCTATGAGATCGTCATCCCGCAGCAGAGCATCCTCGCCGAATTCCCGGTCGCCGTCGTCGACCGCAACGTCGATCGCAAGGGCACGCGCTATCTCGCCGAGACCTATCTGAAATTCCTCTACAGCGAGGAAGGCCAGGAGATCGCCGCCAACTTCTCGCTGCGCGTCAACGATCCGAAGGTGCTGGCGCGTCACAAGGCCGAATATCCCGCCGTGAAGCTCGTCACCGTCGACGACGTGTTCGGCGGTTGGGAGAAGGCCACGAAGGAGCATTTCGCCGAAGGCGGCATTCTCGACAAGGTCTTCGTGAACCGCTAAAGCGGACGCGAAACACCAAGCCCGAGAGATCATGTCGATAAGCGCCACCCTTGATCAAACGCAACCGCCGCGTCCTGCCGTGAAAAGCCGGGCGCGGCGGCGCGTTTTGCCCGGCTTCGGGCTGACGATGGGCGCGACGCTGTTCTACCTCGCCCTGATCGTGCTGCTGCCGGTCGCGGCCCTCATTCTCAAAACCGCCGACGGCGGCTTCCTGCGCTTCTGGCAGGTGATCTCCAGCCCGCGCGCCATCGCCGCCTTCGAAGTGACGATCGGCGCCGCGCTGATCGCCACCGCCTTCAACGCGATCTACGGCCTATTGATGGCCTGGGTGCTGGCGCGCTATCGCTTTCCCGGCCGCCGCATTCTCGACGCGCTGATCGATCTACCCTTCGCCTTGCCGACTGCGGTCGCCGGCATCGCGCTCACCGCCCTCTATGCCGGCAACGGCTGGTTCGGCCATATCCTGGAGCCGGCCGGCGTGAAGGTCGTCTATACGATCGTCGGCGTCGCCGTCGCCATGGCCTTCACCAGCGTGCCCTTCGTCGTGCGCACGGTGCAGCCGGTGATCGAGGAGCTAAAAGCCGAAACGGAAGAAGCCGCCGCGACGCTCGGCGCCTCCGACTGGCAGATCTTCACCCGCGTGATCTATCCGGCGATCTTCCCGGCGCATCTCGCCGGCTGCGCCATGTCCTTCGCCCGTTCGATGGGCGAGTTCGGCGCCGTCATCTTCATCGCCGGCAACCTGCCGTTCCAGACCGAGATCGCGCCGCTGCTGATCTTCATCCGCCTCGAGGAATACGACTACCCGGCGGCCAGCGCGATCGCCGTCGTGCTGCTCGCCGTCGCCTTCACCCTGCTGCTGACCACCAACGCCATCCAGGCCTGGCGGCTCAAGCGCGTGGTCAAGGACTGAGCCTTGGCCATCTCGCATCAGCCCGATAGCTTACTGCAAGCGCCGCCATCGAAAGCGCCGCGCTGGCTGATCGGCGCCGGCATCGTCCTGACCGCGCTGTTCATCGTCGGGCCGCTGCTCATCATCTTCGATCAGGCGCTGGCCAAGGGCCTCGCTGTGTTCCGCGCCAACCTATTGCATGCCGAGACGCTGCACGCCGTCTGGCTCACCGTCGTGACCGCGCTGGTCGTCGTGCCGCTCAACATCCTGTTCGGCGTCGCCGCCGCCTGGGCGATCACCAAGTTCGAATTTCCCGGCAAGAAGCTGCTGCTGACCACCATCGACATTCCCTTCTCGGTGTCGCCGATCGTCGCCGGTGTCTGCTACCTGCTGCTCTATGGCAGCAACGGCCTGTTCGGCCCCTGGCTCGAAGCGATGGATGTGCGCGTCATGTTCACGGTGCCGGCGATCATGCTGGTCACGCTGTTCGTCACCAGCCCGTTCGTCGCGCGCGAATTGATCCCGCTGATGCAGGTGCAGGGCCGCGATCAGGAAGAAGTCGCGGCGACGCTCGGCGCCAGCGGCTGGCAGATCTTCCGCCGCGTCACCCTGCCCAACATCAAATGGGCGCTGCTTTACGGCGCGGTGCTGTGCAACGCCCGCGCCATGGGCGAGTTCGGCGCCGTCTCGGTCGTGTCGGGCAATATCCGCGGCCAGACCAACACCCTGCCGCTGCAGGTGCAGCTGCTCTATCACGACTACAACGCGACCGGCGCCTTCGCCGCCGCGACGATCCTCACCCTGCTCGCCTTCGTGACCCTGATCCTGAAGGCTTGGCTGGAGCGCCACACGCGGGGCCAGGGCGGACATTAATTCGCCGCTGTCGACCACCCGCCCCTGTGGATAAACCTGTGGGCAATCCCCATATTTATCCCGTGAATGTTCGCGGTGGAAAGCCGGGATAACAAAATTTATCCGGGAAATTTCTCAGGTTTTTCAGCGGGTTGAATTAGATTAGCCCGCTGTGAAACATATCGGGAACGTTGTTTTCGGCACGGCCGGGCCGTACAATCGTTGTCGCCCCAGTAAGGCATTTCCCCAGCGTCGCGCGTTTGGCCGCCCGGACTATCGAGTCTAGGCGGTGTTTTTATCGTCGGAGAGCGGTCCATGGCCTCGGTTGCAGCGATTTCCCAGCAGATCTGGGACATGAAATACCGCCTGAAGGACGCGAGCGGCGCGCCTGTGGATAAATCCATCGAGGACACCTGGCGGCGCATCGCCAACGCCTTGGCCGAGGCCGAGACCGACAAGGCCGGCTGGGCCGACAAGTTCTACGGCGCCCTGGACGACTTCGCCTTCCTGCCGGCCGGCCGCATCATCGCCGGCGCCGGCACCGGCCGCTCGGTCACCCTGTTCAACTGCTTCGTCATGGGCACCATCCCCGACGCCATGGGCGGCATCTTCGCGCATTTGCGCGAGGCGGCGCTGACCATGCAGCAGGGCGGCGGCATCGGTTACGACTTCTCGACGCTGCGCCCCAAGGGCGCGCCGGTGAAGGGCGTCGGTGCGGACGCCTCCGGCCCGCTCAGCTTCATGGACGTGTGGGACGCCATGTGCCGCACCATCATGTCCGCCGGCTCGCGCCGCGGCGCCATGATGGCGACGATGCGCTGCGACCACCCGGACATCGAGGCCTTCATCGAGGCCAAGCGCGAGCCCGGCCGTCTGCGCATGTTCAACCTCTCAGTGCTCGTCACCGATCCCTTCATGGACGCGGTGAAGAATAACCTGCCGTGGGATTTGACCTTCGACGGCACGGTGATGCGCACGGTCGAAGCCCGCGCCCTGTGGGACAAGATCATGCATGCGACCTACTCCTATGCCGAGCCGGGTGTGATCTTCATCGACCGCATCAACCGCCGCAACAACCTGCACTACTGCGAGAACATCAGCGCCACCAACCCCTGCGGCGAGCAGCCGCTGCCGCCTTACGGCGCTTGCCTGCTCGGCTCGATCAACCTCGCCCGCCTGGTCCGCCATCCGTTCGAAGAAAACGCCCATCTCGACATGGACCGCCTGCGCGAATTGGTGCCGCTCGCTGTCCGCATGATGGACAACGTCATCGACGTGTCGCGCTTCCCGCTCGAGGAGCAGACGCGCGAAGCCCAGACCAAGCGCCGCATCGGCCTCGGCGTCACCGGCCTCGCCGACGCGCTGATCATGTGCCGCGCGCGCTACGGCTCGGCCGAGGCGCTGCGCCTAACGGCGGAATGGATGGCCGCCATCGAGCGCACCGCCTATTTGGCATCGACTGAACTGGCGAGAGAAAAAGGCGCCTTCCCGCTGTTCGACAAGGACGCTTATCTCGCCGGCGACACCATCCTCGGTCTCGACGCCGACGTGCGCGCCGCCATCGCCCAGCACGGCATCCGCAATGCGCTGCTCACCTCGATCGCGCC
>CANJIM010000043.1 GCA_947474495.1 Rhodospirillaceae bacterium
CCGAGGCCGTGCGCGCCGCCAAGGATGGGCCGGCATTCGTCGCGACCTTGGAAAAGCGTTTCGGCATTGAGATCGACGTGCTGAAGGGCACGGAGGAAGCGCGGGCCTCGGCGCTCGGCGTGCTGGCCGGCATTCCCACGGCTTACGGCGCCATGGGCGATCTTGGCGGCGCCAGCCTCGAACTGGTCAGCTTGATCAATGGCAAGCCGGGGCGCGGCATCAGCTTGCCGATCGGCCCGTTCCGCCTCATGCGGCAATGGGCCAAGGACCGCAAGAAAACCCAACGCGCCGTGCAGAAGATGTTCGCCGATATCGGCTGGCTCGGGCGTGGCCGCGCCGACCGCGTATTCTATCCGGTCGGTGGCGCCTGGCGCGCGCTCGCCAACATCCACATGCAGCATCACGATTATCCGCTGCATGTGATCCACGAGTACGACATGCCGTGCGATGAAGCGCGCGAGTTGCTCGGCCTGGTAATGAACCTCAGCCCCTCGTCGCTGGCGCGCATCGAGGGCGTGCCGAAGAAGCGCCTGGATACCTTGCCGCTGGCCGCCATGGTGCTCGATTGCGTTATCGAGCGCATGAATCCTGACCGCTTGGTCTTTTCGGCGCAGGGTCTGCGCGAAGGCATTCTGTTCGATAAGCTAACGCCTGCGCAGAGCCACAAGGATCCGTTGCTGGCCGCCTGCGTCGATGTTGCCAGCCGTTCGCGCCGTTTCGACCTGACCGGCGTGGACCTGTTCAATTGGACGTCGCCCTTGTTTGGCAAGGAGACCAAGGAGCAAAAGCGGCTGCGTCTCGCCGCCTGTATGCTTGGCGACATCGCTTGGAACGAACATCCCGATTATCGGGCAGAGCAGGCCTTTTGGCGCATTCTGCGCATGCCAGTCACCGGCGTCGACCATCCGGGGCGCGCATTCCTCGCGCTTGCCGTCGGCGCCCGTTATGGCGAGGGTTATCATAAGATTGGCGGCGAGGCGGGCGAGCGCATCACGTCTTTGATCTACGAGGAAGAGGCCGAGCGGGCGATGATTTTGGGCCGCGCTTTGCGGCTGGCCTATACGCTGTCGGCAGGCAATCGCCGCATCCTCAATGCCACCAGCCTGCGCATGGACGCGAAGAATCTCAACATGCTGCTGCCGAAGCGCAAAGGGGCGGCGTTGGTCGGCGAGATGGTGGCGCGCCGCTTCGAAGGCGTCGCCAAGGCGATGGGGCGCAAGCCGCGCATCGTCGGGCCGGACGTGAAGCTCGACGAGAAATAGACGGCTTTAGCCGTTCGCCGCCGCTTTGCGGCTGGCGCTTTCCAGCGGCACCAGCGAGATATTCTTGTTCTTGACGGCCAGGGCGAGCTTGCCGTGCTTGAGGGCGAGGGCGTCGTCGCCGAAGACTTCGCGGCGCCAGCCATGCATCGCCGGCACGTTGGCATCGTCGTCCGCCGCGATCTGTTCGAGATCGCCGCTGCTGGCGACCAGGCGCTGGGCGACGTCGTTGCTCTCGCATTTCAGCTTCAGCAAGACCTTCAGAAGATCGACGACCGGCGCGAGACCGCGCGGCAGGTCGATTTTCTCTTCGAGTAGAGCGGCGCACTCGTCTTCGCGTTCGCGCGCCTTCTCGACGGCGGCGAGAATCGCGTCCTTCATGCTCGGGCTGAAGCCGTTGCGCCCCAATCCACGCGTGTTGAACAGGTCGGCTTCGGTCTTCGGCGCGTGGGCAGCGATGTTCAACAGGGCGTCGTCGCGCAGGATGCGGTTGCGCGGGACGTCCTTCTCCTGCGCCGCGAGGTCGCGCCAGGCGGCGAGCTCGCGCAGCACGGAGAGGAATTTGGCGTTGGTGCTGCGCACCTTCAGGCGGCGCCAGGCCTCGTAGGGCTCGGGCTTGTAGGTCGCGGGATTGGTGAGGATCGCCATTTCCTCTTTGACCCAGCGCGTGCGGTCGCTGGCGTCGAGCATTTCCTGCAGCTTTTCATAGGCGACACGTAGGTGTGTCACGTCGGACAGCGCGTAATGCAGCTGCTTCTCGCTCAAGGGACGGTGCGACCAGTCGGTGAAGCGCATGGACTTGTCGATGCGGGCGCGCGCCAGCTTGGTTGCCAGGGTTTCATAGCCGACCGAGTCGCCGAAGCCGCAGACCATGGCGGCGACCTGGGTATCGAACAGCGGGGCGGGGATCTTGCCGCTCAGGTGATAGAAAATCTCGATGTCCTGGCGAGCGGCGTGGAAGACCTTGAGCACCTTGGGATCTGCCATCAGCGCCATCAATGGCGCGAGGTCGATGCCGGGGGCCATGGCGTCGACCACGGCGGCTTCGTCCGGTCCGGCGAGCTGGACCAGGCACAAAATCGGCCAGTACGTCTTCTCCCGCATGAATTCGGTGTCGACGGTGATGTAGGGGGCGCTGGCCAGGCGGGCGCAGAAGCCGGCGAGGGCGTCGGTCTCGGTGATGAGTAACATCGTTCTGCTATAGCGAAAAACCGGGATGGGAGGAAGCGGCGGGAGGGCCGGAAGGCCGCTTCAGCAGTGAAAAGATGACGGGAGCCCCGGGCGGCCCGTCCAACTGAGGCAATTAGCCCTCCCCAGGGGCCCGGTGGCTTGACAAATCGGCGTTATCCGTGCGTTTTGGCGCCTGATTCCATCCCCGATTCGAGCCGTTCCCGGCCCGTTTCCGGCCCGTTCCGAGAGGCGTCCGTCGATGCATCCCTATCGCACCCAGACCTGCGGCGAACTGCGCGCGGCCCATGTCGGCCAGACGGCGCGGCTGGCAGGCTGGATCCACCGCAAGCGCGACCACGGCAACCTGCTGTTCGTCGATCTGCGCGACCACTACGGCCTGACCCAGGTGGTCGCCACCTCCGGCACGCCGGCCTTCGCGGAACTTGAAGGCCTGCGCCTCGAAAGCGTCGTGTCGGTCACCGGCAAGGTGCTGAAGCGCTCGGCCGAAACGATCAACGCCGATCTGCCGTCGGGCGAGATCGAACTGTCTGCCGAAGGCGTCGAGCTGCTGTCCAAGCCGCATGATGCCCTGCCGCTGCAGGTCAATTCCGACACCGACTACGGCGAGGACACGCGCCTGCGCTATCGCTTCCTCGATCTGCGCCGCGAGAAGGTCCACCGCAACATGCTGCTGCGCAGCCAGGTGATCGCCTCGGCGCGCCGCCGCATGATCGAGCAGGGCTTCGTCGAATATCAGACGCCGATCCTGACCTCGTCGTCGCCGGAAGGCGCCCGCGATTATCTCGTGCCGAGCCGCAATCATCCGGGCAAGTTCTACGCCTTGCCGCAGGCGCCGCAGCAGTTCAAGCAACTGTTGATGGTGGCCGGCTTCGACCGCTACTTCCAGGTCGCGCCCTGTTTCCGTGACGAAGACGCGCGCGCCGACCGCTCGCCGGGCGAGTTCTACCAGCTCGATTTTGAAATGTCGTTCGTGACGCAGGACGACGTCTTCGCGGCCATCGAGCCGGTGCTCGGCGGTCTGTTCGAGGAGTTCTCGCGCGGCAAGGTGGTGAGCAAGCCGCCGTTCGTGCGGATCCCGTTCGACGAATCGCTGCTCAAGTACGGCTCGGACAAGCCCGATCTGCGCAATCCGCTGATCATCTCGGACGTCACCGAGGCCTTCCGCGATTCCGGTTTCGGCATCTTCGCCAAGGCGATCAATACGGGCGCCGTGGTGCGCGCCATTCCGGCGCCGGGCGCCGGCTCGAAGCCGCGCAGCTTCTTCGACAAGCTCAACGAATGGGCGCGCGAGCAGGGCGCCGGCGGCCTCGCCTACATCATTCTCGAGAACGGCGAGGCCAAGGGCCCGATCGCCAAATTCCTCGACGGCCCGCGTCTCGACATCCTGCGCGCTGCTTCAGGCATCAAGGACGGCGACGCGCTGTTCTTCGCCTGCGACAAGCCGTTGAAAGCCGCCAAGCTGGCCGGCGAGGCGCGCAACAAGATCGGCACGGATCTCGATCTCTACGAGAAGAACGTCTTCAAGTTCTGCTGGATCGTCGATTTCCCCATGTACGAGATGAACGAGGACACCGGCCAGATCGAGTTCAGCCATAACCCGTTCTCCATGCCGCAAGGTGGCCTCGAGGCGTTGAACACGCAGGATCCGCTGACGATCAAGGCCTACCAGTACGACATCGTCTGCAACGGCATCGAGCTGTCGTCCGGCGCCATCCGTAACCATCTGCCCGAGATCATGTATAAGGCCTTCGAGATCGCGGGCTATGGCGCCGACGTCCTCGAAGCACGCTTCGGCGGCATGCTCAATGCCTTCAAGTTCGGCGCGCCGCCGCATGGCGGATCGGCTCCCGGCATCGACCGCATGGTCATGCTGCTGGCCGACGAGCCGAACATCCGCGAGGTCATCCTCTTCCCGATGAATCAGCAGGCGCAAGATCTGTTGATGCAGGCCCCGGCCGAGGTCGAGGACAAGCGCTTGCGCGAGCTGCACCTCAAGGTTGATCTGCCGAAGAAAAGCCTGAGCTAGACAGCTGCGATGAAACGAAAAGGGCGGCTCGCAGGAGCCGCCCTTTTTTGTTCGCGTGGCGCTCTGCCTATTCGGCGGCGTGAACGAAGCTGACCGAAGCCTTCTTGCGCTTGTTGCAATACATCGCCATGTCGGCGCGCGCGATCAGGTTGGCCTCTTCATCGTCCGGTCCGAAGGGCTCGACGCCGAAGCTCACCTGCATGGCGATGCGCTTGCGCCGGACGGTGAAGGTATGGCCGTTGATGGCGCGGTTGATGATCTGCGCGCGCTTATAGCCGTTGCGCCAATTCGTTTGCGTCATCAGCACGGCAAACTCATCGCCACCCAGGCGGGCGACGGCGTCGGTTTCGCGCACGCTGTCCTTGATCGTTTCGGCGATGCGGCGCAGCACGTCGTCGCCGATGCCATGGCCGTGGTTGTCGTTGACCGATTTGAAATTGTTGAGGTCGCAGAACACCAGCACGCCGGTTTCGCCATAGCGCCGGGCATTGGCCAGGGCGCGGCGCAGATGTTCGTGAAAACCGCGCCGGTTGAGCAGGCCGTTCAATTCGTCGGTTTGGCTCAAGGTTTCGAGATAGGCGATGCGCGCCTTCTGCTCGGCGATGCGCTCCTCCACCTTGGCGGCGGCAGCGATGGCCTGCTCGAACAGCGGCACGACGCGGCGCGCCTTGGCGGTCAGGATTTTGCTCTGCGGCGGATAATGCCGGATCAACCGGTCGGCGAGCAGGCCGATGTCGGCGATCATTTGTGCATCGTCGTTGACGCGGCGATTGCGGACCGGGCGGGAGGCTTTGATGTCTTCGCGCTTCATGGCGGACTCGAATCCTTGAACGGTACAGCGCCCGAGACGGAATACGGGCGGGGGCTCACTTTGACGAAGCAAGCCCCATGCCCTTTCTTATCTTATATTTATCAATGAGTTATCCTGTCGGCGCGATGCAGGAATTGCCCTCTTGGGCGGGCAGGGAGGCAAGAAACGCCCAACTAGCGGCAAATAGTGCCCGCAAAGACGTGATCGCCACCCTGGGGCGTGCGGCGCCGCGCGCCATTGGCCCTATTGCGGCGGACTGCCATAATGCCAAGTCCTTCCTCTCCGTATCACCGGGTATTCATGTTTCAGTCCGCAGGCCGTCGCTTCTCGTTCCCGTCATGGATATCGGGGGCGCTGCTGCCGGGTGCGATCATTTTGGCGGCCGCCGGTATTGCCGGCGGCGCGCTGTCCATTGCGCCGGCCGAAGCGGCGGGTGTGCAACTGGCACCCCATCGTGCGGTTTACAGCATGAAGCTCGGCAGTTTGCGCTCGGGCAGCAGCACGGTGGACGCCCGCGGCGCCATGTATGTCGAATGGTCGGAAGCGTGCGACGGCTGGACAGTGACGCAGCGCGTGAAATTGGCTCTCACCACGGCGCAAGGCGATGACATCGAGACCGATTCGAACTATTCGAGCTGGGAGGCCAAGGACGGCCGCAGCTATCGCTTCACGGTGCGCAACATGCGCGACGGCCGGCTGAGTGAAGAATTGCGCGGCGAAGCCAATCTGGCAGCCAATGCCGGCACAGGCGAAGCGCTGTTCACAACGCCGGTCGGCACGCGCTTCGCGCTGCCCAAGGCGGCGGTGTTTCCCACCGAACATACGGTGCAATTGATCGAGGCGGCGCTCGGCGGCGCCAACCACCTGTCGCGCGTCATCTTCGACGGGGCCAGCCTCGATGGTCCGCTCGAGGTCAATGCGGTGATCGGCGGGCCGATCAAATCACCGACCAAGGTGGCGGCGGATATCGGGGCCGAATTGACCGGCGGGCAATCCTGGCGCGTGCGTCTGGCCTTTTTCCCGTTGAACAGCCAGTCCCCAGAGCCCGACTACGAAGTCGGCGTGCGGCTTTTTGAGAATGGCGTCGCCGACAATTTCCTACTCGATTATGGGGATTTCAGCGTCTCTGCCAACCTGGAGAAGATCGAAGCCCTGCCGCGGCCGCGCTGTTAAGCTTTTTGGCCTAGAACGGCTGGGATTTCTCTCCCAAAACACGACAAAAAAATCGGCCATTTCAGCGCATCTTGAGATGCTGTTAACCTTTCCACTTCACAATCTGACAGTCCGATCCCTGTGCGATAGGGAAGGACTTGTAACATCCGTCTGTTATAAGACTGCCGAGAAGTGCCGGTCCCTATGGATTCCCCTGCCGTTTTGAATTCTGTCGCGAGGCGCGACGATATGTCGAAGACCATCCTGATCGTCGAAGACAATGAGCTGAACATGAAGCTCTTCCATGACCTTCTGGAAGCTCATGGCTATCGCACCTTGCAGACGAAGGACGGTGTCGAGGCGCTGCGCTTGGCCCGCGAACATCATCCCAACCTGATTCTAATGGACATCCAGTTGCCTGAAGTATCGGGCTTGGAAGTGACCAAGTGGATCAAGGAAGACGATGCGCTGAAAGACATTCCGGTGATCGCCGTCACCGCCTTCGCCATGAAGGGCGATGAAGAGAAAATTCGCGAAGGCGGCTGCGAGGCTTATATCGCCAAGCCGATCTCCGTGATGAATTTCATGGAAACGATCCAGAAGACGTTGGCCTAGGCGCGACCATGCCGGCCAGGGTCCTTGTCGTCGATGACGTTCCGGCGAACGTCAAAATTCTCGAAGCTAAGCTGACAGCCGAGTATTTCGAAGTGTTGACCGCGCCGCATGGTCGCGCCGCGCTCGAGATTGCGAAGACCGAGCAGCCTGACATCATTCTCCTCGACGTCATGATGCCCGAGATGGACGGCTTTGAGGTCTGCCGCCGCCTGAAGGCGGACGTGCGTACCGCGCATATTCCCGTGGTCATGGTGACCGCCCTGTCCGACATGGGCGACCGCGTCACCGGGCTCGATGCCGGCGCCGACGATTTCCTCACCAAGCCGGTCAACGACCTGATTCTGCTATCACGCGTCAAATCCCTGGTGCGCCTGAAAACGTCGATGGACGAATGGCGTCTGCGCGAAGCGACGTCGGGCCAGCTCGGCGGCGTTCTCTCCGAGGCCGCACCCTTCACCGATGCCCAACTACATGGCCGCGTTCTGGTGATCGAAAGCGACCCCTTCAGCGGCGAGAAGATTTGCCATTTGCTGGAACAAAAGCAATGCACCACGGTGCTGGCGCCAACCGGTAAGGAAGGTTCGCAGCGCTGCGATAGCGAGGAGTTCGATCTCGTCATTGTCAGTCTCTATCTCGATGACGGCGATGGCCTGCGGCTGTGTTCGCATCTGCGCTCGAATGAACGCACGCGCCGCTTGCCGATTCTGCTGGTGATCGAGCCCGAGGAAATGGGCGGCCTGGTCAAGGGCTTCGAGATCGGCGTGAACGATTATCTGTTCCGGCCCATTGAAGGCAACGAGCTGTGGGCCCGTGTACGCACCCAAATGCGCCGCAAACGCTATCAGGATCTGATGCGGGACAACTATCAGCGCAGCCTGTCGCTGGCGCTGACCGACAGTCTGACCGGTCTTTACAACCGTCGCTATCTCAACGCGCATCTCTCTTCGATGATCGAGCGCTCGCAGACGGACGGCAAGCCGCTGTCGTTGTTCATGCTCGACATCGATCATTTTAAGCGCGTCAACGATACTTACGGTCATGCCAGCGGCGATGAAGTGCTGCGTCAGGTCGCGGGCCTCATCTCGCACAATTTGCGCGAGTTCGATCTGACCGCGCGCATCGGCGGCGAAGAGTTCGTCGTCGTCATGCCCGATACACAGGTCGCGGCGGCGCATGCCGTTGCCGATCGCATGCGTAAGATGGTGGCCGATACCGACATGCCGCTACGCGGCGCGGCGACGACCAGTCCGCCGCGCGTGACCGTCAGCATCGGTGTTGCCAGCTTGATCGAGGGCGAGGGCGGCGATGAATTGCTGCGGCGGGCCGACGAGGCGCTCTATGCCGCCAAGAATGCGGGACGCAACCAGGTGACGATCGCGCCGGTTAAGGAGACCGTGTAGCTCTAACGCCGTTCGACGATTCGCAGACAACAAAAAAGCCGCCCGGCTAGGGGCGGCTTTTTTTGTGCGTGGCAGCGGCCTTGAGGGCCGCGCGCGGCGCAGTGCGGCCGGTTGGCCGCAGGGTCTTACTTGATCTTGGCTTCCTTGAACGCGACATGCTTGCGCACGACCGGGTCGTACTTGTTGAACTCGAACTTCTCGGTCTTGGTGCGCGGGTTCTTCTTGGTGATGTAGAAAAACCCGGTGTCGGCCGTGCTCACGAGCTTGATCAGGACGGTGTTGGACTTCGCCATGGCGAGGTTTCCATATAAAAATCAATAACTTGCGGAGGCAGCGCGGTGGCGCCTAGCCCTGTCGCGGGAGCCGGCAACATACAGCCGCGGCCAGCCCTGTCAAGAGCCCGGCAAATCCAGGCAAAAGCGGCGGAATCGGTCGTGCGGCGTCGTATAATCGCGCCATGAACGAGATATCCCCGAACGGCGATCAGGCCGCCCTCGAGTCCGTCACCGGCTGGCATGCGCATATCTATTACGACCCGGCGGCGACCCGCGATCGGGCGGAGCGTCTGCGTGCCAAGATCGCGGCCGCTTTTCCCGGCGCGCTGATCGGCAGTTGGCACGACAAGCTGGTCGGCCCGCATACGCGCGCGATGTTTCAAGTGCTGTTTGAGCCGGAGCTATTCGCGAGCTTCGTGCCGTTCCTCGCTTTTCATCGCGAAGGCTTGGCCGTTTTGATTCACGCCGATGGCACTGGCAACGGCCGCAAGGCGCATACGGATCAGGCGATCTGGATGGGCGAAGTGTTGCCCGTCAATCTGAGCCAATTCCGCTGAAGCCAAGTGCCCGGCAATAAGCCGACGAGACGTTACTGGAAGCTGGGCAGACGCGCGGCGCTGGCGCCGACGATCGCGGGCGTGTCGAGCACCGGCTCGGCGACGACGGCGCCGTTCTGCTGCAAGGCGCGGCGATAGAGCACGGGCTCATCGATCAGGCGCTCGGCCACGACCACGTCCATTGCGGCGCTGTCCTTGGTGCGCGGGCAATTGTCGCGCAGCGCATTGACCTGTTGCTCGTCGCGCACCTGGCTGAAACGCCAGATCGAGAGCAGTATGGAGGTCTTGATCCACATCGGATTGAGCTGGTCGAGCACGCTCTCCGTATTGGCGCCGGAAACGCTGGTGCAGACATTGGGCAGCACGCCGAGGTTGGCGATGGCGTAACCCGATGGCGCATGGAAGCGCGACCAGGTGAGCACCATTTCGCCGTCATTGGGCAAGCGCGAGATATTCTGCACGGTGCCCTTGCCGAAGCTGTTGCTGCCGACGATCACGGCGCGGCCGCGGTCTTGCAGAGCGGCGGCGACGATTTCAGCCGCCGAGGCGGACTGGCCGTTGACCAGAACGACCAGCGGCAGGCCGTTGGTGATGTCGCGGCCAGTGGCGTCATAGACCTGCAGGCTGTCCGGATGGCGCCCGCGTGTCGAGACGATGCGTCCGGACGCCAGGAACAGGTCAGAGACCGCGACGGCTTGGTCGAGCAGGCCGCCGGGATTGTCGCGCATGTCGAGCACGATGCCCTTCAGGTCTGCGCCCATTTCGCGGCGCGCGCGGTCGATGGCGCGGGTCAAGTTGCGAGACGTGCTTTGGTTGAAGGACGAGAGTTTAATGACCGCGGCTGTGCCTTGCGGCTCGTATTCGACCGTCGGGTTGAAGATCAGGGCGCGGCTGATGGCGATTTCGAACGGGGCCGGCTTGTCGTCGCGGGCGAGGGTGAGTTTGACCTGGCTGCTGACGCGGCCGCGCAGCTTTTCGACGACATCGCGCTCTTCGAGGGCGCTGATCGCCGTCTCGTCGATGCGCAGGATGCGGTCGCCGGCGCGCAAGTCGGCGCGCGCAGCCGGCGTGTCGGGCATCACGGCCTCGACCTTCACGTCGCCGGGCTCGTTGTATTTCAGGCGGATACCGATACCGCCGTAGCCGTCGCGCGAAGCACGCGCGTTGCGCGCCGAAGCGGCTGTGGTGTAGCGGCTGTAGCGGTCGAGCGTGCCGAGCGCGCTTTTGAAGACCGTGTTGTAGAGGTCTTCCGTGCTGGTGGCGGCGATCGCCGGCGAACCGGCACGGGCGATGTCGATTGCCAGCGTGGTCAAATGCGCCCAACCGCTGATGTTGGTGGCCGGCGGGGCCAGGAGATCGGCGCCGCGGTGACGCCCGATGTTCACGCGAACCTTGTCGCCCTGCCGGTCGAACGAGATTGCGTCATCGAGCTTTTCAATCCCGTTGAGCCCGGCCATGGCCATTTGCTCGGCAGTCACCGGCTCGATGTACTTGTCTTGCAGCAAGGCGTAGCCGGCTGTGAACATCGACGTCGCTGTGTCGGAATCGAAGGCGGCGTTGGCGTCGGGTCGCGGTGCATGCGTGCAACTCGCGATCCAGAGTGCGCAAAAGACCAATCCCCCGATACGCCGCATATCCATGTTCCCCAGGAGTACCCGATTAAGACCTAACACGTAGCGCCCATTGCACGCCAAGCAGCGCGCCTTTAACTGCCGGCAAAAGGCCGAGCGTCAAGGCGAGGGTCAGCGGCAGCCACAGGGCCATGTGGACCCAGGCGGCGGGATGGACGTTTTGTTCCAGCAAGAGCATTGCCGGCACGATGACGTGGCCGACGATGAAGATCGTGACATAAGGCGGAGCATCGTCGGCGCGATAGCTGCCGAGATCGACGCCACAGGACGGGCAATGAGGGGCGACTTTGAGGTAGCCGGCGAAGGCCTGTCCCTCGCCGCAGGCCGGGCAGCGGCGGCGCAGGCCGCGCAGGGCGGCGGTGAGCAGGGTGACGACGGGCGCGGCGGACAAAGGGCTGGCAGCGGCAGGGGCCGCGGCGGGGAGGGGCGGAAGGATCTCGGTTCCTGCGTCTGCCATCTGAAGCCTTGGGTGCGCCGCAACATCGCGACACGACCAAAGATATAGGTAGAGTCTTAATTATTCACTGCCAAAATTTGTCACAGCTCCGCGATCAACGCAGTACCGCCCCGCGCATGCTGCAAAGCTCGCATTTTTCAGCTTTTTTGACCTCGTCCGCCCCGGCCGGGACGGACAAGACAAGGTTCCTAACGGAATTTTTTTGGCGGATTGCCGTTCGAAGGGCCGCTTGAAGCGGCCGCGCCGGACTTGCCGCGTTTGCCCCGGCTGCCCGCCGATTTCTTGCTCGGCCCTGACCGCTTGCCGAATTTCTTGTTCGGCGGACGGCGGTCCGGTTGTCCGGCGCCAGGGCCTTTGCCAAAGGATTTGCGCGGCCCATTGAAGCCGGTCCCGGTCCTCGGCCGTGTCGTGCCTTGGTGGTCGTCGATGCGGAACAACAGGCTGCCGGTGATGGCGTCGGCGTCGATCAGCGTCGCCGTCACCGCGTCGCCGAGAGAGAAGACCTCGCCGGTCGAGCGGCCGGTCAGCCGGTGGCGCGCCTCGTCATGCTCGAAGTAATCCTGGCCGAGGCTGCGGATCGGCACCAAGCCTTGCGCGCCGGTCTCGTCGAGCGAGACGAACAGGCCGAAGCGGGTGACGCCGGCGACGCGCGCCGGGAAGCTCGCGCCGACGCGATCCTTCATGTAGAGCGCCATGTAGCGGTCCATGGCATCGCGCTCGGCGAGCATGGCGCGCCGTTCGGTCTGCGAGATATGTTCGCCCCAGGCAACGAAGTTCGTACCCATGTCCTTGGTCAGCGCGCCGTCGCCGAGCTTGAGCGCGCCGATCAGCGCGCGATGCACCAGCAAGTCCGAATAGCGGCGGATCGGCGAGGTGAAGTGGGCGTAGCGGCGCAGCGCCAAGCCGAAGTGGCCGAGGTTCTCCGGCGAGTAGATCGCCTGCGATTGGCTGCGCAGCATGGTCTCGCTGACCAGCCTCGCTTCCGGCTTGCCGGCGACCTTGGCGAGGATGTCGGCGAAATTGCGCGAGCGCAGGCCCTGGCCGCGCGGCAATGAAATCTCGAGGCTGGCGAGAAATTCACGCAGCGCTTCGACCTTCGCCTCGTCGGGCTGATCGTGCACGCGGTACATGCAGGGCCAGCCGGCCTTTTCCAGCGTCTCGGCCGCCGCGACATTGGCGGCGATCATGAATTCCTCGATCAGCTTGTGGCTGTCGAGCCGTTCGCGCGGCACGATCTTCTCGATCTCGCGCTTGTCGTTGAGGATGACTTTACGCTCGGGGATTTCCAGATCGAGCGTGCCGCGCCGGCGACGCGCGTCGTCCAAGGCGGCATAGGCATCGTAGAGCGGGCCGACGATCATGCGATCGACTGCTTCGGGCCAGCGCGGATCGTCGACCGTCGGATAGCCGTCCTTCAGCCGTTGCACCTGCTCGTAGGTGCAACGTGCCGCCGAGCGGATGAGGCCGCGCACGAAGCGGTGGCGCAACATGTTGCCGGCCTTGTCGATCCACATATGGACGGCCATCGCCGCGCGGTCGCCATCCGGGCGCAGCGAGCAGAGATCGTTCGACAGCTTCTCGGGCAGCATGGGGACGACGCGGTCGGGCATATAGACCGAATTGCCGCGTTTGAAGGCTTCGCGGTCGAGCGCGTCGCCGGGTTGCACGTAATGCGCGACATCGGCGATGGCGACGATCAGATGAAAGCCGCCCTTGTTGTCGGCGGCATCGTCGGGCTCGGCCCACACGGCGTCGTCGAAGTCGCGCGCGTCGGCGCCGTCGATGGTGATGAGCGGAATGGCGCGCAGGTCGTCCCGGTTGCCGAGCGGCACCGGCTCGGCTTTGGCCGCTTGCGCCAGCGCCTCGGGCGGAAATTCGGTGGGAATGCCCTGGGCGTGAATGGCGATCAGGCTGACGGCGCCGGGATCGTCGAACGAGCCCATACGCTCGAGGATCTCGGCTTCGGGCAAGCCGGCGCCGCGGCGCGGCAGAATGCGCGCGCGCACCAGATCGCCCTGCTTGGCGCCGTTGGAATGTTCGCGTTTGACGAACAGTTCGCTCTTGGCGCGCCGATCGGTCGGCTGCACGCGACCCTGGCCCTTGACGACGCTGAAGACGCCGACCACCTCGGCCGGCGTTTCGCCGAGGCGGCGCATCACCGTGGCGTCGTAACCGCCCTCGGGATCGGGCGCGAGCTTGGCGAGAATTTTATCGCCGACGCCCAGCGCCGCCAGGCCGTCGCGCGGCGGCAGCACGATGATGCGCGGCAGCGGCGCGGCTTCGGCCCACACGGTCGGCTTGGCGAGTAGTTCGCCGTCGATGTTGACGCCGGAAATTTCCAGCACGCCGACTTCCGGCAGTTTCTCGAGCGAGGCATATTGCCGACGGCCTTGGGCGCGGCCGATACGGCCATCCTTCTCAAGGTCCTTGAGCATCTCGCGCAGAATGGCGCGGTTGTCGCCCTTCACGTTGAAGGCGCGGGCGATCTCGCGCTTGTCGGTGGTGCCGGGATGCTCGCGCATCCATTCGAGCAACGCCTCTTTCGTGAGAGGCGGATATTCGGGACGGGGTTTGCGGGCCACGGAAGAGGCTTAGTCGGCGTCGACGGTCGCCGGATCGGCGTCGGTCTCGTCGACTTCAGGGGCGGCTTTTTTCGCGCCCTTCTTCGGTGCGGCTTTCTTTGCAGCGGCCTTTTTCGCAGCCTTCTTGGCCGGGGCTTTCTTCGCCGGAGCCTTTTTCGCAGCGGCCTTCTTCGCGGGGGCGGCATCGCTGTCGGAGGCTTTCGCCTTTGCTTTACCGCGCGCCGGTTTCACGCCAGCCTTGAGGGCGCGCGCGGCGAGCAGGGCGATCGAGGCGTCGAGGCCGAAGGTCTCCGGATCGGCGTCGCCAGGTAGGGTCGCGTTGATCTTGCCATGCTTCACATAGA
This sequence comes from Rhodospirillaceae bacterium, assembly GCA_947474495.1. Classification (GTDB taxonomy): domain Bacteria; phylum Pseudomonadota; class Alphaproteobacteria; order SMXQ01; family SMXQ01; genus CAMAVH01. Next base: position 14,301 of record CANJIM010000043.1, read on the forward strand.
GGCCGTAGCGGCCCTTGTGCAGCGTGATGGGCTTCTCGTCGGACGGATGCAGGCCGATCTCGCGCAGGGCCGCATCGCCGCGTCCGCCGCGCTTCACCTTCTCGGCGAGCAAATCGACGGCGCGGTTGAGGCCGACGTTCAGCACGTCTTCGTCCGGCGGGATCGAAGCGTAAATCTTATCATGCTGGATATAAGGCCCGAAGCGGCCGATGCCGGCCTTCACCACCTTGCCGTCTTCCGGATGCGTGCCGATGGTGCGCGGCAGCGACAACAGCGACAGCGCCTGCTCGAGCGTGATGGCAGCGACATCCATACCCTTGGGTACGCCGACGCGCTTGGGCTTGTCGGCGGCGTCGACCTTGGGCGCCTTGGGCTTCTTCTTGCCCTTCTCGGGCGGCGGCAGCGGCGGCATCTCGGGCATTTCGCCGAGCTGGATATAGAGGCCGTAGGGGCCTTTGCGCACGGTCACCGGCTTGGACGTGCCGGGATCGCTGCCGAGCAGCAGCGGGCCGGCGGCGAGCGCCGCCATCGGGCTGCCTTCTTCGATCTTCTCGACCGAGAGCTTGCGCGTGAATTTGCATTCCGGATAGTTCGAGCAGCCGATGAAGGCGCCGAACTTGCCTAGCTTGAGGCCGAGGCGGCCGTTGCCGCAGGTCGGGCAGCCGCGCGGATTCTTGCCGTCGGTGCCGGTCGGGAAGAAGTGCGGCCCGAGCGATTCGTCGAGCGCGTCGATCACCTGGGTGATCGTCAGGTCCTTGGTGCCGGCGATGTCGCGCGAGAAGTTCTTCCAGAAATCGCCGAGGACCTTCTTCCAGTCCAGTTTGCCGTCGGAAATCTCGTCGAGCTGGTCTTCGAGGTTGGCGGTGAAGTCGTACTGGATGTAGTCGCGGAAGAAGCTGTCGAGGAAGGTCGTGACCATGCGGCCGCGGTCTTCCGGGACGAAGCGCTTCTTGTCGAGCTTCACATAGTCGCGGTCCTGCAGCACCGAGATGATCGAGGCATAGGTCGAGGGTCGCCCGATGCCGAGCTCTTCGAGCTTCTTGACCAAGGACGCTTCCGAGAAGCGTGGCGGTGGCTGGGTGAAATGCTGTTCCGGACGCACGCCCTGGCGCGCCAGCTTGTCGCCCTTGTCCATCTTCGGCAGCAGGCGCGAATTCTCATCGTCGCCTTCGGCCACATCGTCGCGATCTTCGCGATAGAGCTTCAAGAAGCCGTCGAAGGTGACGACCGAGCCGGTGGCGCGCAGCGTCGCGTCGCCCGCGGTGATGTCGACGGCGACCTGGTCGAGCTCGGCCGAGGCCATCTGGCTGGCGAGCGTGCGCTTCCAGATCAGCTCGTAGAGCCGCAGCTGGTCGGACTCGATGTAGCGCGCCACCTGGTTGGGGGCGCGGCCGAGATCGGTCGGGCGGATGGCCTCGTGGGCCTCCTGGGCATTCTTGGCGTTGCTCTTATAGACGCGCGGCGACGGCGGCAGATACTGCTCGCCGAAATCCTTGCCGATGACGCGGCGGGCCTGGCCGAGCGCGTCGCCGGACAGCGTCACGCTGTCGGTACGCATATAGCTGATCAGGCCGACCGTCTCGCCGCCGATGTCGGCGCCTTCATAGAGGCGCTGGGCGAGCTGCATGGTCTGGCGCGCCGAGAAGCCGAGCTTGCGCGAGGCTTCCTGCTGCAGCGTCGAAGTTGTGAAGGGCGGCGCCGGGTTGCGCTTGGCCTGCTTGCGCTCGACGGCGCCGACGGAAAAGTCGCGGCTCTCGATGATGCCGGCGGCGCGCTTGGCGCTCGCCTCGTCATTGAGGTCGAACTTGTCGAGCTTCTTGCCGTCGAGATGGGTGAGGTGGGCGGTGAAGGCCGAGCCGTCCGGCGTTTTGAAGTCGGCGTCGACCGACCAATATTCGCGCGCCTTGAAGATCTCGATCTCGGATTCGCGCTCGCAGATCAGCCGCAGGGCGACGGATTGGACGCGTCCCGCCGAGCGCGAGCCCGGCAATTTGCGCCACAGCACCGGCGACAGGGTGAAGCCGACGAGATAGTCGAGGGCGCGGCGGGCGAGGTACGCCTCGATCAGCGGCTGGTCGAGGTCGCGCGGATGCTTCATCGCCTCCAAGATCGCGCCCTTGGTGATCTCATGGAACACCACGCGCTGGACCGTCTTGCCCTTGATCAGGCCGCGGTCCTTGAGCAGCTCAAGCACATGCCAGGAGATCGCCTCGCCTTCGCGGTCCGGGTCGGTCGCGAGGATGAGGGTATCGGCGCCCTTGAGCGCCTTGGCGATGTCGTTGACGCGCGCGGCGCCGCGATCGGCCACTTGCCAGCTCATGGCGAAGGCCTCGTCCGGACGCACCGATCCATCCTTGGCCGGCAGATCGCGCACATGGCCGTAGGAGGCCAGCACGGTGTAATCCGAGCCGAGATACTTATTGATGGTTTTCGCCTTGGCAGGCGATTCGACGACGACGACGTTGCTCATGGGGGGGCTTGCTTACACCATTCCCGCCCGGAAAAAAAAGCACGCTCTCGTGGCTATTTTTTAAGGCGTTGATTTAATGAGGGAAATTAGGCCTCCGGGCTGGCGCTCGACGCGGCCGGCCAATTCCAGTTCGAGAATCGCTGAGGCCAAGGCGGCAGGAGAGACGTGGGCCCGGCGCGCCAGCTCGTCAATGCCTATGGGTGAAAACCCAAGCAATTCCAATATCTTGCTGGACAAGTCGGCGGCGTCGTCGAGGCGATCCTCATGCTCTGGTGGAGGTTGAGAAAGGGCTGAAATTCCGAGTCCGAAGGACCCCCTAAGTCGTTGATTTTGCTGCAAAGGTGAATTGAGCGGGCCGAGGGCGGCGATGACATCGCCAGCGCTAGTAATAAGTGTCGCGCCGTCGCGGATCAGGCCGTTGGTGCCGGCGCTGCGCGGGTCGAACGGCGAGCCCGGCACCGCCAGCACCTCGCGGCCCTGTTCGCCGGCGAGGCGCGCGGTGATCAGCGAGCCGGATTTGAGTGTCGCCTCGACCACCACCAGGGCGCGCGACAGGCCGGAGATTACCCGGTTGCGGGTGGGGAAGTGGCGCGCCTGCGGCTTCATGCCGAACGGCTGCTCGGCGACCACGGCACCACCCTCCGCGGCGATCCGGGCCATCAGGGGGCCGTTCTCCGGCGGGTAGACCACATCGACGCCGCCGGCAATCACCGCCACCGTGCCGCTCTCCAAGGCGCCCTCATGGGCCGCCGTGTCGATGCCGCGCGCCAGGCCGGAGACGACGGTGAGCCCGGCGGCCCCCAGGTCGGCAGCGAGTTGACCAGCGAAGCGGCGGCCGTTGGTGGAGCCGTTGCGCGCCCCGACGATGCCGACGCAGGGACGATGCAGCCGCGCGACGCTGCCATGGACGGCGATCACCGGCGGCGCATCGGGCAGGGCGGCGAGGGGCTCGGGATAGTCCGGCTCGCAGGCGGCGATCAAGCGCGCGCCATGGCGGGTCGCTGCGGCGAGTTCCTGTTCCGCGATCTCGCGTTTGGCCAGGCGGACGGCCCGTTTGCCAGTATTCCCGCGCACCAAATCCGGGAGAGCGGCCATGGCATGAGACGCCGTGCCGAATTTGGCGATCAGGGCATGGAATGTGACGGGGCCCACATTGTCGCTGCGGATCAGCTGCAGCCAGTCGAGGCGTTCCGCGTCGGTCAAGGCGCGCCGTTGCATGGATTACCCCCCGGAAGCGGCCGAATCGGTTATGGTGCGCCCATTCTAAGAGATTCAGCCAGGAGCCCCGATGAAAAATTCCGACAAACGAACCTACCGCGAGATCGAATTCGAAGTGCGCGCGAAGGGGATGGGCCGGTTCGAGTGGGAAATCACGGCACCCGACGACGCCGACGTGGAAGTCTTGGGCAGCGTTAACGGCTCGCGCAATCAGGCGGTCGACGAATGCCGCGCCGCAATCGACGCCTGGCTGGACAAAACCGCTTAAGCCCGATGCCGCTCGCGCTCTACGGTCACCCCTTCTCGTCCTATACGCAGAAGGTGCTCATCGCGCTCTACGAAAACGCCACGCCGTTCGACTTTCGCTCGCTCGGCCCAGACCAGCCCGAACATTCGGCGGACTGGCTGCGGCGCTGGCCGCTCGCCAAGTTTCCGCTGCTGCTCGACGGTGAGCGCCAAATCGTCGAGAGCAGCATCATCATCGAACATCTGCAGCTCGCCCATCCGGGCCCCGTGCGCTTCTTGCCGGCGGATCCGGCGGCGGCGCTCGATGTGCGCTTCTTCGACCGCTTCTACGACCTGCATGTGATGGGCCCGATGCAGCATGCTGTGGGCGGCGCGCTGACCGGCGATCCGCTCAAGCGCCAGGAGGCCGTGGCCTTCGCCGAGGACAAGCTCGAGCGCGCCTATGGCTGGCTCGAAGGAATGCTGGTGGGCCGAAACTGGGCTGCCGGCGACGACTTTACGCTGGCCGATTGCGCCGCCGCGCCGTCATTGTTCTACGCCGATTGGACCCATCGCATTTCTGAGGCGTTTCCCACCTTGCGTGCTTATCGCGCGCGGCTGCTGGCGCGCCCGTCGTTCGCCAGAGCGGTGGAGGAAGCGCGGCCCTTCCGGGCGTTCTTCCCATTGGGTGCGCCGGACCGGGATTAACGCAGAAGGAGAGGCCATGAAATTTCTGACCCTCAAGACGATCGATGATTTCGATCTCGTCGTTTTCGCCGAGCAGGTCTCCTGCATCAAAGCGCTCAGCGCGGAGAATTGCGAAATTGGCCTAACCGGCGGCTTCAGCTACATGGTGAAGGGCGACCTCGCCGAACTGCTGGCGAAGATCAACGCCTAGGCGTTACTTCCCTACCTTCGGCTCAGTGCCGTTGAGCAGGCGACGGATGTTGGTGGCGTGCTTGATGAGCACGAGCAGCGCGAGCGCGCTGGTCAGCAGGCCGTCGCTCTGGCCGGCGTAGCCGAAGGCGAACAGCGGCGCGACGACCGCGGCGGCGATGGCGGCGAGCGATGAATAGCGGAACACCAGCAGCATGAAGATCCACACCGCGCCGGTGACGGCGCCGGTGCCTGGGGTCAGCGCCAGGATGACGCCGAAGGTGGTGGCGACGCCCTTGCCGCCCTTGAACTTCAGCCAGACTGGGAAAACGTGGCCGATCACCACGGCGAAGCCGGCGATCAGGCTGCAGAGAATCGCAAAACCATGCAGGCCGCCGAACCATTTGGCGATCAGCACGGCGGCGACGCCTTTAGCGACATCGAGGAGCAGCGTCAGCGCCGCCAGGCCCTTGTGGCCGGTGCGCAGCACGTTGGTGGCGCCGATGTTGCCCGAGCCGACCGACCGGATGTCGCCCAATCCAGCGAGCTTGGTCAGGATCAGGCCGTAGGGCACCGAGCCGAACAGATAAGCGACAGCGGCGACGGCATAGAGCGGCCAGTTGGCGTCCACTGACTAAGCCTTTCGCGTAAGTTTGTTCATGTCACGCTTTCCGCGTGAACACGGTGCGCCCGGCGACGATGGTGCGCAGCGCGTGGCCCTGCATCGGCCGGTTGTCGAACGGCGAGTTCTTCGAGGTGCTGCGGAATTTGATCTCCTCGACGCGCCACGGCTTGTCGAGATCGAACAGCACCAGATCGGCGGGCGCGCCCTTGGCCAAGCGGCCGGCGGGCAGCCCGAGCAATTCGGCGGGCGCAATCGTCAGGCGGCGCAGCACGTCGAGCAGCGCCAACTTGCCGTTGTGATGCAGCGCGAGCGACAGAGGCAGCAGCGTCTCAAGCCCGATGATGCCCGGCTCGGCCTGGCCGAACGGCAGGCGCTTGCTCTCCTGGTCGTGCGGCGCATGGTCGGAGGCGATGACGTCGATGGTGCCGTCGGCGAGGCCCTGCACGACTGCGAGGCGGTCGCTCTCGGGGCGCAGCGGCGGCGACAGGCGGACGAAGGTGCGGTATTCGCCGATCTCGTTTTCGTTGAGCGCGAAATACTGCGGCGCGGTGTCGGCGGTGACGCGCAGGCCGCGGGCCTTTGCGCGGCGGATCACCTCGATGCCTTCGCCCGTCGACACATGCCCGGCGTGATAGCGCCCGCCGGTCATCTCGACCAGACGCATGTCGCGCTCCAGCATCATCGCCTCGGCGATGCCGGGAATACCGGAAAGCCCGAGGCGCGCCGACAGCTCGCCGGCATGGGCTTCGCCGCCCTTGGCCATGCGCGGCTCTTCCGGGTGCTGCACGATCAGCGCGTTGAAGGTCTTGGCGTAGGTCAGCGCCCGGCGCATCAGCACCGGATCGTCGATCGCCTTGGTGCCGTCGGTGAAGGCGATGGCGCCGGCTTCCTGCAGCAGGCCGATCTCGGCAAGCTTGTGGCCGTCGGTGTTCTGCGTCAGCGCCGCGTAGGTCTGCACATGGGCGAGGCCGGCCTCGCGCCCGCGCTGCAGCACAAAGCCGACCAGCGCCGGGTTGTCGATGGCGGGCATGGTGTTGGGCAGGCAGACCATGGTGGTGACGCCGCCCGCGACCGCCGCGCCGGCGGCGGTGGCGATGGTCTCTTTATATTCTTCGCCGGGCTCGCGCGCGTGCACGCGCATATCGATCAGGCCGGGCGCCAGGCAGGCGCCGCCGCAATCGACGATCTCGGCGCCGGCCGGGGCTTTCACGTTCGGGCCGATCTCGGCAATCACGCCGCCGTCGATCAGCAGGCCGCCCTTGGTATCGAGATTGGTCGCCGGATCGAGCAGGCGGGCGTTGAGGAAGGCGGTCACGCTCATTTGCCCGCCTCCGCCAACGTGGCAACCACCGCTTCGAGGCAGGCCATGCGCGTCGCTACGCCATATTCGACCTGCTGCAGGATCAGGCTGCGGTCGATCTCGTCGGCGACTTCGGTGGAGATTTCGATGCCGCGATTGAGCGGGCCGGGGTGCATCACCAGCGCGTCGGGCTTGGCGGCGGCCAGCATCTCGTGGTCGAGGCCGTAGAAATGCGAGTATTCGCGCAAGGAGGGCACGAAGGCGCCGTCCATGCGCTCGAGCTGCAGACGCAGCATCATCACGATGTCGCAGCCGGTCAGGCCCTTCTTCATGTCGTGGAACACCTCGACGCCGAAGCGGTCGATCGCCGGCGGCATCAGGGTCGGCGGGCCGACGACGCGCACGCGCGCGCCCATCGTCTGCAGCAGGTGGATGTTCGAGCGGGCGACGCGGCTGTGGGCGACGTCACCGCAGATCGCCACGGTCAGCCCGGCGATGGTGCCCTTGCGGCGGCGGATGGTCAGCGCGTCGAGCAGGGCCTGGGTCGGATGCTCGTGCGAGCCGTCGCCGGCGTTGATCACCGAGCAGCCGAGCTTCTGTGCCAACAGGTGCGGCGCGCCGGAATTGGGGTGGCGGATGATCAGCACGTCCGGGTGCATGGCGTGGAGCGTGAGCGCCGTGTCAATCAGCGTCTCGCCCTTTTTGACCGACGAATTGGCGACCGCCATGTTGATGACATCGGCGCCGAGCCGCAGGGCGGCCAGCTCGAAGGAGGTGCGCGTGCGGGTGGAGTCCTCGAAGAAGAGGTTCATCACCGTGCGGCCGTGCAGCGTGCCGAGCTTTTCTTTACGGGTGGATACGTCGATGTAGCCCTCGGCGAGATCGAGCAGAGTGCCGATCTCCACGGGCGACATCCCCTCGATGCCGAGGATGTGGCGGTGCGGAAATCGCGAGGGTGCGGACGCGGTCATTAAAGGGGCAGTTTATAGGACAGGGCGCGACGGCGGGCAAGAGGCCGCTTCAGGGGCAGCGGTTTTGGGGGCGCCTCGCGGATTCTGCTGTGTCGTCGACATTCTAGGCTTCTGACGAGGCGGTCAGTGCGGCCTCGGTGGTCGTCAAACGACCCTTGGCTGCAGGACGTCTGCCAAGCGCAGCAACATATCGACCATGGCTTGGTAATCCTCGACACAATGGGCGGAAGGGCGGACGAGTTTCTTGCGGCTGTCGTCGTGCGCGCCGTCGAGGATGAAATAGCCGGCATGGATCGCGGCGTTGATGATCTTGCGGGCGGTATCCTTGGAGCACATCACATTGCGGATGCATTCGTTCAGGGCGACCGGCCGGCCGTCGTAATGGCCTTCCATCACCGCCATCCAGATCGTCGTGTGCGGCCGGCTCTGGCGAAAGAAGCGGACGCTCTTGCGCTCGGGCGCGGCGCGCTGGCTGGTGATGCGCCAGTGGGCATAGGCGCGGTACCATTTCGCGGCGTCGCCGTGCGGCGCATGCAGGACCGCGCTGACATGGCGGATCATGCTCTCGAGATCGCGGTGGTCGAGCAGGTCGGCCAGCCGGAGGAAGATTCCGACCATCTCCTGATATTCGGCGACGCAGAGCGCGGTCGGCGCGACCCGCCGCTTGCGGCTGTCGCCGGGATCGCTGACGAAGCGGAAGTAGCCCTTGGCTTCGGCCGTGGTGATGATGCCGCGCGCGGTGCCGGTGGAGCAGAGGCTCGCCGCGATGCAATCCTGCAGGCTGGGCGGTGCGCCGTCGTAATAGCCGCGCATCACCATGAACCAGATCAGCGAACGGTGCTGGCTGTTGCGAAAAAAGGTGACGCTCTCGTGGCGCAGATGGCCGATGCGCCAGCGGGTATAGGCGAGATACCAGTTGTGCCGTTCCTCGGCGTTAGGGGCCGGCGCGCCGACGGACGCCGCGCCACTCGCTGACACCGGGAGGGCGCGGCGATGGGCGCGGCGCGGCATGGCGGACTCCAAGCTGTCTCCGGCTTGCCGACCGTCGTCGAGAGACATCAACCTTTCATTCATAGACGCATCAAAAGGCCGATTGGCGGCGCGTTCAAGCGGCTATTTCACGATCTCGCGGGCGGCGGAGACGATGTCGTCCGGCGCGGCATAGATATCGCCGACCAACTTCGCCGCTTCCACGCCCGGCACCGGGCTGATCGGCATGTCGAGCTTCTTCGCCTCCGCCAGGAAGGCGGGGTCGATCATCGTCGAATCGAAGGCGGTGCGGAGCAGCTTGAGCCGGTCGGACGGCACGGCGAGCGACGCGACGTAGGGCCGGCCGACTTCACCTGACGCGAGAAGGAAGTCGAGGATCTTCTTATCCTTGTCGTTCGTCACGTAGTCCAGGATGTAGGGCATGGCCGGCATGCCGGGCGTGGCCTGGGAGGAGAAGCGGACCAACGGCACGATCTTGTTGTCGCGCAACCAGTCCTGGGGAACGCTGGTCCAGGAGCCGCAGTCGCCGTCAAGCTCGCCGCGCTCGATGGCGATGCGTTTTTCAGAACTGCCGGGGTAGCCCATGATGATATGGGCATTGGTGTTGAACATGTTCTTGAGAATCGCCGTCGCGTTATAGACGTTCGATCCCGGAGCCGAGACGCCGACATTGAAGCGCTTGCTCTTGTTCAGCAGGTCATTCCAATTGTTGATGCCGGCGGCGTGCCAGGAAAAGCAGACGCCGTCTTCGCGCGTGATGCTGCCGATCCAGGCGACCTTCGAAAGGTCGATCTTCATCTTCTCCGAATCGAGCAGCGACAGCAGGATGATGCCGTTGCCGAAGGTGGCGATCACCGTGCCGTCGCGCGGCGCACCCTGGTCGAGATACATCACCGGCTTGGCGCTGGCGGCGCCGGGCATGTTCTGCACGATAATGGTCGGGGTGCCCGGAATGAAGCGCCCCATATGGCGGGCGAGCAGGCGGGCGTTGAGGTCGTTGCCGCCGCCCGCGGTAAAGCCGACGGCGAAGGAGATCGTCTTGCCGGCGTAGAAATCCTGAGCCTGTGCGCTGGGCACGGCGGCGCCGAGGAGGAGTCCGGCCGTGACGGCCAGGATGGTGGATTTGGTGGTCGCGCCGGCAAGCTTGCCGAGCCGCGTGAAGCAGCTTGTCGTCATCTCGTTCTCTCCCCAGACGTCTTTTTAACTGCCCGACCTTCGGCCGGGGCCTTTGTCAGGGAGATGCACGCGGCGGCGGTGCGCGGCCGACGAACGGTTTGAGCAAAACGACGATTAACCCGCTCGCGACGCTTATTTTGCGATGTCTCGCGCGCTTCGAGCAGTCTCCCTCATTCGACATTAGAGGGCGATGTTGGGAATGAAAGTTCAAAATATAGCTATATTTTTCCAATATGTATGGCAGATCAATATTCCGATTCAAGATGGCTGACGGCGCGCGCTGAATACCTTCAAAAATTCGTATTTCTTTACCCGGCCCGCTTTGCAAAGGTCCCTGGGCGCGGCGCGTTCGCCGCATATTTTTCGCCGCAAGTGTGGAGCCCCCAATGCCGACGATCGATTCCGATGCCCATGTCCTCGAATGCATGGCGACCTGGGACTATCTCGCCCCCGCCGAGGCGCGCCTGAGGCCGATGATCGTCGAACGCAAAGCCGGCGGCGCTGAAGAGCGCAACACCGACGGCCTGCTCAAGAAGGAATATTGGGTGGTCGACGGCCGCCTGCATGAGAAGGACCAGAACGTCAGCAAGGACATCTCGGACGATTCGCGCGAAATGCACGACGTCAGCGCGCGCATCCGCCATATGGACGAGCTCGAGATCGACATGCAGATTCTCTATCCGACGCTGATGCTGCGGCCGATCGCCGCGCATGCGCCGCTCGATGTCGCGCTATGCCGCAGTTACAACCGCTGGCTCGCCGACATCTGGCGCAAGGGCGAGGGCCGCCTGCGCTGGGTCGCCGCGCCGCCGCTCATGGCGATGGACAAGGTGCGCGACGAACTGATGTTCGCCAAGGACAACGGCGCCTGCGGCATCTTCATGCGCGGCCTGGAGTGTGAACTGCCGCTGTCCGATCCCTATTTCTATCCGCTCTATGAGATCGCCGGCGAGTTGGACATGGCGATCTGCGTGCATCTCGGCAATGGCAGCTTTACGGTCCACGACTTCTACACGCGCGACACCACCTTCACGAAGTTCAAGCTGCCGACGGTCGGCTGCTTCCATTCGCTGATCATGTCCGGCACGCCGGCGATGTTCCCCAAGGTGCGGTGGGGCATCGTCGAGGTGAGCGCCAACTGGCTGCCCTACGTCGTCAACGATCTGCGCCTGCGATTCCGCCGCCGCGGCAAGCGCCTGCCGGACAATATCTTGAAGGCGAACAATATCTATATCGCCTGCGAAGTGACGGATGACCTGCCAGGCGTGCTGAAAGTCGCCGGGGAAGACAACCTGGTGATCGGCACCGACTACGGCCATTCGGACTCCTCGACGGAGATCGAGGCCCTGCGCATGCTGCGCGGCAATCAGTCGGTCGGCGCGACGGCCGTCGACAAGATCCTGTGGGACAATCCCAAAACTCTTTACGGCATCGTTTGATCGCAGCTTGAATTGCGTCGAGTTGGGAGAGCGTCCGTTGCAGGAATATGATTACGTCGTCGTGGGCGCGGGCTCGGCCGGCTGCGTTCTGGCTGATAGATTGACCGCCGACGGCAGCTTGCGCGTGCTGCTTCTCGAAGCCGGCGGCATGGACCGCGATCCGCTCATCCATATCCCGCTCGGCATGGGGCGTCTGCACGAGACGCGCCGCCACGATTGGGGTTACGACAGCGAGCCGGAGCCGGGTCTCGGCGGGCGCGTGGTCGACGCCATGCGCGGCAAGGTGCTGGGCGGCTCGTCGGCGATCAACCATATGGCTCATGTGCGCGGCAACCGCGGCGACTATGACCGCTGGGCCTCGCTCTACGGGCTTAGCGACTGGTCCTATGCCAAAGTGCTGCCCTATTTCCGCCGTAGCGAAAGCTGGGAAAAGGGGGCGGACGAGTATCGCGGCGGCGACGGTCCTCTGAAGGTCACCTTCGCGCGCGCCCCCGATCCGTTGTTCGAGGGCTTCCTCAAGGCGGCGGAAGCGCATGGCATCCCCTACAACGAGGATTACAACGGCGCGCAGCAGGAAGGCATCAGCCGGGGGCAATCAACGATCTATCGCGGACGCCGTCAGAGCGGCGCCACCGCCTATCTGCATCCCGCGCTGAAGCGACCCGGCTTGGTTCTGCGCACGGGGGCCCATGCCACACGAGTGATGATGGAGGGCAAGCGGGCCCGCGGCGTCGAGTATCTTCACCGCGGACAGCTGCAGAAGGCTTATGCGGCCCGCGAGGTCATCCTGGCCGGTGGCGCATTCAACACGCCGCAGCTTCTCATGCTGTCAGGCATCGGCCCGGCCGATCACCTGCGCGCGCTTGGCATTGCGACGCTGATCGATTCGCCTGGTGTGGGCGGCAATCTACAGGATCATATCGGCACCACGGTTTCGGGGACGCGGCCGGTGGCAGGGCCGTTCCGCCATGAAATGCGCTTCGATCGCATGGCGGTCAGCATGCTGCGGGCGCATTTTTTCGGCACCGGTCCGGCGACCGTTCTGCCCGGCGGGCTATACGGCTTCATCAAGACCGACAGCCGACTCGACGCGCCCGATTTCCAGTTCGTCTTTCGCGGCGTCAATTCCAAGCCGCACTTGTGGTTTCCAGGCATTCGCAAGCCCTATGCCGACCGCTGCGGCGTGCGCCCCATGCTGCTGCATCCGAAAAGCCGCGGCCAGCTGCGTCTGCGCTCGGCCGATCCGACGGCCTCGGTGCAGATCTTCCAAAACTTCTTCCAGGACGAGAGCGACATCCGCACCCTGCGCCAGGGCATTCGTTTTGCCCGCGAGATGCTGGCGGACAAGGCGCTCGACGGCTATCGCGGCCGGGAGACCTCGCCCGGCGCCGATGCGACGAGCGATGCTGATATCGACCGCTGGATTCGCAAAACCGTGGTCACCGCTCATCATCCGTCGGGAACCTGTGCGATGGGCGCCGATTCGTCGGCGCCGCTCACGCCCGATCTGCGGGTGCGGGGGGCTGAGGGGCTGCGCGTTGTCGATGCGTCGGCGATGCCGGACCTGACGTCGGGCAACATCAACGCTTGCGTCGTGATGATCGCGGAAAAGGCGAGCGATGCGATTCTAGGCCGCTCTCCGCCCGCGCCTTCGGCGGGGTAAGGGGCGCAGACTGGCGCTGCGCATCCCGGGGAAGGGCGCGCCTGACGGAATTACAGCCCCGCCCGCGCGCCGCTCCGTCAATCCTCTCCGCCTTATTCCCCCGAGCCCATCACCTTCTTCGCCCGTTCGATCACGGACGGCGAGGCGTTGACCGTTTCCTTGACGATCTGTGCCACTTCGTCGCCCGTCAGCGGGATTACGGTGAGGCGCTGCTTCTCGGCGTCGGCCAGGAAGCCGGGGTCGTGGGCGGTCTCGTCGAACGCCTTACGCAGCAGGGCGACGCGCTCGGGTGCCATGTCCGGCGGCGCGAGGAAGGGGCGGCCGATGTTGATCGCGCCGCCGATCAGCCCGAGCACGGCGCGGTCCTCGTCGGTCTTGGCGAGCTCCGTCCATAGCGGCACGTCGGGGATCAGCGGATCGCGCTTGGAGCCGATCTGCACCATGAAGACCATCGTCTTGTCGGTGATCCATTCGGGATTCTCGGTGACGTAGGAGCCGAGGCTGGTCGCCTGGGCGTTGACCTCGCCGCGCTGCAAGGCGACGCGCACCTCGTCGGTGGATTTGTAGCCCTTGATGATCTTGATCTTGGTACCGAGCACGTTGTTGAGCGCGGTCGGATAACGGAAGCCGCTGGAGCCTTCGCCGGTGGCGCCGGCGATCACTTCCTTGGTCTTCAGCTCCTCGATGCTCTTCACCCCGGTGGTGTGCCAGACGGCGAAGGTCTGGTTGCGGTCGACCAGGGCGCCGAGCCAGTTGAACTTGGCGGCGTCGTAGCGCACGCCGCGCCCGTCGAGCACCTGATGGGTCGGCACGCTCTGGTTGACGGTGGCGATCACCGTGCCGTCCTTCGGCGCCGTGTTGTACATGTAGTTGCTGGCCAGCATATGGCCGCCGCCCGGCATGTTCTGCACGATGATGTTGGGCTTGCCCGGCAGATGCTTGGCGAGATGGCGCGCCATGGTGCGGGCGCTGAAGTCGTAGGTGCCGCCTTCGCCGGTCGAGGTGACGATGGTCAGGTTCTTGCCGGCGTAGAACTCCTGCGCCGAGGCAGCCGTCGTGGCGGAGACGGCAAGGCAGAGAGCCGCTGTCGCGGTGAGCGTATAGCGCATGGAAAACCCCTGTTCACGGTTGCGGCTTTGCTGCCGCTTGAGGGGAAGTATC
>CANJIM010000044.1 GCA_947474495.1 Rhodospirillaceae bacterium
AGGCGGCTGGTGGCGCGGACCAGCCAGATATAGCCGGCGGCGACGGCGCAGATCGCGGCTTGCGCGGCCGGGCGGCGCAGAAAAGTCTTCAGCCGCGCCATGACCGAAGGTCCAAGGCGGCGAAGTTTTCCAGGTTTGGCAAGGGTTTAGGCAAGGTCATGGCGGGCCGGACCATAGCACGGGACCGGCCTCGCCTGCCAGCGCAGGGGTTTTAGGCGCCGGCCACCGTCATGCCGTCGATGCGCAGCGTCGGCGCGTCGGTGCCGTAGCGGAATTCCAAATCGTTGGCCGGCGTGAGATTGAGGAACATGTCGCGCAGGTTGCCGGCCACCGTCACTTCGCTGACCGGATAGGCGATCTCGCCATTCTCGATCCAAAAGCCGCTGGCGCCGCGCGAGTAATCGCCAGTGATCAGGTTGGTGCCCATACCCATCAGTTGGGTGACGTAGAAGCCCTGCTTGATGTCGGCGATTAGCTCTTTCGGCGGCAGCGTGCCGGCGGCGAGATAGAGATTGGTCGGCGACGGCGACGGCGGCGAGCCAGTGCCGCGCGCCGCGTTGCCGGTGCTGGGCAATCCAAGTTGACGCCCGGTCGACAGATCGAGAAACCAGGTTTGCAGAACGCCGTCGTCGATCACTACGCGCTTACTGGTGGCGAAACCCTCGCCGTCGAACGGCTTGGAGCGCAGGCCGCGCTGACGCAACGGATCATCGATGATCGAGATGCCCTTGGCGAACACCGGCTTGCCCATGCTGTCTTTCAGGAAGCTGGTGCCGCGCGCGATCGAGGCGCCGTTGACGGCACCGGCCAGGCTGCCGACCAGTCCACCGGAAATACGCGGATCGAAGACGACGGGCACTTGCGCGGTTTTTGCCTTGCGCGGGTTGAGCTTTTTGACAGCGCGCTCGCCGGCGTTGCGGCCGAGCGCGGCGGGGTCTTTCAAATCGCTGGCGGAGATGCCGGTGGCGAAGTCGTAGTCGGTTTCCATGCCGGTGCCTTCGCCGGCCAGCACCGAAACGGAGAGCGAATGGCGCGACACGCCATAGCTGCCGGAGAAACCGTTACTGATGGCGAGATGCACGCGCGACAGCGACCAGCCGGCCTCGGCGCCTTCCGAGTTGGTCACGCCTTTGACGGCGCGCGCCGCGTCTTCGGCGGCAGCGGCGGCAGCGTCCATATCAGCGGGCGACGGCTCGTGCGTGTCGCAGGTGTCGAGATCGGGATAGCTCTGGGCGATCTGGTCGGGATCGGCGATGCCGCAGAATTTGTCTTCCGGCACGGCCTTGGCCATGGCGACGGCGCGGCTGACCAGTTCCTTCATCGCAGCAGGCGAGAAGTCGCTCGCCGAGACGATGGCTTGGCGCTTGCCGATGATGACGCGCAGGCCGAGATCGCGGCCCTCGGCGCGCTCGACGCCCTCGGATTTGCCCAAGCGGCGGGACAGTGACAGCGATATGCCCTCGGCCACCAGCCCGTCGGCGGCGTCGGCTCCGGCGGCCTTGGCCTGTTTGATCAGGTCGGCCAAAAGATTGTCGGCGTCGAGCGGCGCGGTGGTCATGGGGAAGCTCCGGATGGGGAGGAACGGCAGGAGGCAGTCTAGGCCGAGGCGACTTAAAAGGGCAGGGCTCCGGTCACCCATAACCATATGGCGGCGAGGGCCATGCTGATCAAGGTGACGGGGATGCCGGTTTTGGCGTGATCGGCGAAGCCGAGCTTGACCCCGGCGCTGGCGGCCCGCTCGGCGACAATGATATTGGCCAGGCTGCCGGCGATCAGCAGGTTGCCGGCCAGAGTCGAGAGCAGGGCGAGGCCATAGAGCGCGCCGGCCGGTGGGGCGGGCCACACCTTCAGCAGCAGTATCACGGCGGGCACATTGCCGATGGTGTTGGAGAGGACCAGCGCGAGCGGCGTCAGCGTTGCTAGCCGGTCGGGCAGCCAGCCGGCGGCGGCAAGAGCCTCGAAGGCGTCGGTCGCCAGCGGCGTCGCGGCGAGCGCGCCGGTCACCACGAACAGCCCGGCGAACAGCAGCAGCAGGCTGTAGTCCACCGCGCCGACCAGATCGCGGCTCGACACCTTGCGGCTGAGCAGCAACAGCGCGGCGATGGCGAGCGCCGACAATTCGCGCGGCGCGTCGGTGAAGAACAGCAGCAGCAACACGGCGGTCGCGACCAGCGCTTTGACGAATTGCGTTTTGTCGCGCGCCAGCGGAATGGCGGAGAGATCGGCGCCGTCGCCGGCGTTGGCCGTCCAACGGCCGCGCCATTGCACGGCGATCACGGCGAAGACGGTGAGCAGCGCCAGCACGGCGGGTACGGCGCAATAGCCGAGGAAGGCGACGAAATCGAGCTTGCCGATCTGGCCGATCAGGATGTTCTGCGGATTACCGATCAGCGTTGCCGCCGAGCCGGCGTTGGCGGCGCAAGCAAGCGCGATGAGATAAGGCGTCGGGTTCAGCCCGCGCTGGCGCAGGCCGACGCAAAGCAGCGGCGTCATGGCGAAGACGACGATGTCGTTGGCGAGCAGCGCCGACAAGCCGCCGGCGACGACGATGACGGCGGCGAGCAATTTTTTCGGACTGCCGCCCATGCGCGCCACCGTGGCGGCGACGCCATCGTAAAAGCCCGACGCGGCATATTGCGCCGAGACGATCATCAGGCCGAACAGCAGCAGCAGGGTCGGCAGATCGACCGAGCGCGCCGCGTCATGCAGTGTCAGCGCCCCGGCGGCGATCAACACAATGGCGCCGATCAGCGCGATGCCGGTACGGTCGATGGTGAGACCTGGCCAGCGGCCGAAGGCCATGCCGAGATAGGTGGCGATGAAAACGGCGATGACCAGATCAATCATGAAGGATCATCGCGCCGTGAGTTTCGCGTCTCGTTCAAAGTCGAGATACGCGTTCTTTTCGTCTTCCGTCATGCAGGGGAATGGAATGGGCCGAAATCCCTTAATCTGGCCGCGTGGAGGCAACGGTTGGATGATGGCCGCACTTCCTAACGTGAAGCCGGCTTCCCGGCAGGCCTGTATGCATTGAGACGTGGATATCATGTCGTTCGTACTCGGCATGGGCCAAGAAGCAATGTTTTTGCAGACAACTTCTTGTTTCGTTTCGGGGTTACGCAGTCGGTAGCCATCTTGCGAACAAGCAGCGATGAGAAAAGCCGCCGTGCATATCGCCAATGTTCCAATTGCTTTTAGCAACAAGGCGACGGCCCTTTTTCATTTCTTCCAGATCGGCGTGCCCGATCCGGGCAGGCCGAGGCTCGGCCATTTCTTGGTCACCGCGTCGATGATGTCATCGGACATGCGGATCGGCTTGCCCCATTCGCGGCTGGTTTCGCTGCCGATCTTGTTGGTGGCGTCCAAGCCGATCTTGCCGCCGAGCTCGGGCTCGGGCGAGGCGAAGTCGAGATAGTCGATCGGCGTATTGTCGATGATGGTGACGTCGCGCGACGGATCGAAGCGCGTCGCCAGCGCCCACATCACGTCCTTCCAGTCGCGCGCGTTAATGTCCTCGTCCACCACGATGACCATCTTGGTATAGAGGAATTGGCGCAGATACGACCACACCGCCATCATCGCGCGCTTGGCATGCCCCGGATATTGCTTGCGGATGCTGACCACGGCGATGCGGTAGGAGCAGGCCTCGGGCGGCAGGTAGAAATCCACCACCTCGGGAAATTGCCGCGCGAACATCGGCAGGAACACGTCGTTGAGCGCGAGGCCGAGCACGGAGGGTTCGTCGGGCGGGCGGCCGGTGAAGGTGCTCAAGTAAATCGGATCACGCCGCATGGTGATGGCGCTGACCGTGAAGACCGGGAAGCGTTCGACCGAATTGTAATAGCCGGTGTGATCGCCATAGGGCCCTTCGGCGCCGGTCTCGGTCAGCGAGACATGGCCTTCGAGCACGATCTCGGCGCTCGCCGGCACTTTCAGCGGCACGGTCAGGCAGTCGGTCAGCTTGACGCGCTTGCCGCGCAGCAAGCCGGCGAACTCGTATTCGGAGAGGCCTTCCGGCACCGGCGTGACGGCGGCGAGCAGCACGGCGGGGTCGGCGCCGATCACCACGGCGGCCGGCATCGGCGTGTCATGTTGCGCTTTCCAGGCGGCGTAATGCAGGGCGCCGCCGCGCGTGTGCAGCCAGCGCATCAGCGCGGTGTTTTTGCCGGTGACCTGCATGCGGTAGATGCCGACATTGTCGCCGCCTGGTTTGCCATTCACGTCGGGGCCGCGCGTCGCGACAAGCGGGAAGCTGATCAGCGGCGCCGGCTCGCCCGGCCAGCAGGTCTGGATCGGCAGCTTGCCGAGATCGATGTCGGCCCCTTTGAGCACGATCTCCTGGCAGGCGGCGCCCGAGACGGTCTTGGGCTTGCGCGCCAGCGCTGTCTTCAGCATCGGCAGCAGGGCGAAGGCTTCGCGCAAATTCTCGGGCGGCTCGGGGTGGTCGAGCCAGGCGAGCATCTCGCCGAGCTTGCGCAATTCGTTCGGCTCGCGGCCCATGCCCCAGGCGACGCGCTCGACGGTGCCGAACAGATTGGCGGCGACCGGCATGGCATGGCGTTGGCCCGCGGCATCGGTGACGTTGTCGAACAGCACGGCGGGGCCGCCCTCGGCGAGCAGGCGGGTCTGGATCTCGGTGATCTCCAGGGCAGCCGCGACCGGCGCGGACACGCGGACGAGGCGCTCGCGGCGTTCCAAATGGTCGAGAAAATCGCGCAGGGATTCGAAGGGCATGGCTCAGCAATGCCACGGCGGGGCGGCGCGGGCAAGCCCCGGCGCGCGGCTATTGGGCACAGAAGCCTTATTCCACAAGGGCTTGTGGATTTTGCCCGGTTTTCACTCTTCGGTAACGCGAGGCTGCCATGATCAATCGGTGCTGGTCCCTGTGGTCCGGCTCTAGCTTTACTTGCATCCTAGCAACCGAGACTTAAATGCAGACCATGTCAGTCAACCGGAGAGCCACGACGATGCCGCGCTATTGGGTCATCGGCGGTGAATATAAAACCACCGATTTCCGCGATATGGCCAATGGCAAGGGTCCTTTGCGCTTCGGCCCGTTCGAAACTTACGAACAGGCCAAAAGCGCATGGCAGGCCCAGTCCTGGGCCAACGTCGACAGCTGCCATCATCGCTTCACCATCGTGAAGGATGAAGGCGCACGGGACGGGGACAAGTCGGCCGCCTAAGCGCCGCGCTTGCTCCCTTCGTCTGCGCGCTGAATAATAGCCTGCCCGTCATTTCCGACGCGGCGTGAGGCGAGGGCCCTTTGCGCTTATTTTCATCCGTCCTGATTGTTTGCGCCGGCTTGGTCCTCGCGGCCTGCACGCCCGAATCGCGCCAAGGCTTGCCCGAGGATTTCCGCATCGCGCCCGATGCGCGCTTCATCGGCGCTTGGCGTGGCGGCAACGAAGTTGGCGCATTGCAGGGCTCCGAGATCACCGCGCGGCTCGTTGTCGATCCCGCCGAGCCGCTCGATCTTCTGCTCGCCGGCGAGGAAAATTGGCGCAGCACGCGCGGCGTGAATCACCGAGACATCAAAGGCGTCCTGCGTTTTTACGACATCGCCGGCCGGCGCGTCGTTGCCATCCGGCGCCTGGATGGCGCCGCCGACGAACAGACGTGGCGCTTTGCGATCTACCGCTTCGGCGGCGGCGACAGCCTGCTGCTCTATTTCATGGACGAGCCGCGGTTGCGCCAGCTCATTTTCAACGGCGCGCTGTACGGCAAGATTCGCGGCGGCGAGCCGGAGTTTCCCGATCTGCTCATCACCGCCGAGCCCGACAAGATCGCCGCGCTGATTCGCAGCAGCGATCCGGCGGCGCTGTTCACCGCGCGGCTCGGGCCCCTCGCGCGGGACGCGCGATAAGGCTCTGGGCAGAGAATCAAACTGTGACGAGCTGTCCGGCGGCGAGCGCTGCCAGCAGCAACCAGCCGAACCAGCGGTTCGAACGAAATTTGGCGAGGCAATCGCCAGCAGCGTCGATCTTCACGGTCGACGCCTGCCAAGCCAGTTGTGCCGCGCCAACGGTGAGCAAGGCGTAGAACGGCCAGGCGAGATCGGCGAGCGCGCCGGCGAGTGCGGCCAGCAAAATCGTCGCGCCGTAAAATCCGAATAGCCAGGGCCGTGTCGCCGCGCCGAATTTCAGCGCGGTGGATTTGACGCCGATCAGCGCGTCGTCGTCCTTGTCCTGATGGGCGTAGATCGTGTCGTAGCCCAGCGTCCAGCAGATGCCGGCGGCATAGAGCGCGACCGCGTCCCAGGCGAGCGTGCCGGTCATCGCCGCATAGCCCATCAGCGCGCCCCAATTGAAGGCGAGGCCGAGCACCGCCTGCGGCCAATAGGTGACGCGTTTCATCAAGGGATAGGTGAAGACGATGGCGAGCGAGGCGACGCCGAGCAG
The DNA here is from genome assembly GCA_947474495.1 of Rhodospirillaceae bacterium. GTDB lineage: Bacteria > Pseudomonadota > Alphaproteobacteria > SMXQ01 > SMXQ01 > CAMAVH01. Next base: position 6,402 of record CANJIM010000044.1, read on the forward strand.
CCAGGCGAAGGGATGCAGCGCCAGCAGCACGCCGAGGCCGACCAGCAGTTCGGCGGCCAAAAAGATCCAGGCGGCCTTCACGCTGACCGCGCCGGAGGGAATCGGCCGCTGGGCGGTGCGCGCGACTTTCGCGTCGAAGTCGCGGTCGATGATGTCGTTGATGGTACAGCCGGCGCCGCGCATCACCACCGCGCCGACGGCGAAAATGAAGCCGAGCCACAGCAGTTCACCAGGTTCCCGCAAGCCGGGACTGGCCAGCGCGAGGCCCCACCAGCAGGGGAACAGCAGCAGCCAAGTGCCGATGGGACGGTCGAGCCGCGCCAGGCGCGCGTAAGGCCGCCAGGCATCCGGCAGCAGGCGCAACAGGCCGGGGGCCGTGCTGTCCGGCGTCAGGCTGTGCGGCGAATCGTTCATGCTATAGTGCGGTTCGGAGTCATCACCGCACCATGCCAGAAAAATTCCTCACAGAGAACCGCGCCGCGCCTGACTGCAGCTACCAGCCGCGCATCCGCCTCTACGTCGAGGCGGCGCTCGCGGCCGGCGCGCTTGTCGATCTGCCGGCGCCGCAGGCGCATTACCTGACCAATGTTATGCGCCTGAAGGCCGGCGATGCCGTTTGCCTGTTCAATGGCCGCGACGGCGAATGGCGCGCAGTTATTCATGAAGCGAAGCGCAAGGCCTGCGTCGTCGCCGTGGACAGTCTCTTGCGCGCGCAACGCGCTGAGCCCGATCTCTGGCTGCTGTTCGCGCCGCTGAAAAAAGCCCGCACCGATTATCTCGCCGAGAAAGCAACCGAATTGGGCGCCTCGCTGCTATGGCCGGTTTACACGCGACGCACGGTGGCCGAGCGCGTCAACCTCGACCGCTTGCGCGCCAACGCCATCGAAGCGGCGGAACAGAGCGAGCGGTTGACGCTGCCCGACGTGCGCGAACCGGCCAAGCTGATGGAGGCGCTGCAGAGCTGGCCTACCGACCGCCGGTTGATTTTGTGCGACGAAAGCGGCACGGCCAAACCCATCGCTGAAGCACTTACGGCAACGAAACCGACTGACCGTTTCGCTTTATTGATAGGTCCGGAAGGCGGTTTCGCTGCCGACGAGCTTGACGCCTTGCGCAAACTTCCCTTTGTTAGCCCCGTGGGGTTGGGGCCGCGCGTTCTGCGCGCCGATACTGCCGCGCTGGCTGGTCTCGCATGTTTGCAAGCTTTGGTCGGCGACTGGCAACAGTCCCGCGACTGACTTCTTTCTGCTCTATATCTTCCCCCCGTTTTTGAGTTAGGCGCCTGATGTCCGGACCGTCGCAACCCTCGGCCGAGCCGATCACCGACAAGCGTCAGCTGGTCGATTACATCGCCTCCGGCAACAAGCCGCGCGAGCAATGGCGTGTCGGCACCGAACATGAAAAGTTCGCCTACGACCTCGTGACCCATCGTCCCTTGCCTTATGACGGACCGAAGGGCATCGGCGAGATTCTCAAGCGCCTCACCAAGTTCGGCTGGGAGCCGGTGAAAGAAAACGGCCACGTCATCGCCCTGACGCAGAACGGCGCATCGATCACGCTGGAGCCCGGCGGGCAGTTTGAATTGTCGGGCGCGCCGCTCGAAAACATCCATCAGACCTGCGAAGAGGTGCATGATCATCTCGACCAGGTGAAGGGCATCGGCGCCGAGCTCGGCACCGGCATGCTCGGCCTCGGCTTCAACCCGCTGTGGAAGCGAGACGACATTCCCTGGATGCCCAAGGGTCGCTACGCCATCATGCGCGCCTATATGCCGAAGGTCGGCACGCTCGGCCTCGATATGATGCTGCGCACCTGCACCATCCAGGCGAATCTCGATTACAAATCCGAAGCCGACATGGCGAAGAAATTCCGCGTCGGCATCGCCCTGCAGCCGATTGCCACGGCGCTGTTCGCCAGTTCGCCGTTCGTCGAAGGCAAGCCGAGCGGCTTCCTCAGTTATCGCAGCCATGTCTGGACCGACACCGACGCGGCGCGCACCGGCGATCTGCCGTTCGTCTTCGAGCAGGGCTTCGGCTTCGAGCAGTACGTCGACTATCTGCTCGATGTGCCGATGTATTTCGTCTATCGCGACGGCAAATATATCGACGCCTCGGGCCAGTCCTTCCGCGACTTCATGGCGGGCCGGCTGCCGGCCATGCCGGGCGAAGCGCCGACGATGGGCGATTGGGTCGATCACCTGACCACCGCTTTCCCCGAAGTGCGCCTCAAGAAATTCCTCGAAATGCGCGGCGCCGACGGCGGCCCGTGGCGGCGCATTTGCGCCGTGCCGGCGCTGTGGACGGGCTTGCTTTACGACTCGTCGGCGCTCGATGCGGCGTGGGATTTGGTCAAGGATTGGACCAATGAAGAACGCGCCTTCCTGCGCCGCGAGGTGCCCAAGACCGGCCTCGCCACGATGTTCCGCGGCAAGCCGCTGAAAATTTTGGCGCGCCAGACCGTCGCCATCGCCCGCCAGGGTCTTGCCGCGCGCAAACGCTATGACTATCTCGGCCGTGACGAGGGACGTTTCCTCGACGAGATGAGCGAGATTGCCGAGCGCGGACGCACCCTGGCCGATGACCTGCTGGTCAAGTACCAGGGCGATTGGCACGGCCAGGTCGATCCCGTGTTCAAGGACTACGCCTATTGAGTTGGGGAACTCGGCTGCGGCCGGATTCGTTTTCCCACCGATAAGCTATAAAGGATGCGACTTCATGAGCGACATTCGCAAAGCCCCCGACGATTGCGCCACCATGGCCGACGTGCGCATCGAAATCGATCGCCTCGACCGGCTGATCGTCGATTATTTGGTGGAGCGATCGAGCTACGTGGCGCGCGCCTCGGAGATCAAGCGCCTGAAGTCGGAGATCGTCGACAAGCCGCGCATCGAAGACGTCATCGCCAAGGTGCGCGCGCATGCGCTGAGCATGGGTGCCGATCCGGAATTGCTCGAAGCGATCTACCGCTCGATGATCGCGGCCTTCATCGCCTTCGAGGAGCGCGCCTTCGAGCGCAAAGGCCGGAATTAGCGGTTAAGCATGGCCCAGGCTCGGGATGAAACAGGCGGCGTGCTGAACCTAGCGTTCGACGAGGTCGCTCGCGTGCTGCAAGACTATTTCGACGGGTTGTATGAAAGTGACGTCGAAAAGTTGGGGCGTGTTTTTCACCCGCGCGCCATCTATGCCACGGCGGACGAGACGCCATTCCTCTATCGAACGATGGACGAGTATTTTCCGGTCGTTGCCGCGAGAGAGTCGCCAGCCTCTCGGGGCGAGGTGCGTCGCGATTATATCGATTCGATCGATTTAGCCGGGGAGAACACCGCGCTGGCTCGCGTGCGTTGTTCAATAGGCCCGCGCGACTTCGTCGACCTTCTTACGTTTGTCCGTGTCGACGGCACTTGGCGAATTATCGCTAAGGTCTTTCAGATCATCGAGCGAGCATAACTGAGCGCCGTGCTCATTGCCGTCGGAACGGCGGTTAGCGGGGCATCCATGCGGCTCATGCTTTTGGCAGCGTCACACTGCCGTCTGCTTCAATCGTCCAGAACGGATTGTGCGCCACCTCCCAAAGATGGCCGTCCGGGTCGGTGAAATAGCCGGCATAGCCGCCCCACGGCGTGTCCTCCGCGACTTTCGGAATCGCCGCGCCGGCGCGGGCCGCTTCGGCGAGCACCGCATCGACCTCGCCGCGCGAGCGCGCGTTGTAGGCGAGTGCGATGCCGCGAAACCCCGATCCGTCGGGGGACAATTTCGCGTCGCCAGCGAGATCCTTGCGGGCCCACAGCGCGACGATCATGCCGCCCGCCTGATAGAAGGCGACTTCGGGCTCGGCGTTGTTCTTCGCCCAGCCGAGGCCGTCTTCGTAGAAGCGCCGCGCCCGTGTCAGATCGGCGACGCCGAGCGTCACCAAGCTGAGGCGCTGCTCCATGGCGTTTACGCCTGCGTGCCGCCGACCGTGAGGCCGGCGATCTTCAGGGTCGGCTGGCCGACGCCGACCGGCACGCCCTGGCCGTCCTTGCCGCAGGTGCCGATGCCGTCGTCGAGTTTCATGTCGTTGCCGATCATGCTGACCTTGGTCAGCACGTCGGGGCCGCTGCCGATCAGCGTCGCGCCCTTCACGGCGGGGCCGATCTTGCCGTTCTCGATGAGATAAGCCTCGGTGGCGGAGAAGACGAATTTGCCCGAGGTGATGTCGACCTGGCCGCCGCCGAATTGCACGGCATAGAGGCCCTTCTTCACCGATTTGACGATCTCTTCGGGATTGTGATTGCCGTTGAGCATGACGGTGTTGGTCATGCGCGGCATCGGGCGGTGGCCGTAGCTTTCGCGCCGGCCGTTGCCGGTGGCGGCCATGCCCATCAGGCGGGCGTTCATGCGGTCCTGCATATAGCCGGTGAGAATGCCGTCTTCGATCAGCACAGTGCGATGGCCGGGCGTGCCCTCGTCGTCGATAGTGATCGAGCCGCGCCGGTCGGGCAGGGTGCCGTCGTCGACGACGGTGACGCCGGGCGCCGCGACGCGCTTGCCCATCAGGCCGGCAAAGGCCGAGGTCTTCTTGCGGTTGAAGTCGCCTTCAAGGCCGTGGCCGATCGCTTCATGCAAAAGAATGCCGGGCCAGCCGTTGCCGAGCACGACATCCATTTCGCCGGCCGGCGCCGGGATCGAGCCGAGATTGACCAGCGCCTGGCGCAAGGCTTCGTCGACTTGGGCCTGCCAGCGTTCGGGGGCGATCCAGCCGTCATAGAGGGCGCGTCCGCCGACCCCGGCGCTGCCCGATTCCTGGCGGTCGCCGTCGCCGGCCACCACTGAGACGTTGAGCCGCACTAGCGGACGCACATCGGCGGTGCGCTCGCCGCCCGCCCGGATGATCTCGATGACGCGCCATTCGCCGGTCAGCGAGACGGACACCTGTCGCACCCGCGGGTCCTTGGCGCGGGCATAGGCGTCGATATCGGCCAGCAGCTTGACCTTGGCGGAAAATTCCATCGCCGAGAGCGGATTGGCGTCGGTGTAGAGAATGCGGTTGGTGCCCGAGGGCGGCGCCGCGAGGGTGCCGCCATGGCCGTTGGCGACGGTCTTCACCGTCTCGCCGGCGCGCGCGATGGCGGCCTCGGACAGCTCGCTGGCGTGGGCATAGCCGGTCGACTCGCCGGCGATGGCGCGCAGGCCGAAGCCCTGGGAACTGTCGAAATTGGCGGTTTTCAGCCGGCCATCGTCGAAGCCGAAGCTCTCGGACACCCGATATTCCAGAAACAATTCGCCATCATCGGCGCCTTTCAGGGCGGCGTCGGTGAGGGCCTGGACCTTGGGACGCGACAGGCCGGCCTTGTCGAAAAACAGGCCGTCGGCGGTGGCGAGGGCGGAAACGGGCGAGGACATGCGGCGAAACTCCTGAAAGGGACCTGCTAAAGATAGGCATTCGCCGGTCCGGTATCCAGGCGGCGTTGACCGCAGGCCAGCGAATCGGAGCGATTCGCAAGCGCCAAGCGGCTGAAAGGCATGTAAAATTCCTTTCCAAGCGGCAGCGGCGAGATTACACATGATCACCAGCTTGAGGGCGCCGTTTCAGTCGCTGTCAGGCCCGCGCGCCAGCGCTCGCAAGGCCGCTCCGGATCGCCGCTTCTCGGGGTCCGATTTCATCGGAAAAACCTTTTGGTTTCACGAGGATAGCGGATTTGGCCTTAGCTCTGGCGTGAAGCCCCGCCGTGGTCTATAAGGCCGCGCGAATGTTCCTTCGGTCAGCCGCGACAGGATCTCGAGGATGAAGTTGAGTCAGGTTTTCGCCCATTTCTTCGCGACCAAGGTCTTCACCAAGGCTTTGTCTCGCATCTCGGCCGGCTTTGCCGCCGCTTTGTCCCTCCCGACGCTTGCCGCCGCCGCCGTGCCGGAGCCTTGGCAGTTCGGCTTCCAGCCGCCTGCCACTCCGGTGATGCGCGACATCCAAGATCTGCACAATCTGCTGCTGATCATCATCACGGTGATCACGCTGTTCGTGCTGGCGCTGCTGGTCTACGTGGTCTTCCGCTTCAATGCCAAGCGCAACCCGGTGCCGTCGCGCACCGCGCACAACACGCTGATCGAAGTGCTGTGGACCGTGCTGCCGGTGATGATCCTGGTCGTCATCGCCGTGCCGTCGTTCAAGCTGCTCTACTTCATGGACCGCACCTCGACGCCGGAACTGACCCTCAAGGTCACCGGCCATCAGTGGTACTGGTCCTATCAATACCAGGATAACGGCGACTTCAGCTTCGATAGCCTGCTCGTCCCGACCGACCAGCTCAAGCCGGGCCAGCGCCGCTTGCTCGAAGTCGACAACCAGGTCGTCGTGCCGGTCGATACCAACATCCGCGTCCTCGTTACGTCAGACGACGTGCTGCATGCCTGGGCCGTGCCGGCCTTCGGCGTGAAGATCGACACCGTGCCGGGTCATCTGAACGAGACCTGGATGCGTATCGAGCGTGTGGGCACCTACTATGGTCAGTGCTCGGAGCTGTGCGGCGTCAATCACGGCTATATGCCGATTTCCGTCAAGGCGGTCTCCAAGGAAGAGTTCAAGGCGTGGACGGAAGAGGCGAAGAAGAAGTTCGCGTCCGCTGACTCCGCCGCTCCCGTGCTTGCCCAAGCCGAGAGCTCCAGCGAAATGCGTCTCGCCGCCGTCGCGCAGTAAGCGCCGCGCCGAGACAGAAGACAGTTCGAGAGAAGAGGTCAGGTCATGAGTCACGATCACACGCACGCCGGTCACGATCACAGCCATGATGATCATGGTGACCATGGTTACGTCGGCGGTTGGAAGCGTTGGTTGTTCTCGACCAACCACAAAGACATCGGCACCCTCTACCTCATCTTCGCGATCTGCGCCGGCCTGATCGGCGGCGCCTTCTCGATCATCATGCGTATGGAATTGCAGGATCCGGGCGACCAAGTCCTCGGCGGCGACCACCAGCTGTTCAACGTGCTGGTCACGGCGCACGCCTTCCTCATGATCTTCTTCATGGTTATGCCGGCCCTCATCGGCGGCTTCGGCAACTGGTTCGTGCCGATCATGATCGGCGCGCCCGACATGGCCTTCCCGCGCATGAACAACATCAGCTTCTGGCTGCTCGTGCCCTCGATCCTGCTGCTGATTTCGTCGGCCTTCGTCGCCGGCGGCGCCGGCACCGGCTGGACGGTCTATCCGCCGCTCTCCTCGATCGTCGGCCACCCCGGCGCGGCGGTCGATCTCGCGATCTTCAGCCTGCATATCGCCGGCGCGTCGTCGATCCTCGGCGCCATCAACTTCATCACGACCATCTTCAACATGCGCGCCCCGGGCATGACCCTGCATCGCATGCCGCTGTTCGTCTGGGCCGTGCTGATCACCGCCTTCCTGCTGCTGCTGTCGCTGCCGGTGCTTGCCGGCGCGATCACCATGCTGCTGACCGACCGCAATTTCGGCACCGCCTTCTTCGACGCCTCCAAGGGCGGCGATCCGATCCTCTACCAGCACCTGTTCTGGTTCTTCGGCCATCCGGAAGTTTACATTCTGATTCTGCCGGGCTTCGGCATCATCAGCCAGATCGTCTCGACCTTCTCCAAGAAGCCGGTGTTCGGCTATCTCGGCATGGCTTACGCCATGATGGCGATCGGCGTCGTGGGCTTCGTCGTGTGGGCGCACCACATGTTCACGGTCGGCATGAGCGTCAACACGCGCGCCTACTTCGTCGCCGCGACGATGGTCATCGCCGTGCCGACGGGCATCAAGATATTCTCCTGGATCGCCACCATGTGGGGCGGCTCCATCAGCTTCAAGACGCCGATGCTGTTCGCCGTCGGCTTCATCTTCCTGTTCACGGTCGGCGGCGTCACCGGCGTCGTGCTGGCGAATGCCGGCGTCGACATCGCCCTGCACGACACCTACTACGTGGTGGCGCACTTCCATTACGTGCTGTCGCTCGGCGCCGTGTTCGCCATCTTCGCCGGCTTCTACTACTGGTTCGGCAAGATGAGCGGCCGCCAGTACCCCGAATTCCTCGGTAAGCTGCACTTCTGGCTCTTCTTCATCGGCGTGAACCTGACGTTCTTCCCGATGCACTTCCTCGGCTTGCAGGGCATGCCGCGCCGCATCCCGGATTATCCGGATGCTTTCCACGGCTGGAACTACGTCGCCTCGATTGGCTCCTACATCTCGGGCGCCAGCGTGCTGGTCTTCCTCTTCCTCGTCTACCGCACCTTGACCGCTGGCGCGAAAGTGCCGGCCAATCCGTGGGGCGAGGGCGCGACGACGCTGGAATGGACGGTGCCGTCCCCGCCGGCGTTCCACACCTTCGAGGAAATTCCGACGATCGAGCCGGCCAAGCACCACTAACGGCACGATGAGACCCAGGCGGCTCCTCCCATCAGGGCGGAGCCGCCGAACGCTTGAGAGAGGATTGACGTGAGCGACGCCGCCCTGCAGATGCGCAGCGCAGTTCAGACCGATGCAGCCGAGACTTCGGCCGCGTCGCCGCGCGTCAGCGACTTCGTCGCGCTGCTCAAGCCGCGCGTCATGTCGCTCGTCGTCTTCAGCGGCCTCGCCGGCCTGCTGGTTGCGCCCGGTCAGATTCATCCGCTGATCGCCGCCGTCGCTATCTTCTGCATCGCCATCGGCTCGGGCGCGTCCGGCGCCATCAACATGTGGTACGAGCGCGACATCGACGCGCTGATGGGCCGCACCAAGACCCGTCCGCTGCCCGCCGGCCGCATGGAGCCGGGCACTGCTATCGCCTTCGGCGTCACTCTCGCGGTTGCCGCCGTCTTGCTGATGGGCCTGATCGTCAATTGGACGGCGGGCATCCTCTTGGCGATGGCCGAAGCGTTCTACGTTTTCGTCTACACCGTTTGGCTCAAGCGCCGCACGCCGCAGAACATCGTCATCGGCGGCGCCGCCGGCGCCTTCCCGCCGATGATCGGCTGGGCCGCCGTCACCGGCGAGCTGGCGCTGCTGCCGCTGCTGCTGTTCGCCATCATCTTCATGTGGACGCCGCCGCACTTCTGGGCGCTGGCGCTCTACCGCTCGGGCGATTACGCGCGCGCCGGCGTGCCGATGCTGCCGGTCGTCGCCGGTCCGAAGGCGACGCGTCGCCAGATTCTGCTTTATTCGCTGCTGCTCGTGCCGCTGACGCTGGTGCCTTACGGGCTCGATCTGGCCGGCGCGGTTTATGGCGCATGCGCGGCTGTGCTCGGCGCAGTCTTCCTGGCTTGCGCCGTTGCTGTGCAATTCGATCACGATAAAACCAATGGTGGCGAGCGCGCGCCGCGCCGCCTGTTCGCCTATTCGATCCTCTATCTCTTCCTGCTGCTGTCGGCTCTTGTCGCCGACTCGCTGCTTGGCCTCGCGCCGGCCGCCGCCGCCTGGAGCGTGCATTTGTGATGGCCCGCTTGGACAAGCCCCAGAACAAGAACCTCCGCCGGCGCAATCTCGCCCTGCTCGCCGTTCTCGCCGGGCTGGTGGCGCTGTTCTATGCCGTGACGATCGTCAAGATCGCGGGGAACATCGGATGAGCTCGCTCCAAAAAAACTCAGCGCGCCCGCGCACTAAGCTCACGGCCTATCTCGCCACCGCTGTCGTCGCCCTCATGCTCGGCGCGAGCTACGCTGCCGTGCCGCTCTACAAGCTGTTCTGCGCCGCGACCGGCTACGACGGCACGACGCAGCGCGCTGATGCGGCGCCCGGCCAAATTCTCGACCGCGACGTCACCGTTCGCTTCAATGCCGATGTCGGCCAGGGCCTGCGCTGGAAGTTTCAGCCGGTGCAGCGCGACATCACGCTGAAGGTCGGCGAGGAAGCCTTGGTCTACTACCGCGCGACCAACGTCTCCGATCAGACGATCGTCGGCATGGCGACGTTCAACGTCACGCCCGACAAGGCCGGCCAGTATTTCGACAAGATCGCCTGCTTCTGCTTCACCGAGCAGAGCCTGGCGCCCGGCCAGTCGATCGATATGCCGGTCAGCTTCTTCGTCGATCCGCGCATCGCGCAGGACCGCAATCTCGACGACCTCACCGATATCGCCTTGTCTTACACTTTCTTCCCGGTCGACAAGCCGGCGCCCCGCACCACCGCGGCGGCGCTGTCGAAGTCCGACACGGGCGTCAATTGATCAAAGCGCGTAACGCAAAATAGGGACCGCGACATGAGCACTGCCCACGATAGCCACGAGGCCAAGCACCCGTACCACCTGGTCGATCCGAGCCCGTGGCCGTTGCTCGGCTCCATCGCCGCCGGCTTGCTCGCCGTTGGCGCCGTGCTGTACATGCACAAGGAAGGCCCCTGGCTGATGATCGTCGGCTTCCTGTCGGTGATCTTCGTCATGGCCATGTGGTGGCGCGACGTTGTCCGCGAGGGCGAATACGGTGGCTACCACACCAAGGTCGTGCAGATCGGCCTGCGCTACGGCATGGCGCTGTTCATCGCCTCGGAAGTGATGTTCTTCGTCGCCTTCTTCTGGGCCTACTTCAATTCGGCGCTCTATCCGAAGGAAGCCATCGGCTTCGTCTGGCCGCCGGCCGACATTAAGACCTTCAATCCGTGGGACCTGCCGTTCCTCAACACGCTGATCCTGCTGACCTCCGGCGTGTCGTTGACCTGGGCGCATCACGCGCTGATCGACAACAACCGCAAGGATGCGATCCGCGGCCTCGCCATCACCGTGGCGCTCGGCCTGATCTTCACCTGCGTGCAGGCCTACGAATATCACCATGCCGCCTTCGGCTTCGCCGACGGCATCTACGCGTCGACCTTCTACATGGCGACGGGCTTCCACGGCTTCCACGTCATCGTCGGCACGACCTTCCTGATCGTCTGCCTCGTGCGCTTGATCAAGGGCCAGTTCAAGCCCGATCATCATGTCGGCTTCGAAGCCGCCGCCTGGTACTGGCATTTCGTCGACGTCGTTTGGCTGTTCCTCTTTGCCGCGATCTACTGGTGGGGTTCGGGCCACAACGTCGCCGCAGGGCATTAATCGCCGCAAGGCACTCACACGAACATGGCCGCCGGGATACCAGCGGCCATTTTCGTTTTCGGAGGTTCCGTGGCCGATCCCCATTCATCCGAGTTGCGCACGTCGCCCTGGCGGGCCGGGCTGCTGTGCCGCTGTCCGCCCTGCGGCGAGGGGCCGCTATTTGCCGGCCTTTTGACGGTCGCGCCGATCTGCAAGGTTTGCGGCCTCGATCTCGCGGCGCAGGATTCCGGCGACGGTCCCGCTGTCTTCGTCATCCTGGTGCTCGGTGCGCTCGTCGTCGGCCTGGCGCTCGCCGTCGAACTGATCTTCGCGCCGCCCTTGTGGCTGCACATGGTGCTGTGGCCGCCGGTGATTGTCGTCGGCGCCATCGCCCTGCTCAGGCCCTTCAAGGCGACGCTGATCGCCTTCCAATATCGCCATCGCGTCGCCGGGCTGGGCTCATGATCGCTTCGGCTATGAGGGGCGGCAAACGCTTCCGTCCGCGCCTGGTCCCGACGCTGATCGCCCTGCCGATGATCCTGGTGCTGCTCGCTCTCGGCAGCTGGCAGATGGAGCGGCGCCATTGGAAGGAAGGCCTGCTCGCCGACATGCAGGCGCGGCTCGCCCTGCCGCCGGCTGCGCTGTCGGAATTGCTGCCGCTCGGCCTAGCTGCCAATTACCGGCCGGTCTATGCCGTCGGCGTCTATCGCCACGACCGCGAGATGCAGCTGCTGGCACGCACATATCAGGGCGAGAACGGTGTCCAGATCGTCACGCCGCTGCAGCTGACCGAGGAGCGGGCGACCGAGGATATGGCGAGCGGCGTGCGCTCGGCGCTCGACAGCGTGCTGGTCAATCGCGGCTGGGTGCCGCTGGACAAGCGCGATCCGAAAAACCGTGAGAGCGGCGCCATGGGCGAGGTGGTCGTCACCGGCATTCTGCGCTGGCCATCCGAACCGGGCTTGTTCACGCCCAAGAACGATCCGGCGCGCGGCCAATGGTACTGGCCGGAGGTTCCCGCCATGGCCCTGGCGGCGGATATTGTCCATACCTCGCCGGCGATCATCGAACTGGGCCGCGACAATGCCGAACCGAACCGCCTACCTTTTGGCGGCCAGACCATCATCGACTTGCCGAACAACCACTTGCAGTACGCCATCACTTGGTATGCCCTAGCAGCGGCGCTGCTCGCCACCTACATTCTGTCTCAGAGGCGTTCCCCCGACGCCTGACGCCTGCCTTCCAAAACGAAAGCCTCGCCCATGATGGACGCCGATCGCGCCGAATCCCCACTGTTGCAGCACAGCCAGCCCTACGACGAGCTGGAAAGCCGCTTCGGCCGCATCGGCCAGCTCGGCGACATCGCCGGCATGCTGCAGTGGGACATGGCGGCGATGATGCCGGCGGGCGGCGCGGAAACGCGCGGCAGCCAGCTTGCCACCCTCAAGGTGATGGCGCATGAGCTGTTGATCGACCCCCTGACCGGCGATTTGCTCGATGCCGCCGAGCATGACTGGGCGGACGCCATGGATCCGTGGCAGCGCGCCAATCTCGCGGAAATGCGCCGCGCCCAGCGCCGCGCCACCGCCGTGCCGGCCGATCTCGTATCGGCCCTGTCGCTCGCGGCCTCGCGCTGCGAACAGATCTGGCGCCAGGCGCGCGCCGAGAGCGACTTCAATATGGTGCTGCCGTCGCTCAAGGAGCAGCTGAAACTGGTCCGCGAGCAGTCGAAGATTCTCGCCGGCGCCCTCAAGCTGTCGCCCTACGATGCGCTGCTCGACGGCTACGAACCCGACGGCCGCTCGGCCGACATCGATGTGGTGTTCGACGATCTCGCCATCTTCCTGCCCGAGTTCATCGGCAAGGCGCTTGAGCATCAGGCGTCGAAGGACGCGCCGCTCAAGCCCAAGGGGCCGTTCTCCATCGAGGCGCAGCGCCAGCTCGGCCTCAAGCTCATGGGCATCGTCGGCTTCGATTTCCAGCATGGCCGTCTCGACACCAGCCATCACCCGTTCTGCGGCGGCGTGCCGGACGACGTGCGCATCACCACGCGCTACGACAAGGCGGATTTTATGCGCTCGCTGATGGGCGTGCTGCACGAGACCGGCCATGCGCTCTACGAGCAGGGCCTGCCGGCCCGCTGGCGCGGCCAGCCGGTCGGCTACGCGCGCGGCATGAGCACGCACGAAAGCCAGTCGCTCTTGATGGAGATGCAGGCCTGCCGCTCCAAGGAGTTCATCTCCTTCGCCGCGCCGCTGATCCGCGAGGCCTTCAACAAGAACGGCCCGGAATTCGAGCCCGACAATCTGCATCGCCTCTATGCCCGCGTCGAACGCGGCTTCATCCGCGTCGATGCCGACGAGGCGACTTATCCGGCCCATGTGATCCTGCGCTACCGGCTGGAGAAGGCGATGATCGCCGGCGATCTCGAGCCGATCGATCTGCCGGGCGCCTGGTATGCCGGCATGGAAAAGCTGCTCGGCGTCCGCCCGCCCGACGACGCGCACGGCTGCCTGCAGGACATCCACTGGTACGACGGCGCCTGGGGCTATTTCCCGACCTACACGCTCGGCGCCATGACGGCGGCCCAGTTGTTCGCGGCGGCGGAAGCCGAATTGCCGACCATCCGCGACGATCTGTCGCGCGGCGATTTCGCGCCGCTGGTCGGCTGGCTGCGCCGCAACGTCCACGGCAAGGCCTCTTCGGTCAGCGCCAAGGATATTCTCGTCCAGGCGACCGGCCGGCCGCTTGACGCGGCCGTCTTCAAGGCCCATTTGGAGCGCCGGTATCTCTCTTAACCCATTGCTATAAATAGGGAAGTCCGAGCCTTGCCGGTGAGGGCAGGGCCCTTTAGTCTCGGTTTTCCCTTTCAGGAGTGCGCTTTGCGCTACATCAGCACCCGAGGAACGGCGACGCCGCTCCGCTTTGATGACGTGTTGCTCGCCGGCCTCGCCCGCGACGGCGGCCTCTATGTGCCGGAATCCTGGCCGCAATTCTCGGCGGTCGACATTCGCGCCATGGCCGGTCTGCCCTATCACGAGATCGCCACGCGGGTGATGGCGCCTTTCGTCGAAGGCGCCGTCGATCAGGCCGTGTTCAAGCGCATCGTCGCCGAGACCTATGCCGGCTTCGGCCACGCCGCGGTCGCGCCCCTGAAACAGCTGTCGCCCAATGAATGGGTGCTTGAGCTGTTCCACGGCCCGACCCTGGCGTTCAAGGACTACGCCATGCAGCTGCTTGGCCGGCTGTTCGATCATGTGCTGGCCCAGCGCGGCGAGCGCGTCACCATCGTCGGCGCGACGTCCGGCGATACGGGCTCTGCCGCCATTGAGGCGTTCCGCGGCCGCGAGGCGGTCGACATCGTCATCCTGCATCCCAAGGGCCGCACGTCCGAAGTGCAGCGCCGTCAGATGACAACGGTGTTCGCCGACAACGTGCACAATGTCGCTGTCGAAGGCACCTTCGATGATTGCCAAGATTTGGTGAAGGGCCTGTTCAACGACATTCCGTTCCGCGACGAGGTGTCGTTGAGCGGCGTCAACTCGATCAACTGGGCGCGGATTCTCGGTCAGATCGCCTACTATTTCGTGGCGGCCGTCGCCCTCGGCGCGCCCGAGCGCAAGCTGCGCTTCGCCGTGCCGACCGGCAATTTCGGCAATATCTACGCCGGCTATGCGGCGCGGGCCATGGGCCTGCCGATCGAGCAGCTGGTCCTGGTGACCAACAGCAACGACATTCTCGCCCGCACCTTGGCGAGCGGCGATATGCGGATCGGCGAGGTCAATCCATCGCTCAGCCCGAGCATGGACATTCAAGTGGCGAGCAACTTCGAGCGCTTGCTGTTCGATCTCTACGGCCGCGACGGCAAGAAGCTCGCTGTCGACATGGAGGGCTTCCGCAAGACCGGCGCTTTGTCGCTCGGCCCCAATCTGCTCGATGAAGCCCGCCGCGTCTTTGCCGGCGCGCGCGTCGACGACGGCCAGACCATCGCCACCATTGCCGAGCTCTACAAGGCGACGGGCGAAGTGCTCGATCCACATACTGCCGTCGGCCTCGCTGGCGGCCGGTCTGCGGCGCATGACGGAAAGAATCCGACCGTTGTGCTGGCGACCGCCCATCCGGCGAAATTCCCCGAGGCGGTGGAACAGGCCATCGGCTTGCGTCCAGCCTTGCCGCCCCGCCTCGCCAGCCTGATGAGCCTTCCGGAACGCATGACCGATCTGCCCAACGACATCGCGCCCCTCAAAGAGTTCGTGCGCAAACATGCGCGCGCCGCGCTCCATAGCCCCCTGGGGAGCCCCGCATGAGCGTGCGCATCACCACCCTGCCGAGCGGTCTGCGCGTCGTTACCGACCACATCCCGCATGTGGAATCGGCGGCGGTCGGGGTCTGGGTCGATGTCGGCGCCCGCCACGAAGCGGCGGAGGTCAACGGCGTTGCCCACATGCTGGAGCATATGGCCTTCAAGGGCACGGCCAAGCGCGATGCGCGGCGCATTGCCGAGGAGATCGAGGCGGTCGGCGGCAGCCTGAACGCCTATACCTCGCGCGAGAACACCGCCTATTACGCCCGCGTGCTGAAGGCCGACGTGCCGCTCGCCGTCGATATCCTGTCGGACATTCTGCAGCACTCGACCTTCGACGAGACCGAGCTCGACCGCGAGCGCGCCGTCATCATCCAGGAAATCGGCCAGAGCTTCGACACGCCGGAAGACCTGATCTTCGATCAATTTCAGGAGGTGCTCTATCCCGACCAGCCGCTCGGCCGGCCGATCCTCGGCACCGAAGAGCTGATCAAGAGCATCCCGCGCGCTGACATCGCCAGCTACATGAAGCGCAATTACATGGCGTCCGGCATGGTGCTGGCGGCGGCCGGCAACGTCGACCATGCGGCGCTGGTCGCCCAGGCCGAGGGCGCCTTCGCCGAGATCGGCACCGGTGTGCCGCCGACGGCGGCGCCTGCCCGCTATGTCGGCGGCGAGCGGTTCGAGAACCGCGATCTCGAACAGGTGCATTTCACCCTCGGCTTTGACGGTGTGCCCTACGGCGATCCGGACTATTACGCCGCCAGCGTGTTTTCCTATCTGCTCGGCGGCGGCATGTCGTCGCGATTGTTCCAGGAAATCCGTGAGAAGCGCGGCCTGGTCTACAGCATCTACAGCTTCACCTCGCCCTATCGCGACGGCGGCAATTTCGGCGTCTATGCCGGCACCGGCGAAAAGGAAGTCGACGAACTGGTGCCCGTGCTGTGCGACGAGCTGAACAAGGTCGCCTCGAAAATCACTGCCGAGGAATTGGCGCGCACCAAGGCGCAGATGAAGGCCGGCATGCTGATGTCGCTGGAAAGCACTTCGTCGCGCTGCGAGCGGCTGGCGCAGAACATGCTGATCCATGGCCGGGTTCACAGCTATCAAGAGATCATCGACAAGATCGACGCGGTGGATGAAGCCGCAGTCGGGCGCGTCGCGCAGCGCATGATGCGCAGCAAACCGACCGTGGCCGCGCTCGGTCCGGTTGGCCGTTTGGAACGGATGGCGCCGATTTCCGCGCGTTTCTTTTAAGGGAAGCGCGGGGCGGCGACAGACGGAGGAGAGCTGACGTGTTCGGTTTCTTGCGTCGTATGGTGCCGATGCCGGATCTCCGCCTTGCCGGCGGCAAGGTCACGCTGCGGCCGCCGCGCGACAGCGATTATCAGGCTTGGGCGGAATTGCGCCGCGTCTCGCGCGACTTTCTCGTGCCGTGGGAGCCGACGTGGCCGCGCGACGCGCTGATGCGCGGCTGCTGGCGCCGCCGCCTCAAACATTACGCCGAAGAATGGGCCATCGGCGCGAGCTACAGTTTTCTGATTTTCCGCAGCGCTGACAACGCCTTGATGGGCGGCATCACGCTGAGCAACGTTCGGCGCGGCGTGGCGCAAACCGGCACCATCGGCTATTGGGTGGGTCAGCCTTATGCGCGCCAAGGTGTCATGAGCGAGGCGGTCGGCCTGGTGCTGCGCTTTGCCTATGACGAGCTTGGCCTGCACCGCGTCGAGGCGGCCTGCCTGCCGAACAACGCGGCGAGCCGGGCGCTCCTGGCGCGCTGCGGTTTCCGCGAAGAGGGCTATGCCCCGCAATATTTAAAAATTAACGGCGCCTGGCGCGATCATGTGCTGTTCGCGCAACTGACTCCGTTGGAAAAGGCCGTGACCTATTTGGAAGCTGGCGCGCCGTCTCAAGCCTGGCCGGCGTCGCCCGACAACATGGCGCCATCGACGCCGAGCTTGGCCAACGCTCTGTCCCATTTGGTATCGAGGTCGTGATCGAAGATCAGGTGCTCGTCGGCCGGCGCGTTGAGCCAACCGTTCGCCTGAATCTCGGCGTCGAGTTGGCCGGGCCCCCAGCCGGCATAGCCGAGCATGAGCAGTTTGTGACGCGGACCGCCGCCGACGGCGATGTCTTTCAGAATATCGAGCGTCGCGGTCAGGCCGACCTGATGATCGACCAGCAGGGTGGCGTCTTGCAGGTAATCGGCGGAATGCAGCACGAAGCCGCGCCCGGTCTCGACCGGGCCGCCGAACATGACGTTGATCGGATCGGCGTTTTCCGCAGGCTCGATCTTGAGCTGCTTCAAAAGGTCGGGAAAGGTCGGCTTCTCGATGCCTTTGTTGAGCACCAGGCCCATGGCGCCGTCGGCGTTGTGGGCGCAGACGTAGATCACCGCGTGGGCGAAGCGCGGGTCGCTCATCTGGGGCATGGCGATCAGCAATTGCCCCGTCAGATAGCCTTCGTCGATCTTGGCAACGCTCTTGGTCATGCCTCAAAGGTGGAGCGGAACCGGGTCAAAGGCAAGTGTCGGAAGACTGACAAAGACGTGAAGCCATTTGACGCCCCGGACGGGCCCCGAACGGCTAGATTGCGCCCATGAATCGAGGCTTTCCCCTGCCGCCGCGCCGTGTGTCGCTGGCGATTGCGGCCTGCGTCCTGGCGTTGGGTTCCCTGGCGTTCGGTGCCGGCGACGCGCTGGCCCAGCGTGCGCGCGCCACGCCGATCGAGCCGGGCGGTGCCGGGCCGAGCTTCAGCATCACGCCGGGCCCGACCTTGGAGGCCAACCGCCGGACCTCGGTCAAGGCGGTCTCTATCGCCGAGTCCGATTGGGCGCGCAATGAGCATGCTCAGGCGCGGCTGCTCGCCGGCGTCACCACCTCCGGCACCGAGGCGGCGGCGCCGCCATTGTCGCTCGGCCTCGAGTTCAAGCTGGCGAAGGACTGGAAGCTCTATTGGCGCACGCCGGGCGACGCCGGCTATCCGCCGCGCATCGACTGGTCCGGTTCGAGCAATCTCGGCAAGGCCGAGTTCGCCTGGCCGGTGCCGCAGCGCTACACGATCTTCGGCCTCACCACCTACGTCTATCAGGACGCGGTGATCTTGCCGCTCAGCATCACGCCGCAGGTGGCGGGCGAGCCGGTGCTGCTGCGCGGCAAGCTCGAGTATCTGCTGTGCGACAAGATCTGCATTCCTTATGAGGGCGATCTCGCGCTCGACCTACCGGCGGGACCGTCCGAGCCGACCGATCACGCCAAGGCCATCGCGACCTTCGCCGCCAAAGTGCCGCGCATCATCGTCGATGCGGGCCAGGAGACCCGGCTGATCGTCGAGCACGCGGCGCTGACGCCGGAGAACGGCGGCGTCATGCTCGAATTGCTGGCGCGCGCCGATCGTCCGTTCGGCAAGCCCGATGCCATCGTCGAGGGACCCGCTGCCCTCAGCTTCGGCGCGCCGAAAGAAATCAGCTTGTCGGATGGCGGACGCCTGGCGCTGCTGCGCCTGCCGGTTAGCGTTATTGGCAATGCCGAAGCGACTAACGCGGCTTTTCCCGATGAGCCGACGCTGACCGTGACCCTGGTCGACGGCGATCGCGCCATCGAGCAGGACGTCTCGGCGCCGCTATCGGACGCCCATGCGCCGGTGCGCTTCCTCGCCATGCTTGCCGTCGCCTTGCTCGGCGGCCTGCTCCTTAATCTGATGCCCTGCGTCTTGCCGGTGCTGTCGCTCAAATTGATGAGCGCGGTGCGCGCCGCGACATATGAGACGCGCGAATTGCGACTCAGCTTCCTCGCCACGGCGGCCGGCATTCTCGTCGCCTTCTTCGGGCTCGCCGGCGCGGCCATCGCGCTCAAAGCAACCGGCATGGCGGTCGGCTGGGGCATTCAGTTTCAGCAGCCGATCTTCCTCGCCGGCATGGCCCTGGTGCTGACTCTGTTCGCCTGCAGCCTGTGGGGCGTCTTCGCCATCCGCTTGCCCGGCGGCATCATGAATGCAGCCAACAACGCCTGCGACGGCAAGGCGCTGGCCGGCTCGTTCTTCACCGGCGTCTTCGCGACGCTGCTGGCGACGCCCTGTTCGGCGCCGTTCCTCGGCACGGCGGTCGGTTTCGCCATGACGCGCGGGCCCGGCGAGATTCTAGCCATCTTCGCCGCGCTCGGCTTCGGCCTTGCCGCGCCCTATCTCCTGGTCGCGGCGCTGCCGAAACTCGCGCGGCTGCTGCCCAAGCCAGGCCCGTGGATGGCCTGGTTCTGCCGCGCCCTGGCGCTGGTGCTCGCCGTCACCGCCTTCTGGCTGCTCACCGTATTGGCGGCGCAAGCCGGCGTCGCGGCCGCCGTCGTTTGCGGCCTGCTGCTGGTCGGCGTCTCGGCGGTGCTCACGTTGGGTTGCATCGCGCGCGACCGTTCGTTTTTGCGCCGGGCCACTTGGCCGGCGGTTGGCCTGCTCGCCATCGCGCTCGCCGCCGTCACACTCGCCGCCAAGCCGGAGACCGGCCGCGCGGTGATCAGCGACTTGCGCTGGCAGCCGTTCGATCGCGTGCAGATCATCAATGCCGTCGCCACCGGCAAGACGGTGCTGGTCGATGTCACGGCCGACTGGTGCGCGACCTGCCAGGTCAACAAGAAGCTGGTGCTGAACCGCGGCGACGTGCGCGCCGCCATCGAAAAGGGCGAGGTCATCGCCATGCGCGCCGATTGGACGCGGCCCGATCCGGCGATCAGCAGTTATCTCGCCGGCTTTGGCCGCTACGGCATCCCGTTCAACGTCGTCTATGGCCCGGCGGCGCCGGGCGGCCTGGTGCTGTCGGAACTGCTGACCGAGCATGAAGTGCTGGCGGCCTTCGGCAAGGCCGGCGGCGAGGGGCTAGGGGCTCGCTAAAGCGGCAATCGCCCTACGCTTTTAGGGGTATCGCTCATGGGGTCGTGAGGATTCCGGCGTTTGACCGGGCCCGCGGCCTCCCGCACAATAGGCCCATCACCGCATCACCCAAGCAACCAGGAGAGACCCCCATGACCATTAAAGTGGGCGACAAGATTCCGTCCGTCACCTTGCAGCACAAGACCGCCGACGGCGTCAGCCCGATGACCACCGACGAGCTGTTCAAGGGCAAGCGCGTCGTGCTGTTCGCCGTGCCCGGCGCCTTCACGCCGACCTGCTCGGCCAAGCATCTGCCGAGCTTCGTGCAGCACGCCGCCGATCTGAAGGGCAAGGGCATCGACACCGTCGCCTGCGTCTCGGTCAACGACGCCTTCGTGATGGACGCCTGGGGCAAGGCCCAGAGCGCCGACGGCAAGGTGGCGATGCTGGCCGATGGCTCGGCCCATCTCGCCAAGGCCCTCGGCCTCGACCTCGACCTGATGGACAAGGGCCTCGGCGTTCGCTCGCAGCGCTACGCCATGGTCGTCAAGGACGGCACGGTGGAAAAGCTGTTCGTCGAAGCGCCCGGCAAGTACGAAGTCTCGTCGGCCGAATATGTGATGAGCCAGCTGTAAGCTCTAACGCATGGCTAAAGAAAACGGAGGCCGAAAGGCCTCCGTTTTTGTTTACGCCTCACCAATCGATGCGGCTGTACCACAGCGCCGGATCGCGCGGATTGGCGAATAGGCGTGCCGCCGTCTCGCAATAGACTTTGCCGTCGCTGACGACATTCGAGAAGGCGTGGTAAGCGCCGCCGTCTCCTTGGCGGTAGAGCACGACATGCAGATGCGGGCCGCCGCCATGCTCATAGGCGACGATCACGTCGCTGCCGTGACGCAGCGTCGCGACGAAGCGCCGGTTGGGCAGCAGGCTGGAGCGCGTGGTGCTGGCGTTGAAGAAGCCGCCGCGCGGCGCTAGGGCCAGTTCGCTGCGACCGGCACTGTCGAGCGTCGGCACATCGGG
>CANJIM010000045.1 GCA_947474495.1 Rhodospirillaceae bacterium
CGACGACGCGCGGAAAAGGCGCGCCGGCGCGAAACAACCGAAGATGGTCGTGAATAATCTCGATCAGTGTGTTCTCGTCGCCGCCGCCGGCGGCGCTATGCGGCGTCAGCACCACGTTCGGCAGGTCCCATAAGGCGCTGTCGGCCGGGGGCGGTTCGATTTCGGTGACGTCGAGGCCGGCGCCACCGATCCGGCCGGCTTTCAGGGCCTCGATCAGGGCGGCCTCATCGATCAGAGCGCCGCGCGCGATATTGACGATGAAGGCGGTCGGCTTCATGACGGCGATGGCGGCGGCATCGATCATGTGATGGGTTGTCGCGTCGTAGGATGTCGCCAGCACCACAACATCGGCTTCGGCCATGCTTTCCATCAGGCGCTCGCGCGGACGCATCTCGTCGACGAACGGCGCATCGGCGGCCCGGCTAAGGCCGATCACGCGCATGTCGAAGGCTTTCGTCTTGCGCGCGATGTCCCGGCCGATGGCGCCCAGCCCGACCAGCAGCATCGTCTTATTTTCGAGCGCGACCACGGTTTTGTTCATCGCCTCGCGTGGCCATTCACGTCGCTCGCGCGACAGCGAACTTTCGAGCAGGCGACGCGACAAGGCAAGCAACAGGCCGAAAGCGTGGCTGGCGACGCTGCGCGCTCGCGCACTGCTCGAATTGGTCACTGCGACGCCGGATGGCACGCCGCTTTTCAGTGCATAGTCGATGCCCGAGTTGGTGAAATGCAGCCAGCGCAATGCCGTACCATGGCTGCGCACCAGCTCGGCCACCTCGGGCCCGTATGCGCTGTTGGTGGTGACGAAAATGTCCGCGCCGTGGACCGCGGCGGCGATCTCGTCAGGCTTCTGCGCCATGACGATCTCCACCTCGGGGAAGTCGCGCCTGACGCTCTCGATCATCCGCGCATATTTCGTTCGGTAAAAGACGAGCTTCATGCCGCCCCACCGGACAGGTTCGGCCCGTAGACGACGCGATCGAACGGCTTGCCGGCGAGGAACAGCGTCAGGTTATGGCTGACGACGTCGTAAAGGGCGTCGTTGTTGTCGGCGCCGGCGCCGGCGATATGCGGCGTCAGCACGACATTCGGCATGTCCCATAGCGGGCTCTCGGCCGGGAGCGGTTCGACCTCCGTCACGTCGAGGCCGGCGGCGCTGAGCGGACCTGTTTGCAGGGCGGCGATCAGCGCCGGCTGGTCGATCAGCGCGCCGCGCCCGATATTGACCAGGATCGCGCCGGGCTTCATGGCGGCGAGGGCCGCGGCATCGATCATGTGATGCGTCGTCGCGTCATAGGAGGTGGCAACCATCACGACATCGGCTTCGCTGAGCGTGGCGTGCAGTTGCTCGCGCGGCCGAATCTCGTCGACATTGGCCGCCCGCGTCTGGCGGCTGACGGCGATCACCTTCATGTCGAAGGCCTTGGCCTTGCGGGCGATGTCCAGCCCGATCGCGCCGAGCCCGATCAGGGCCATGGTCTTGCCGCGCGTCGTGCTGAGCGAGCTGTGGACCTCGTCGCGGATCCAGCGGCGTTGCGGCCGTGCCGCCATGCAGTCATTGAGGCGGCGCATGACGGCGAGTAGCAGCGTCATGGCGTGGGCGGCGACGCTATGGGCGTGCATGCCGCCGCCGTTGGTCACCGGAATGCCCTTCGGCAAGCCGCCTTTCAGGGCATTGTCGATTCCCGAGGTGGTGAATTGCACCCAGCGCAGCGCCGTGCCGTGGGTGCAGATGTCGCGTCCGACGGCGGGCGAATAAATGCGGTTGGAGGTGATCAGGACCTCGACGCCCTTGAGATTCGGGGCGATATCCTCCGGCCTGTCGATCCGGAGGATGTCTAGGTCGGGAAAGGCCTGCGCGATGCGCTCGATCAGGCGGCCGTATTTCGTCGGAAAGAACATCAACTTCACGACCGTTTCTCCCTCTGGACGGTTTCAGCA
Source organism: Rhodospirillaceae bacterium (assembly GCA_947474495.1). Lineage (GTDB taxonomy): Bacteria > Pseudomonadota > Alphaproteobacteria > SMXQ01 > SMXQ01 > CAMAVH01. The sequence goes on from CANJIM010000045.1 coordinate 1,942, forward strand.
GGCGGTATCCACGCCTGGATTTTCTGAACGCTAACCAGGAACGCAGGCTCGCACAAGCCGCCCGGGAGCGCATATGCTGCGGCCATGACCGCCACTCTTTGAGAGGAGCCACCGATGATCGAAGCGCAACCGCTGGACCAACATGTACCGACCGGCAAGCTGAAGGGCCGGACCGCTCTCGTGACTGGCGGGGGCGGGGCGATTGGCGGCGCCATCGCGCGGCTCTATGCGATGGAAGGCGCGAACCTCTTGATCTGCGACATGGATGCGAAAAAGGCCGAAGACACGGCCTCCGACATCGTCAAGGCGGGCGGCGCGGCGACGGCTTGCACGGTCGACGTCTCCAATCCCGACGATTGCGCGCGTGCCGTCAAGCTGGCGGCCGAGACCTACGGCAACATCCGCATTCTGGTGAACGTGGCGGCGGCGGTGATCCCCGACGGCACGGTCGTCGATCTCAAGCTGGAAGACTGGAACAAGGCCTTCGCGGTCAATCTCACCGGCCCCTTCCTGATGTGCAAAAACACCATTCCCGAGATGCAGAAGGCCGGCGGCGGCAGCATCGTCAATATCGCCTCGCAGCTCGGCCAGCTCGCTGTGCCGAAGCGCTCGCCCTATTGCACCAGCAAGGCGGGTCTCATCATGTTGTCGAAAGCCATGGCGATCGATCATGCGGCGGACAATATCCGCGTCAATTCCCTGTCGCCCGGCGCCATCGATACGCCGCGCGCGCTATGGCGCTATAACGGCGATCTCGCGGCGGCGCGCAAGGCGCGTGGGCCGATGTATCTGCTGGGTCGGCCCGGTAAAGTCGATGAGATCGCCTATGGCGCGCTGTTTTTGGCGTCCGACGAATCGTCCTTCATGACCGCGTCGGATCTGTTGATCGACGGCGGCTATATCGCCCACAAAACACTGGAGACGAAAACGGTCGACGGCCCCCGCGTATAGCGAGGGCCGCCGTTCGCGCGATGGCGAGTTGGAGGCCTGTTAGTTTGCGGCCGGCTTGGCGCCCGGCAACTCCTTGGCGTCGCGCGAGCTGGTCACCACGCGCACTTTTTCCAGCAGCTCGACCGGCGCGTCGATCACGTCGGTGATGATCTGCTGCAACTCGGCGCCGGTCATGGCGTTGATCTCCATCTTCTGCTTGTCGGCTTCGGCGATGAAGGCCGGGTCGGTCAGCGTCGCGTCGAACGCCTTGCGCAAGGCGGCGACGCGGTCGGCCGGCACGCCGGGCGTGGTGCCGACCGGGCGGCCGACGGCGACGGCCTTGGAGACATAGTCCAGAATCGCTTTCTGCTCCGGCGTTTTCGCCAAGTCGCGCATCAACGGCACGTTGGGCAAATCCTGTTCCTTCTTCATGCCGGTCTGGACCAGGAGATTGAGCTTCTTTTCGGCGACGTAATGCGGCGTCACCGAGACGTAGCTCGCCCAGGGGTTGGTGGCGCGGCCTTCGAGCTCGCCGCGCTCCATGGCGAGATTGATCTCCGGGCCGCCGGGATAGCCGAAGATGACCTTGAACTTGGTGCCGAGCACATTGTTGAGCACGGCAGGGATCTGCGTCGAGATCGAGCCGGCGCCGGTCGCGCCGATCACCGTCTCGCGCTGCATGGCGTCCTCGATGGTCTTGGTCGGCGACGTGTGCCAGGTGATGGTGATCTGGTTCGAATCGCTCATGTTGCCGATCCAGTTGAAGGTCTTCATGTCGGCCTGCAGGCCTTTGCTCAAGCCCAGCGCCTGGTCCATCGGCAGGCCCTGGCCGACCATGGTGAGATAAGTGCCGTCCTTCGGCGCCGCCTGGGCAATGAAGTTGGCGGCCTGCAAGCCGCCGCCGCCCGGCATGTTGACCGGCAGCATGGTCGGATTGCCGGGAATATGTTTGACGATGTGGCGGCCGAGCAGGCGCGAATATTGATCGTAGCCGCCGCCGGCATTGGAGCGGATGATGAACTGCATCTGCTTGCCCTTGTAGAAATCGGCGACCGGATCGGCCGCGGCGGTTCCGGCAAGCGACGCAATGATGCAGGCAAGCGCGTAAGCGGACGCTTTCATATGACGACCTCCCTAGCAGTCGTTATGCCGCCGCGCGCACATGTGATGCGGACGCGCAGACGGCTCCCCAGACGCGGCGTTATCGCCGTCGTTGCGGGAAGCCTAGCAGGCTAGGGTCAGCTTTGCAGCGATTGCGCAGCGAAGAGCTGCTCGGGCGGGTAGGCCTCGCTGATAAGCCCTTGATCGTGCGAGTATTCGATAAAGCGCGCGAGGTTTTTGCGATTGGCCTTAAAGCCGATCGGCCAGGGGTCGGCGCCGAGCGTGGCGCGTTCGTCCTCGAAATCATGGCGGCCCCAGAGGAGGCGTAAGAAGTTCGGGTCTTCGTAATAGGAGGCCGAAATCTCCTTGGCCTGGGCGTAGCAGGCCATCAGCGCGTCGGCCAGCCAGGGATGGCGCTCGTTCAGCTCCTCGCGAAACGCCAGCACATGCATGATCGGGAAATAGCCGGTCTTGCGGAAGTAACGCAGCTCCTCGGCGCGCGTATCCTTGAACAGGCGCCGCGCCGGCACTTGCCCCGACATCACCGAATGCGGCGGATGCGGCAGGAAGAAAGCGTCGATCGTGCCCTTCGCCAATTCGGCGCCGAGGTCCGTGTCGGTGGGCAGGGCGGTGATCTGCACGCCGGGCTTGGGCGTGAACTTCACCTTCTCGCCGGTGGTGGTGAACCAGTGGATCTTCTCCCACGGCACGCCATATTCGAATTTGAGATCGCCCTTAGCGAGGAGCGACAATGTCGTCTGGAACGAACTGATGCCGACCTTCTTGCCGATCAGGTCCTTCGGATCCCACAGCGCTGCATCGCGATGGACGAACATCTGGCTGGCGCTGAACAGGCGGCGCGGGAAGACCGGCACCGCGGTCAGCGGCACGCCGCGGTTTTTCGCCATGAGATACGTCGACATGGAAAATTCGCAGACGTCGAACGCCGCGTCGTGGATCATGCGCTCGTGACGGTTATTGCCGTCGCGCAGATTCGCCGTCTGGCCGATCTGCAGCACCTTGAGCTGCAAGCCCGGCGGTGGTTTCACCGTGCCGTCGAAGAATGGGAAATGGCGGTCGTAGCGTTCGAGCGCAATGGTCAGCGTCAGGTCGGACATGGAATCTCCCCGGCCCACCGGTTCGGCGGCGGGCGTAATCGCGCAAGCTGCTGCGGCAGTCTGCATCCGGACCTGCGCGATCCGGTTGTGGGAGAATGCTAGAGGCGGCCCGGAAGGACGTCAATCGGCGGCCGTGTCGCCAGCCGCTGCCTATTTGTCGCCGGGCCTATTTGTCGTAAGGCCGCAGCATCATCACCCAATCTTTGTTGATCAGGTGGATCTGGTTCTTGTCATCGATGAAGGGGAAGAAGCGCGGCGTGGCGTTGAGCAGGTCCTGAATGCGCGAGGTCGCGTCGATGAAGACATGGCCGACCAAATGGGTGCCGTCGCTCAGCGTCAGCTCCGCATGTTCGCGAATTTTGGGGATCTTTGCGGCGCCGAAAGCCATGACGGGACTCTCCGTGAAATGCGAGGGACAAAGCATTGTGCCCCACCGTTTCATTTAACGCACCCTTGTTAAAAAATCCCTAAGCCGCGTTGCGCTGGCCTAGTTGCGCCAAGGGGGCCTGGCTGGTTCAATGCCGGCCACTATAAAAACAGGACGGCAGGAGGCAGTTATGAAGCTCAAGGATCAGGTCGCCATCATCACCGGCGCCGGGCGCAATATCGGCGAGGAGACGGCGAAGCTGCTGGCCGCCGAGGGGGCGCGGATCGCCGTGGTCGACATGGACCGCGGCCGCGCCGACAAGGTCGCGGCTGAGATCAAGGCGACCGGCGGCGATGCCGGCGGTTTCGTCGCCGACGTGTCGGACGAGGCGGCGGTCGAAAAGCTGGTGGCCGATGTGGTCGCAAAATGGGGCCGCATCGATATCCTGGTGAATAACGCCGCCTATTCCGACAACAAGACGATCTTCGAGATCACCAAGGCCGAATGGGACAAGACCATCGCCGTGACGCTCACCGGCCCCTTCCTGGTCGGCAAGCATGTGGCGCAAGCCATGGTGAAGGCCGGAAACGGCGGTAAAATCGTCAATGTCGGCTCGACCTCGGGTTTCCGCGGGCGGCCGCGCGCCATCGCCTATACCTCGGCCAAGGGCGGCGTCGCCAACCTCACGCGCTCCATGGCCATGCAGCTCGCGCCGCACAATATCCGCGTCAACGGCGTGATCCCCAACAAGATCGGCTCGCCGGTCGGCAAGGACACGTTCGACCCGACCCGACCGGTCACCAACCTGCGCGGGCGCAACGGCGAGCCGATCGATCTCGCCAAGGCAGTGCTGTTCCTGGTCTCGGACGATTCCGACTTTATCGTCGGTGATCTCTTGTTCGTCGATGGCGGCTATTCCGTCATGATGGAATAAGCATCGGAAATCGTTGGCAGATTTTTGTTGCGGTGCGTCATCGCCGCAACCGCTGAAGTCTTAATCTTTTAAGCTTATGAACCCTCGGGTGGCGGCCTCTTGAGCCAGCCACGCCGGCGGGTTATATTGCGCCGCAACATAATTTTTGTGCGCCGCAGCATGACCCTGGCGGCGCCCCCAATCGGCCCCCTGATCTTGTCCGGGCCGGCCCGAGCAAGGAGATCACAATGGCCGCGACCACTCTCGCCACCGAAAGCGCCTACCAGGGTTACGCGATCGAGGAATTGAGCGTCGGCATGAGCGCCGAATATGTCCGCACCGTCAGCGAGGCCGACATCATCGCCTTCGCCAAAGTCTCGGGCGACAACAACCCGGTGCATCTCGACGCCGCCTTTGCCGCCAAGACCATGTTCAAGGGCCAGATCGCCCACGGCATGCTGAGCGCCGCCTTCATCTCGACTGCGCTCGGCACCAAGCTGCCGGGCTACGGCTGCATCTACATGAGCCAGGATCTCCGCTTCAAGGCGCCGGTCCGTATCGGCGATACCGTGCGCACCGAAGTGACGGTGAGCGAAGTCATTCCCGAAAAGAAGCGCGCCGTGCTGCTGACCAAATGCTACGTCGGCGACAAAGTGGTGCTCGAAGGCAGCGCCATGATGATGGTGCAGTCGAAAGCCGAACGCACGCCGGCGCCGCTGCCGCAGGCGCAGTCATTCGCCTGATTTGCGCAGGCCGAATTTCTTAATACATTCAGCTATTTCCGGGTTATAACGGCGGCGCGTCGTTTATCGCCGCCGCCGCCGTTCGATAACCTCTAGTGTTCGCCGATGCGCCTGTTTCGCCATTATGACGGTTTGCCGCCCGACGCCACCGGCGCGGTCGTCGCCATCGGCAATTTCGATGGCGTCCATCGCGGCCATCGCGTCGTTATCGGCGCGGCCGGCGAGATCGCCCGCGCCACCGGCAAGCCGCTCGGCGTGCTCACTTTCGAGCCGCATCCCCGCCGCATTTTCCAGCCCGACGCGCCGCCCTTCCGTCTCAGCTCGCTGCGCACCAAGGCGCATCAGATGGAGCTGCTCGGCGTCGATTGCCTTTATGTGCTGCAGTTCCACAAGGCCTTCGCCGAAATCCCGGCGGAGAACTTCGTCATCGATCTGTTGGTCAGCGGGTTCGGCGTCAGCCATGTCGTCGTCGGCGAGGACTTCGCCTTTGGCCGCAAGCGCCTTGGCGACGTGCAGCTGCTGCGCGAACTGGCGCGGCGCTTCGATTTCCAGATCACCCGCGTCTTCACCCAGCGCGAGCCCGACGGCACAGTGATCGCCTCCCGCCGCATCCGCCAATTGCTGGTCGAGGGCAAGCCGGCCGAGGCCGCCAAGCTGCTCGGCCGCTATTGGGAAATCGGCGGCCGCGTCGAGCATGGCGACGCCGTCGGCCGCACCCTCGGTTTCCCCACCGCCAATCTGCCGCTTGGCGACTATCAGCGCCCCAAGGCGGGCATCTATGCCATCCGCGCCGGCATCGACGAGGGCGCCCAGACGGTGTGGCGCGACGGCGTCGCCTCGCTCGGTTGGCGCCCGACTTTCGCCGGCCGAGACCTGCGTTTCGAGGCGCATTTGTTCGACTTTTCCGGCGATCTTTATGGCAAGCATCTGCGCGTCGCCTTGATCGAATATCTCCGCGAGGAGCAGAAATTCGATGGGGTCGAGCCGCTGATCGCCCAGATGCACAAGGATTCGGCCCAGGCCCGCGCCGTCTTGGCCGATCCGGCGCGCTTCGCCGCTCCGGGATTCAAGCTAGGCTAAGGCCGTTCTGCACGGTTGACGCGCCGCCGCCGATAGAGAACAGTGCGGCCCCTGTGGACGCTTTCAGCCTCCCGCCCATTGATTTTTCAGCGAAATTTGCCCGCCGATGGCCGTCGATTACAAATCCACCGTTTTCCTGCCGAAGACCGCCTTTCCGATGAAGGCGGGGCTCGCCCAGCGCGAGCCAGAGCTCCTCGCCCGTTGGGCCAGGATCGGTCTGTACGAGACGCAGCGCGCCCGCGCCAAAGGCCGCCCGAAGTTCGTGCTGCATGACGGCCCGCCCTACGCCAACGGCAACATCCACATTGGCCATGCGCTGAACAAGATTCTGAAAGACGTCATCAACCGCACGCGCGGCATGCTCGGTTACGACTCGCCCTATGTGCCCGGTTGGGACTGCCACGGCCTGCCGATCGAATGGAAGATCGAAGAGCAGTACCGCGCCAAGGGCAAAGACAAGGACGCGGTGCCGATCATCGACTTCCGCGACGAATGCCGCCGCTTCGCCGCCGAATGGATCGACATCCAGCGCGAGGAGTTCAAGCGCCTCGGCGTTGCCGGCGATTGGGCCAATCCCTACACCACCATGACCAACGCCGCCGAAGCCTCGATCGTGCGCGAGCTCGGCAAGTTCCTGCTCAACGGCTTGCTCTACAAGGGCGTGAAGCCGGTGATGTGGTCGGTGGTCGAGAAGACCGCGCTCGCCGAAGCCGAAGTCGAATATCACGACCATACCTCGACGACGGTGTGGGTGCGCTTCCCCGTGGTCAAAACGGGCCTTGCCGAATTGAAGGGCGCGTCGATCGTCATCTGGACGACGACGCCCTGGACGCTGCCTGGCAACCGCGCCATCGCTTACGGCCCGAGCTTCGACTATCTCGTCGTCGAAGTGACGGAAGCGGGCGAGGGTAGCTTGGCCAAGGTCGGCGAGAAGATTCTCGTCGTCCGCGAATTGCTCGAGAGCCTGCTCGGATCCGCCAAGATCACCGGCCATAAGATCACCGCGACGCTCACGGGCGAACAGCTCGAAGGCAGCGTGACCTCGCATCCGTGGCGTGGGCAGGGTTATGATTTCGACGTGCCCTTGCTGCCGGGCGATCATGTCACCACGGAAACGGGTACCGGCTTCGTCCATACCGCGCCGGGCCATGGCGCGGAGGACTTCGTCGTCGGCCAGAAATTCAAGCTCGAAGTGCCGGAGACGGTCGCCGAGGACGGCACCTATTATCCGCGCGTGCCGCTGTTCGCCGGCCTGCATGTCTTCAAGGCCGACAAGCCGGTGCTCGAGAAACTGACTGAGGCCGGCGCGCTGTTGGCGCACGGCAAGCTGGTGCACTCCTATCCGCATTCCTGGCGCTCCAAGGCGCCGCTGATCTTCCGCACCACGCCGCAATGGTTCATCGCCATGGACAATCCGGCGACGGGCGAAAACCAGACGCTGCGCCAGAAGGCGCTCAAAGCCATCGACGACACGCGCTTCGTGCCCGCCGCCGGGCGCAATCGCATCGGCGCCATGGTCGAGGGCCGTCCCGACTGGTGCGTCTCGCGCCAGCGTGCCTGGGGCGCGCCGATCACCGTTTTCGTCGACAAGCGCACCGGCCAGCCGTTGCGCGATCCCAAGGTGATGCAGCGCATCGTCGAGGCGGTCGAAGCCGAAGGCTCGGATGTCTGGTTCAGCGCCGATCCGTCGCGCTTCCTTGCGCCCGAGCATGATGCGGCGAACTTCGAGCAGGTGAAGGACATCCTCGATGTCTGGTTCGATTCGGGCAGCACGCACGCCTTCGTGCTCGAAGCCCGCCCCGAGCTGGGTTCGCCTGCCGCGCTCTATCTCGAAGGTTCCGACCAGCATCGCGGCTGGTTCCAGTCGTCTCTGCTGGAATCCTGTGGCACGCGCGGCCGCGCGCCGTACGACAATGTGCTGACGCATGGCTTCGTGCTCGACGAGCAGGGACGCAAGATGTCCAAGTCGCTCGGCAACGTCGTGGCGCCGCAGAAAGTCATGGAAGAATTCGGCGCCGACATCCTGCGCCTGTGGGTCATCGCTTCGGACTATTCCGACGATCTGCGCATCGGTCCCGAAATCCTGAAGTATCAGGCCGACACCTATCGCCGCCTGCGCAACACGCTGCGCTATCTCTTGGGCGCGCTCGACGGCTTCAGCGATGCCGAGAAATTGCCGGTCGAACAGATGCCGGAGCTCGAGCGCCTGGTGCTGCATCAGGTGGCGCAGATGGACAAGCAACTGCGCGCCGCCTGCGACAGCTTCGAGTTCCACAATTTCTTTGCCGCGCTGCACAGCTTCTGCGCCGTCGATCTGTCAGCCTTCTACTTCGACGTGCGCAAGGATGCGCTCTATTGCGACGCGCCGACCAGCATCCGCCGCCGCGCCGCGCGCACGGTAATGGACACGCTGTTCAACTGCTTGACCGCCTGGCTCGCGCCGGTGCTCTGCTTCACGGCCGAAGAGGCCTGGCTGTCGCGCTTCCCGAGCGAGACCGACAGCGTCCACTTGCGCGACTTCCCGGCGATCCCGGCGAACTGGCAGGACGACAAGCTCGCAGCCAAGTGGGAGACAATCCGCAAGCTGCGCCGTGTCGTCACCGGCGCGCTCGAACTGGCGCGCGCCAACAAGGTGATCGGCGCCAGCCTGCAGGCCTCGCCCAAGGTCTATGCCGACGCCAGCTATCGCGCGGCGATCGCCGATCTCGATCTCGCCGAAATCGCCATCACATCGGACATCGCTTTGTTGGATGGGGAGGGCGCGGCGGATGCCTTCCGCCTGCCCGACGTGCCGGGCGTCGCCGTTGTCGTCGAATTGGCTGAGGGCGCCAAGTGCCAGCGCTGCTGGCGCGTCCTCGAAGAGGTTGGCAAGCAGCCCAAGCATGACGACACCTGCGGCCGTTGCGCCGACGCCCTCGACAGCCTGACGGTGGCATAAGCCGATGACTGCACCCCTGACCGACGCGCCGAAGACCGAGCCGGCGGTTTTGCCGCCGCACCCGCATCGCCTGCCGATTGGCCTTGGCATTGCAGCCTTGCTGGTGGTGCTGGACCAGATCAGCAAATGGTGGATCGTCGGCCATTTGATGAATCCGCCGCGCCGCATCGAACTGACGTCCTTCTTCAACCTCGTCATGGTGTGGAACGAAGGGGTCACCTTCGGCCTCGGCAACAATGTCGAATGGGCCCGTTGGTTGTTCGCCGGCCTGGCCTTGGTGATCGTTGTCATTCTCGTCGGCTGGTTATGGCGCAGCGTCCATTTCTGGCTGCTGATCGCCCTCGGCTTGGTGATCGGCGGCGCCATCGGCAACGTGATCGACCGCCTGCGCTGGGGCGCGGTGGCGGATTTCCTGGATTTTCATGCCTTTGGCTATCATTGGCCGGCCTTCAATTTGGCCGACGCCGGGATCGTGGTCGGCGTGCTATTACTGGTCCTTGACGCCCTGTTCGGGCGTAAGGAATCATTGCGTTGATTTCGCGACAGAGGACTGGTTCATGACTCGGCTTTCTCGTTCGGCTCTTTCTTCCTGGCGCATCGCCGCATCCGCGGCGCTGCTGGTGGCGCTGACCGGCTGCTCGAACCTCGGCAGCATCCTCGGCAGCGACAAGACGCCGCCCGACGAATTTCGTGTCGTTTCGCGCGCGCCGCTCAGCCTGCCGCCGGATTACGGCCTGACCGCGCCGCAACCCGGCGCTCAGCGTCCGCAGGAAACCGACATCCGCCAAACCGCGCGTCAGATTGTCGTCGACCGCGACAACGCCCCGGTACGCCAAGCGAGCCCGATCCTGCAGAACCGCGATCCGAACGAAGCAGCGTTCCTGCGCCTGGCCGGCGCGGGCGAGGCCGATCCCAACATCCGCGCCACCGTCAACCGCGAGAGCTCCGTGCTCGCCGAGGCCGAAAATGGCTTCGTCGACAGCCTGATGTTCTGGCAGTCGGCGCAAACGCCCGGCACCGTCATCGATGCCGACAAGGAATCGCGCCGCCTGCGCGAGAACGCCGCGCTCGGCAAAGCGCCGACGGACGGCGAGACGCCGATCATTAAGCGGCGTGGCGACGGACTCAACCGCGGTCTGCTCAGCGGTATCTTTTAACGAACGGCGGATGCCCTGCGGGAACGCGACAGCGGCGTGCCGCCTCGCGCTTTCGTGATGTTTTGCGACAGCGCCGCTGCCTCGGAAACGCCATACTGTGCCCTGACTAATCCCATGGGCGTGACCAAGCCCGTGAGGCGCGTGTCTGTCGCTCGTCGGAGCGATGGCGATCAGGAGGTGCGATGTTCCCCCGTTTGAATTTGGCGCGCGCAGCATTCGCTGTCGGCCTGCTTATCGCGGCAAGTCAGCCCGTTGCAGCGGCCGTCTTTGATCCCAAGACCTTCACCTTGCCCAACGGGCTCGAGGTTGTGGTGATCGAGAATCACCGCTTGCCGGTGGTCACCCAGATGGTCTGGTACAAAGTCGGCTCGGCTGACGATCCACAGGGCCAGTCCGGCGTTGCGCATTTCCTCGAGCATCTGATGTTCCGCGGCAGCGGCAGTATCGCGCCGGGCGAGTTTTCACGCATCGTCGCGCGCAACGGTGGCCGCGACAATGCTTTCACCAGTTGGGATTACACAGCCTATCATCAAACGGTCGCCGCCGACCGGCTCGAGTTGGTGATGAAGCTCGAATCGGACCGCATGGCCAATCTCGCCATCACTGAAGAGGTGGTGACGCCGGAACGCCAGGTCATTATTGAGGAGCGCCGCTCGCGCACCGACAACAATCCGGCGGCGCTGCTCAACGAGCAAATGAATGCCTCCCTGTTTCTCAACCACCCCTACCGCATTCCGGTGATCGGTTGGCAGCATGAGATGGCGACCTTGACGCAAGCCGGCGCCCTTGATTTCTATCGCCGGCATTACGCGCCGAATAATGCCATTCTCATTGTCTCGGGCGACGTGACCGTCGAACAGGTGCGCGGCTTGGCGGCGAAATATTACGCGCCGATTCCGCGCCGCGACATTGCGCCGCGCACGCGCCTGCGCGAGCCGCTGCATGTCGCCGCGCGCCGTGTCGTGCTGGAAAGCGACCGCGTGCGCGAGCCGCGCCTGACGCGCGAATATCTGGCGCCGAGCTACACCACCGGCGACACGCAATATGCTTACGCGCTGCAGGTGCTGGAAACGATCCTGTCCGGTGGCGCCACCAGCCGGCTGCACAAGAAACTGGTCGAGGACGATAAGCTCGCGGTCTCGGCTTATGCGTCCTACGAGCCGAGCGCGCTCGATTACGGCACCCTTTCGATCGGCGGTCAGCCGCGCAGCGACGTGCCGCTCAGCAAGCTCGAAGAGGCGATCGACCTCGAAATCGCCCGGCTGCTGAAGGACGGCGTGACGGCCGATGAAGTGACGCGGGCCAAGAATCAGCTCGTTTCCAGTTCGGACTACGCCCGCGATTCGCTGCGCCGCGGCGCCATGGCGATCGGCACGGCCCTCGCCACCGGTCAGACCGTGGCCGATGTCGAATCCTGGCCCGAGCGCATCGGCGCGGTGACGCCCGAGCAAGTCAATGCTGCCGCCCGCAACGTGTTCAATATCGTCAACTCGGTCACCGGCGCGCTGCTGCCGGCGCCCCGTCCGTCGCGGAGCTGAGCGATGCGTAGGATTTCTCCCGTGATCGCCGCCGCCGCGCTATACGCGGGGGCGATTCTCTCGTTTGCCGCGCCGGCCCATGCCGTCGCCATCGAGCGCGTCGTCAGCGCCAAGGGCGTCGAAGCCTGGCTGGTGCAGGACCGCAGCGTGCCGGTCATTGCGCTGCAATTTGCCTTTCACGGCGGCTCGGCGCTCGATCCCGTCGGCAAGGAAGGGTTAAGCAATATCGTCACCGGCTTGTTGGACGAAGGCGCCGGCAATTTCGACTCGCAGGAATTCCAGCGCCGGCGGGAAGACAGTTCCGTGTCGCTCGGTTTCGATTCGTCGGTCGATAGCGTCGGCGGTAACATGCGCACGCTCAAGCGCAATGCGGAGACGGGGTTCGATCTGCTGCGGCTGGCCTTGAACGCGCCACGCTTCGACGCCTCGGCGGTCGAGAAGGTCAAGACGCAGACGCGCGCCTGGCTGTCGGGCGCGGCGGAAAATCCGCGCCGCATCGCCGGCCGTGTGCTGTCGCGTACGGCGTTCGGCGACGATCCCTATGGACGGTCCGCCGAGGGCACCCGCCGGAGCGTGGAAAATCTGACGACGGCGGATTTCCAGGCCTATGTGAAACAGCATTTCGTGCGCGACCGGCTGGTCATCGGCGTCGTCGGCGACATCACGCCGGAAGAACTCAAGCCGCGTCTCGATGCGGTGTTCGGCGATTTGCCGGCGTCTGCCGGACCGATCAGCCTGCCGATGGTGACGCCGGCGCTGGCGGGCCAGGTCTTCGTCATCGATAAAAAGTTGCCGCAGAGCGTCGTGACGTTCGGACAGGCCGGCCTCTCGCGCAAAGACCCGGATTATTACATCGCCTATGTGATGAACCAGGCGTTCGGCGGCGGTGGCTTAACTTCGCGTCTCATGGAAGAGGTACGCGAGAAACGCGGCCTGGCTTACGGCGTCAACACCTCGCTCGCGCCCTATGACCGTGCGGCCCTTATCACCGGCGGCGTCGCCACCCAGAATGATCGCGTCGGCGAAAGTATCGACATCATCCGCAAGGAATGGGCCAAGCTGCGCGACGAAGGCCTGACCGAAGAGGAACTGGCCGACACCAAGACCTACCTGACGGGCTCGTTCCTCACCAATATCGATTCGACAGCGCGGATGGCGAGCCTGCTGGTCGGCATCCAGCTCGAAGAGCTCGGTATCGACTACATGGACAAGCGCAATAGCTTCATCGAAGCGGTAACGCTGGCCGATGTCCGGCGCGTCGCGCAGCGCCTGCTCGATCCCACCAAGCTGACTTTTGTCGTTGTCGGCCAGCCAAAGGGCGTGACGGCCACGGCGACGGCCCCCCAGATCGAGGACTGAGCGGCCAGCGGCAAAAGCCGGGCGCCCGGCTGCCCGCAAGGGGAGGGGGAATGGCCAGCGTCATGAAGACGGTAGCTTACGGGCCGCCTTGGAACCGCCACAGTGGTCGGACAGGATGGCTTTTGCCGATTTCCGTCGGTTGGCCGCCACTCCCCCTCTCTGCTAGAGTCCCCCCATGCATTTCGAGCAAGACATCGCCACCTGCCTCGCCGGCCGCATCGGCGACGGCGGCATTCCCGAAGCGGCCCTTGAGGCGGCCATCGCCAAAACGGCGCGGGCGCTCGACCGTTTGCGCGGCCAAGCCCGCGATCCGCGCGCGCCGGGCAGCTTGCCGTTGTTGGCGGTGCCGTCGGCGCGCGGCGATCTGACGGCCCTGAAGGATGTCGCGGCGCGTTTTCGCGGCGAGTTCGACGATGTGCTGGTGCTCGGCACCGGCGGCTCCAGCCTCGGCGGCCAGACGCTCTGCGCCCTCGCCCATTGGCCGGTCGGCCTGCCGCGCAAGGCGGGCAGCGGCCCGCGTCTGCATTTCCTCGACAATATCGATCCGGCGACCTTCGGCCGGATCTACGGCAGCCTCGATCTGGCGCGCTGCGGCATCATCGTCGTCTCGAAGTCGGGCTCGACGGCGGAAACCGCCATGCAGTTCTTCACCCTGGTCGATGCCTATATCGCGCGACTCGGCAAGGAGTCGCTGCCGAAGCATATGGTGGCGATCACCGAGCCCGCGCTAAACGGCAAGCCCAATCCGCTGCGCCGCGCCGCCGGCCGTTTCGGCATTCCGCTGTTCGAGCATGATCCTGGCGTCGGTGGCCGCTACTCGGCGCTGACCAACGTCGGCTTGCTGCCGGCGATGATCGCCGGGCTCGACGCCAAGAAAGTGCGCGACGGCGCCCAGGCCGCGCTTGAGGCCGCGCTGGCGGGTGCAACGCCGGCCGAGTCCGCGCCCGCTGTTGGCGCCGCGCTGGCCGTCGTCGCGTCGCGCCAGGGCCTCAGCCAATCGGTGCTGATGCCTTATGTCGACCGCTTGGCACCCTTTGCTTTCTGGTATCGCCAGCTGTGGGCCGAAAGCCTCGGCAAGGACGGCAATGGCACGACGCCGATCAATGCGCTCGGCACCGTCGATCAACATAGCCAGGTGCAGCTTTATCTTGGCGGCCCTAAGGACAAGCTCTACACGCTGATCTTCGGCCCGGCCGAAGGGGCCGGCGACATGGTGATGCCGAACCTCGCCATCGAACCGGAGTTCGCTTATCTCGTCGGCCGTACCATGGGCGACCTGCTCGATGCCGAACAACGCGCCACGGCGGAAACGCTGGCGCGCAACGGCCGCCCGACACGCATTTTGCGCGTGGCGTCGGTCGGCGAGGAAAGCATGGGCGCCTTGATGATGCATTTCATGCTCGAAACCATCATCGCGGCCGATCTGTTGGGCGTCGATCCGTTCGACCAGCCCAAGGTCGAGGAGGGCAAGGTGCTGGCCCGCCAATATCTCGGGGCCATGGGCCCCGCGGTGCCGGCCAGCGCGCATGCCGTTCTGGCCGGCGTGAAGCCCGCGTGACGATCCGGCTGCTTCCGGGGGGATTGGTCAATCGCATCGCCGCCGGCGAGGTGATCGAGCGCCCGGCTGCCTGCGTCAAGGAATTGGTCGAAAATGCCATCGATGCCGGCGCTCACCGCATCGATGTGGATTTGCGCGACGGCGGCCTCAGCTATATCGCGGTCGCGGACGACGGCCAGGGCATGACGCCGGACGAATTGACCCTGGCGGTCGAGCGCCACGCCACCTCCAAACTGCCCGACGACGATCTCGTCGATATCCGCACCCTCGGCTTTCGCGGCGAAGCCTTGCCCTCGATCGGCGCGGTCAGCCGCTTGGCCATCGCCTCGCGCAAGCCCGATGGCGACAGCGCGTGGCAGATCACCGTCGAAGCCGGGGTCAAATCCGCGCCGACGCCCGCCGCCCTGGCGCGTGGCACCCGCGTCGAAGTGCGCGACCTGTTCTTCGCCACGCCGGCGCGCCTCAAATTCATGAAAGCGGCGCGCACCGAGCAAGGCCATGTGCTCGATACCATCACGCGCCTCGCCATGGCGCATCCGGACGTCTCCTTCACGGTGACGAGCGACGGCGAGCGCAAACTGTCGCTCGCAGCCGAGACCGGCGACCTGTTCGAAGCGCGGCTGGCGCGGCTCGCTGGCGTGATGGGCCGCGACTTCGGCGAGAACGCGCTGCAGATCGACGCCGAGCGCGAAGGCCTGCGGCTCACCGGCTATGCCGCCCTGCCGACTTATTCGCGCGGCACGGCGCAGCATCAATATTTGTTCGTCAACGGCCGGCCGGTGCGCGACCGCCTGCTGCAGGGCGCCGTGCGCGGCGCTTACATGGATTTCCTGGCGCGCGATCGCCATCCGGTCGTCGCGCTGTTCCTCGAATCGCCGCCCGACCAGGTCGACGTCAACGTCCATCCGGCCAAGACGGAAGTGCGCTTTCGCGATGCCGGCCTGGTGCGCGGCTTGATCGTCGGCGCGCTCAAGCATGGCTTGGCGGCACAGGGCCACCGCGCCTCGACCACGGTGTCGGACGCCGCGCTCGGCGCCTTCCGGCCCGGCGGCACGGGACCGGCGTTGCCTTACGGTCGGGCTGGCGGCAGCGGTTGGAATCGCGGCTTGGCTGAAACAGCCACGGCCTGGCAAGCGCCGCTCGGCAGCGACCTGTTGCAAATGCATGCCGCACCCATGGCGCGCGCCGAGGACAGCGCCTTTCCCGATGATGCCTTGGATTATCCGCTTGGCGTCGCGCGCGGCCAGCTGCACGAAACCTACATCGTGGCACAGACGCGCACGGGTCTCGTCATCGTCGATCAGCATGCGGCGCACGAACGCCTGGTCTATGAACGCATGAAAAACGCGCTGTCGGCCAAAGGCGTCGCGCGCCAGATGCTGCTGATTCCCGAGGTCGTCGAACTGGACGAACGGTCCGCCGCACGGCTGCTCGCGCGCGCCGAGGAGCTAGCCGAACTCGGCCTCTCGGTCGAGCCGTTCGGCAAGGGCGCGTTGATGGTGCGCGAGACGCCGGCCTTGCTCGGCGAGATCAACGTGCAGGCGCTGCTGCGCGATCTCGCCGACGAATTGGCCGAGATGGATCAGGCCCTCAGTCTGAAAGAGAAGTTGGAAGACGTCTGCGGCACGATGGCTTGCCATTCGTCGGTGCGCGCCGGCCGCCGCCTCAACGCCAACGAAATGAACGCGCTGCTGCGCGAAATGGAAGCGACGCCCAATTCGGGCCAATGCAACCATGGCCGCCCCACCTATGTGGAGCTACAGCTCTCCGATATCGAGAAGCTGTTCGGCCGGCGTTAAGCCAGCTTCAGAAACACGAACTTCGCCGGACCGTAGACCCGCTCATCTTGCGCGGCGAACCCCGTCGGCGCGGCGAAATCCTCCTTCGAGGCCACTTCGACGATGGTGAGCGTGTTTGCGTCGATCCAGCCTGCTTCCCTGAGGGCCGCGAGCGCCGGTCCGGCGAGCGATTTGCCGTAGGGCGGATCGAGAAACAGCAGATCGCAGGGCGCGTCGGCGGGCGGCGGGCGGGCCGCGTCGGCCGCATGGATGCGGCAGTGGTCGGTTTCTTTCAGCAGCGCGGCATTGGCGCGCATGGCGGCCTGGGCAGACTTGGCGTTGTCGATCATCGCCGCGAAGGCGGCGCCGCGCGATAGCGCTTCGAAGGCGAAGGCGCCGCTGCCTGCAAAGGCTTCGAGCACGCGGGCGTTCGGCAATAGGCTCTCACCGGTCGCGGAAAATTTGCCGTGCTCTAGAATGTCGAACAAGCTTTGCCGCGCGCGGCCCAAGGTTGGGCGCGTACCGTCGCCGACGGGCGCTTGCAATTCGCGCCCGCGATGCTTACCGGCGACGATCCGCATTGGGCTTCTTGGCAGCTGGTTTTTTCACGCTTGGCTTGGTACCGGCGGGCTTCGGGCTCATAGGTTTAGCGCTCGGCTTGCCGCCACCGAACTTCGCCGCCTGCTGGTTCTTGGCGGCACGCGCGACCGGATTGGGCTGTTCGACGCGATAGGCCTTCGGCATGGGCGTCTTGGCGGCGGGCCGCTTGAGGGTCGCGTCCGGCCCGAATGCCGGCCCAGAAGTCGCATTGGCCCTGCCGGCGAGCTCCTTGGCGCGCGGCACATGCACGTCCTTCTTATCAAGGCCCAGCTGATCGGCGAGGATCTTGCCCGGTACTTCCTCGACTTCGCCCGGCTCCAGGCGGCCGAGCTGGAAGGGGCCATAAGCGACGCGGATCAGGCGGCTGACGCGCAAACCGATAGCTTCGAGCACTTTGCGGATTTCGCGGTTCTTGCCTTCGCTCAGGCTCATGGTGAGCCAGACGTTGCCGCCTTGCTGGCGGTCGATCGCCGTCTCGATGGCGCCGTAACGCACGCCTTCCACCGTCATGCCGCGTGCCAGCTTCTCGACCTGGTCGGGCGTGAGAGTGCCGAAGGCGCGGACGCGATAACGCCGTGCCCAGCCGGTCTCCGGCAGTTCGAGCTTGCGGGCAACGCCGCCGTCGTTGGTCAGCAGTAAAAGCCCTTCGGAATTGTAATCGAGGCGGCCGACCGAAATGACGCGCGGCAGGCTTTTCGGCAGATTGTCGTAAATCGTCGCGCGGCCTTGCGGGTCACGGTTGGTGGTGAGCAGGCCGCGCGGCTTGTGATAGCGCCAGACGCGCGTGCGCTCGGCCTTGTCGATCGGCTTGCCGTCGACGGTGATCATCATATCGTCGGTGACGAGCGTCGCCGGCGTGATGATCAGCTTGTTGTCGATCTTAACGCGGCCTTCGAGGATCATCACTTCGGCCTCGCGGCGCGAGCAGACGCCGGCGCGCGCCATGCGCTTGGCGATACGCTCTCCTTTTACTTCGTCGGCCATCACTTGCTCGCTGCGATCAACGCGCGGAAGATCGCCGCGTCGCCGTCGCTCAAATAAAATTCCGGGTGCCATTCGACGCCAAGGCAAAAGCGCTGGCGCGGGTCTTCGATACCTTCGATCACGCCGTCCGGCGCCAGGGCGTTGATGACGATGCCGGCGCCGACGGTCTTGACCGCCTGATGATGGGCCGAGTTCACCGCCAGCTTGTCGGTGCCGACGATGGCGTGCAACTGCGTGCCGGACTGGATGGCAATGTCATGGCCCGGCTCGTCGCGCGGATTGGGCTGTTCGTGGGCCAACGGGTTCGCGATCTCGTCGGGAATATGCTGGATCAGCGTCCCGCCGAGCACCACGTTGAGGAGCTGCTCACCGCCGCAGATGCCGAGGATCGGCATGTCGCGTTCGAGCGCGCCGCGCGTCACTGCCAATTCGAAGGCGGTGCGCTTGTCCTTGGTGATGACGGTCGAGTGACGGGACTTTGCGCCAAACAGAGCCGGATCGACGTCGAAGGCGCCGCCGGTGATGATCAGCGCATCGATGCGGTCGAGATAGGCGGCGGCGAGATCCGCCTCATGCGGCAGCATCAGCGGCAAGCCGCCGGCCTTGCTGACGGCGCTGGCGTAGTTTTCGCGCACGGCATACCAGGGGAATTTGGAGTAACCGCCGGGTTTTTCGGCATCCAGGGTGATGCCGACCACAGGCAGGTTTTTGGCCATTTCGTTCATGCGGCGGAGAATAAGGCGGCGTTCTGCGCCTGCAAAGCGAAACCGCCGCCGCCGGAGATTGTTCTGGGACGTCTGGCCCTCTGAATCGTTGGTTTCACGGAGCAAAGGCCCATCAGACCCTGCTCTCTAGATTTTTGCCGAATGGGAAGCCCCGGCCGTCGCCTGCGACACGCCATTTCCCTGCGGAATTCTGATCCGAGGGATTGTTCGATGAGTGTCATTGCGAAAGTGGAGAAGGGCCAAGAGGCGCCCGCGACCAAAGCCGTCACCAAGGTCGTACGATCGGGCTGGGGGGCTTATTTTCGCAATTTCCTGCGCATGGCCGGTCCTTACTGGAATTCCGAACATAAATGGGTCATTCGAGGCTTGAGCGTGGCGCTGCTGGCTTTGACCGGCGCCCAGGCGGTCGTGCAGATCGCGCTCAATCTGTGGACCGAGCAGCTGTTCGACGCCTTCGGCAAACGGTCGATGGCAGGCTTCATCGAATTGGCCGCCGTCTTCGCGGCGATCATCATCGGCCAAGTTGCCGTCGTCGCCATTCACCTGCGCATTCGCCGCCGGCTCGAGGTGGGCTGGCGCGCCTGGCTGACCGAGCGATTGCTCGGCGCTTGGTTGCTGTCCGGGCGGCAGCATCTGATCGACTACATGCCGGGCCAGCATGACAATCCGGATGGCCGCATCGCCGAGGACATCCGGATCGCCACGGAATATGCCATCGATCTGGTCCATTCGCTGTTCTACTGCACGCTGCTGATCGGCAGTTTTGCCAGCATTCTATGGTCGCTGTCCGGTCCGCCCGAGCTGGTGCTCGGCGATGTCGAGCTTTGGCTGCCGGGCCACTTGCTGTGGATCGCTATCGCTTATGCGGTGCTCGGCGCCTTCATCGCCTTGTTGCTCGGCCCGAAGCTCGTGCGCAGCGCCGAGTGGCGCCAGAGGCATGAGGCGACCTTCCGCTTCGGCCTCGGCCGGGTGCGCCAGAACGGCCTTGTTGTCGCCTTGCTGCATGGCGAGGCCGACGAACGCCGCGCGCTCGGACGGTCGTTCGGCGATGTGATTGTCGCTTGGAACAAGCAGACCGATGCCTTGACACGCTTCACCATGTTCACAGCGAGCTGGGCAATCCTCTCGCCGATCTTCCCGGTCCTGATCGCTGCGCCGCGTTATATCGTCGGCGCTATTACATTGGGCGCCCTCATGCAAATCGCTCAGGCCTTTCTGCAGATGGTCGGCGCGCTATCCTGGCCGATCGACAATCTGACCAAGGCCGCCGACTGGCGGGCATCCGGCGAACGCGTGTTGGGCCTGCGAGCCGCGCTGGAAAGTTTCGAACGGGAAGCCGACAAACCGACGGCGATCGCGGTGACGATCGCTGCCGAGCCGGTTCTATCCTTTCGCGATCTCTCGCTCGCCGATCCCGATGGCACGGTGCGAATTTCGGGAATCGATCTCGTCGTTCAGCCGGGCGATCATGTCATCGTCTCGGGCGATCCCGAGGCGGCCCTCCGTCTGTTCAAGGCCGCTGCCGGTCTATGGCCGTGGGGCGGCGGCGCGATCGATCTGCCGGTGGACGACCATGTCTTCTTCATGCCGCAACGGCCCTACTTCTGCTCCGGCACGCTCGCCGAAGCCATTTCCTATCCGCAGATGGAGGTGGCGCCCGAACCCGCGGCCTTGACCTCGGCGCTCGAACGCGTCGGCTTGGCCCATCTCGAATCGCGGCTCGATCAGGTCGAGGTGTGGGATCAGGCGCTCGGTGCCAACGAACAACAGCGACTCGGCTTCGCTCGTCTGCTGCTACACCATCCGCGCTGGATCTTCATTCAGCAGGCGACGGACGGCATGGACGTCGAAGGTGAGGCGGCGATTCTCGCGCTGCTCGCCAAGGAGTTTCCAGAAGCGGCGATCATCATGATCGCCGATCATGCCGAAGGCCGTTATCCCGACTGGCGCCAGCTCCGCTTCGTTAAGCAGGATGACATGGTGGTGGCACAGGTCCTGGCGCAAGCCGAGGCGGCGTAACGCCCGCAGCGCGGTTAGAGAGGCCTTAAATCAGCCGTCTTGCCAAGCGCTTGCCGATGTCCCACCTTGGGCATGGCTTGAAGCGGCGAAACGGGCGTCAGGATCATGAACACGGAGATATCGGCGGCGCCACGGCGCGACGACATTCATGTCGAGCTGGTCCCCGCCGCGCCAATCATCCTGCATGGCGATGCCTTCGAGCGATCTGACGCGAATAGCCCGGTGCTAATCGAAAGCAGTCGCAGTCTGCTGTTTGTTTCGCATTATCAACCGATCGGTCATACTTATCGGCGACTCGGCGGTCCCGGCCTGCGCTTTTCCGCGCCCTTGCAGCGCGTGAGCTTGGTGGACGATGCGCAGCCGGACATCGGCAAATGGATCGAATCGGTGTGGCGCGATCCGGCTGGTCTGCTCTATGGCTGGTATCACGCCGAAGACGTCTTCTTTAAGCCGCATCGCCTGTTCATTCCGCGCATCGGCGCGCTCGTCTCCGACGACGATGGCCTGACCTGGCGGTTTCTGGCGCCGTTGTTGGACGCGCCCGAATCCTCGCGCGATTTTACCTACCGCAATGGCTTTCTCGCCGGCGGTTACGGCGATTTCTGCGTGGTGGCTGACCCTGCGGCGCAGTATTTCTATATTCACTATTCCAGCTACGTCGGCGACGAAGCGGCGCAAGGGGTCGCCGTCGCGCGCTATCCCGTCGCGGACCGTGATTCGCCGGCACCGCGAATCGAGTTGTGGCGTGGCGGCGCCTGGCGGCCAGTCGCGGAGGGCTTCGCGACGCCGCTGTGGCCAACCCGCAGGGGCTGGCGTCATGCCGATCCCGACGCTTACTGGGGGCCTGCGGTGCATTTTAATCGCAGCCTTAATCTCTATGTCATGCTGCTGAACCACACGCAGAACGGCCATGCCGACATCGTGCAAGAGGGCATCTATATCTCGTTCAATCCGCGGCTCGACGATCCGACGGGTTGGAGCGTGCCAGTCCGTATCTTGCGCGGTGGCGGGTGGTATCCCCAAGCGATCGGCGAAGCGGACGGCGAGGGCGATACGAAAGCGGGCGAGGCACCGCGCTTCTTCATGACGGGGTTTTCCGGTTGGACGATGCGGTTCGTGCGGGGCGGCGTGCCATCCGGCGAGCCCTTGGCGATCTCCTGGCAAGAACTGCTGCGGCAATTCGCGGATCGGAGTGGCGCGCGATGAGCCTTGATCCGACCATTCCGGACTATGATCCGGAGAATTTTCGCAATGTGCAGCCGGCGGGCTGGCACGGTTTCTTCCGCAACTTTTTCCAGCTGGCCGGCGCTTACTGGTCGTCGGAACGCAAATGGCTGGTGCGCGGCTGGACCGTGGCGCTGGTGGTTCTCACCGGCGTCCAGGTCGTCGTACAGATCGCCCTCAACCTGTGGATCGAGCAGCTGTTCGACGCCTTCGGCAAGCGTTCCATGTCGGGCTTTCTCGAATTGGCCGTGATCTTCGCCGCCATCATCGTCGGCCAGGTGGCGGTCACGGCGGTGCATCTCCGTCTGCGCCGCCGGCTGCAAATCGCTTGGCGCGATTGGCTGACGGCGCGCCTGCTCGGCGGCTGGCTCGCCGGCGGGCGGCAATATCTCATCGATTTCGTCGGCGGCGAGCATGACAATCCGGATGGCCGCATCGCCGAGGACATCCGCATCGCCACGGAATATGCCGTCGATCTGGTCCATTCGCTGTTCTACTGCCTGCTGCTGTTCTTCAGTTTCGCCAGCATCCTGTGGACCCTGTCTGGCGATGCAACTCTGCAAGTGGCGAGCATGGAGATTTGGCTGCCCGGTCATTTGTTGTGGGCGGCCATCGCCTACGCGGCGATCGGCACCTTCGTCGCCATGCTGCTCGGTCCGCCGATGGTGCGGGCGGCGGATGGCCGGCAGAATCAAGAAGCCAATTTCCGTTTCGGCCTCGGCCGCGTGCGTCAGAGCGCGCTGGCTGTGGCGCTATTGCACGGCGAAGCCGATGAACGGCGCCATCTCAATCGCTTGTTCGGCGATGCGGTCACCGCCTGGAACCGCCAGACCGATGCGCTGACCCGCTTCACCATGTTCACCGCGAGCTGGGGCGTGCTGTCGCCGATCTTTCCGGTGCTGATCGCCGCGCCGCGTTACATCGTCGGCGCCATCACGCTCGGTGCGCTGATGCAGATCGCCCAGGCTTTTCAGCAAGCGGTCTCCGCGCTGTCCTGGCCGATCGACAATTTGACGAAGGCGGCCGACTGGCGCGCCTCGGGCGAACGCGTGCTCGGCCTCTATGCGGCGTTGGAAGGGCTCGCCGCTCAGCCGTCGGGCGGCATCGCGGTGGCGACGGGCCCGGCCCCAGCGCTCGTCTTGCGCGGCTTGGCGCTCGGCGATCCCGACGGGACGGCCAAGGTCGCCGCGATTGACCTTGTGGTGAAGCCAGGCGAGCGCTGGGTGATCTCCGGCCATCCCGGGGCGGCGATCCGTCTGTTCAAGGCGGTCGCGGGGTTATGGCCCTGGGGCAGCGGCGCCATCGAGCTGCCGGCGGACGCCAATGTGTTCTTCATGCCGCAAAGGCCTTATTTCCCGGCCGGCTCGCTCGGCGAGGCCATCGCCTATCCGGTCGCCAGCGGCTTGCATGACCCGCAAGCTTTGCGCGACGCGCTGGCCCGCGTCGGCTTGGCGCATCTCGCATCACGGCTGGATCAGGTGGAAGCCTGGGAACAGACCTTGGGGTCGAGCGAACAGCAGCGGCTCGGCTTTGCCCGCCTGCTGCTGCACCGCCCGCGCTGGATTTTCATCCAGCAGGCGACCGACGGATTGGACGCGCAGGGCGAGGCGGAGATGCTCGCCCTCTTGGATCAGGACTTCCTGCAGGCGGCGGTCGTCATAATCGCCGACCATGCCGACGAACGCTATGCCGGCTGGCGGCAGCTGACGTTCGTCAAGCAGGACGATTTGGTGGTGGCGCAACTGCCTGCGCTTTGAGCTTGGCCCCGGCGATGAAGGCCTTGTACCAGCGCGACGAGGCCTTCGGCGTGCGTTTCAGCGTCTTGAAGTCGACATGGACGATGCCGAAGCGGTTGGCGAAGCCGGCGCCCCATTCGAAATTGTCGAGCAGCGACCAGATGAAATAGCCGCGCACGTCGGCGCCGGCGACCATCGCCTCGGCCATGGCGGCGACGTAATGCTTCAAATAGGAGATGCGGTGCTGATCGTCGACCTCGTCGAAGCAGCAAGGCACTTCATGGCTGCCGAAGCCGTTTTCGGTCACATAGATCGGTAAGCCGTAACGCTTCGATGTGCTGACCAGCGTGTCGCGGAAGGCGGCCGGTGCAATCGGCCAATCGATGTCGGTGCGCGGCACCTCCGGCGGCGCCTCGCCCCAGGCGAAGCCCCAGGGCGCAGTCGCGTCGGCCCGCGCGTAGATCGTGTTGTAATGGTTGATGCCGAACCAGTCGGTCGGCCGGCAGATGCGGGCCATGTCGCCAGGCTGCATGTAGGGCTCCATCTCCTCGGCGATGCGCGGCGCATAGCGGCCGAGTATCTGCGGATCAGGAAACACATTGTTCCACAGTTCGTCGAGCGTCGCGGCGGCAGCGCGATCCGCCGGCGTGTCATTCTCGGGCAGCACCGGCTGGCGGTTGTGAACGGCGCCGATCGACGCGCCCGGCACTTGCGCGCGCAGAATATCGACCGCCGCGCCATGCGCCAGATTGACATGGTGAATCGCCTGTAGATGCGCCGCCTTGTCTTTCTGTCCGGGCGCGCCCCAGTCCATCGCATAGCCGAACAGCGTGAAAACGGAAAATTCGTTGAAGGTGGCGAAGCGTTTGACGCGGTCGCCGTAACGCCGCGCGACGAGACTGGCGTAATCGGCGAACCAGCCGACGCTGTCGCGGCTGGTCCAGCCGCCGCGTTCCTGCAGCGCTTGCGGCAGATCCCAGTGATAGAGGCAGAGCCAGGGCTCGATGCCGGCGCGCAGCAGTTCGTCGATCAGCCGGTCATAAAAGGCGAGGCCCTGCTCGTTGGCCGCGCCGCGCCCTAGCGGTAGCACGCGCGGCCAGGCGACGGAAAAGCGATAGGCATCGACGCCGATGTCGCGCATCAGGCCGACGTCTTCGCGGTAGCGGTGATAATGATCGCAAGCGACGTCGCCGGTATCGCCGTTGTCGACGCGACCGGGCTGGTGGCTACGTACGTCCCAGATGCTCGGGCCGCGGCCGTCCTCGTTGGCGGCGCCCTCGATTTGATAAGCGGAGGTCGAGACGCCCCAGATGAAATCCTTCGGCCAGTTCGTCACGCCTATACTCCCTTAAACGCTCATGGCTGCATGCGGTCGGCAGCG
>CANJIM010000046.1 GCA_947474495.1 Rhodospirillaceae bacterium
GAAGAGCGCCGGCAACAGGGAAGCGCGAAGGCGGCGTCGGTCATGGCGGGTGATCCCAGCGAACGTCATGACGCAGATTTAGCATCATCTCGTGGCGAAGGAAACGTCCCGCTATTTGACCTTCTGGCGTTTGAAATGGCCGAGGCCAGGGCGGAAGGTCTTGTCATCGAGGAATTGCTTCATGCCCTGTTCGCGGCCCTTTTCCTTGTCCACATACTTGAGCGCGTCGCTCTTGGCATTGAGATAATCGGCGGCCTGGGGCTCGTTCATGAAGCGCACCGCGCGCACGGCATCCTTGGTGTAGCGCACAGCTGCCGGGCTCTTCTCCTGCATTACGCGGGCGAACTTGACCGTTTCGGCGCGCAATTTGGCCAGCGGAAAGCTCTTGTTGACCAGACCGATCTCGACGGCGCGCTTGCCGTCGAACGGCTCGCCGGTCACCGAGTAATACATGGCGTGGCGATAGCCCATCATCTGCACGACGTTCCAAGCGACGATGCCACCCGGCAGGATGCCCCAGTTGACCTCCGACAAGCCGAAGGTCGCCTCGTTCGCCGCGAAGGCGAAGTCGCAGGCGCAGACTTGCGTGAAGGCGCCGCCGAAGCAGAAGCCATTGACCATCGCGATCGTCGGCTTGGGAAAGCGCGACAGCTTCTGCCAGCGCCATTCGTTCGAGGCATTGCGCGCCTTATGCCGGGCGGCGGGATCGTTCTGGGTGCCGCGGAAATAGAGCTTGATGTCCTGGCCGGCGCTGAAGGCCTTGCCCGAACCGGTGATGATCAGCACCTCGGTGTCGGGATCGACGGCGAGATCGTCGAGCGCGTCGGCCATGTCCATATGCAGCTGCGGGCTCATGGCGTTGCGCTGATCGGGGCGGTTGAAGGTGATCGTGGTGATCCCCTTGTCCTTGTCGATCAGGATGGTCTCATATTGCTTGGGCTTGGCTTTACCCGCCTTTGCCGTCTTGATCTTGGTCGCCATGGTCGTCTCCCCTATTGGCCGTATGTTTTCAGCACATGGCGCGCGATGACATGCTTCATCACCTCGCTCGCCCCTTCGGTGATGCGGTAGCTGCGCTGCTGGCGCCAGAACTTCTCGATTGGTAGATCCGTCGTCAGGCCGATACCGCCGTGGATCTGCATGCAGGTGTCGGCGGCACGAAAGGCCATCTCGTCGGCGAAATATTTGCAGAGATAGGCGTCGGTGCGGGCGTCCTCGCCGGCATCGAGCTTGCTCGCTGCCTGGAACACCAACAGACGGGCCGCCTCCAACTCGATATAGATATCGGCCAGCATCCATTGGATGCCCTGGCGCTCGGCGAGCGGCTTGCCGAAGGTGCTGCGCTGCTTGGCGTAGCTCGTCGCCATTTCCAGGCAGCGTTCGGCAACGCCCAGCGCCCGCGCGCCATGCTTGACACGGCCGGCGCCGAGCCATTTCTGGCCGAGCTTGAAGCCGCCGCCTTCCTCGCCGACCATGTTCTTCGCCGGCACGCGGACGTTATCGAGGATGATCTCCCAGGGCGCGTCGCCCATCATGGTCTTGTAGCGCACGCCGAGTTTGACGCCGGGCGTATCCATGTCGACCAGAAAGCAGGAGATGCCGCCGCGTGAGCCTTTTGCGCGATCGGTCGCCGCCATCAGCTGCATGAACTGGGACTTGCCGGCGCCGCTGATGAAGCGCTTGGTGCCATTGATGACATAATGGTCGCCGTCGCGCACCGCCGTGGTGCGCATGCCGCCGGGATCGGCGCCGGCGTCGGGCTCGGTCTGCGCGAAACAGGCCTTCTTCTCGCCGCGCAGCACCGGCATCAGGTATTTCTCCTTCAGCTCGCCCTCGAGACTGTAGAGAATATGCCGCACAGTCGGGCCGGTGATGGTCTCGCCGCGCGACGGCAATCCGACCGTGCGCGCCAATTCCTGCCAGACGACAGCGCGGCCGACCAGATCGAGGCCGACGCCGCCATACTCCTCCGGCACTTCCATCATCCAGATGCCGAGATCCTTGGCGCCCTTCACAAATCGTGTGCGCCACTCCGGCTTCAGTTCGTCGCCGCTGTCTTCCAGCGTCTCGCGTTCGTGCGGGATGATCTCCGTATCGACGAAGCGGCGCAGCTGCTCGCGCAGAATTCGCAGTTCTTCCGGCAGAGTGAAATCCATCGTCCGTCCTTCAGGCGGTGACTGGCTCGGTGTCGCTGTAGATCGGCCGCACATCGACGGCGCGCACGCCGAGGCCCTTGGGCAGCACGATGAGCGGGTTGATCTCGATATCGGTGAGCCAATGGCGGTGGGCGAGATAGAAGTCCGACAGGCCGCAGATGGCACGGACCAACGCTTCCGTATCGGCTTCCGGCTGGCCGCGATAGCCGGCCAGCAGGCGCGACAGCTTGAGGCCAGCGATCATCTCGCGCGCCTCCGCCGCGCCGACCGGTAACAGGCGGAGCGCCACGTCCTTGACCAATTCGACCATGACGCCGCCGCTGCCGACGACCAGCACCGGCCCATAGAGCGGATCGCTGCGCGCGCCGAGGATGACCTCGACGCCCGAGACCATTTCCTGAACGAGATAGCCGTCGAGCCGCGCTGCCCCGCTTGAACCATGCAGACTCGCGTCATGGACGCGCGCTGCCAGGCTCTCGGCGCCGGCCTTGACCTCGGCCGCCGACTTCAGATTGAGCAGGACGCCGCCGACTTCGGTTTTGTGCGACAGCTCGGCCGAGACGATCTTGAGTGCGACGGGAAAGCCGATCTCGCCCGCCGCGTCCGCAGCACCGGCCGGCGTTTTGACGAAGGCGCTTTTCGGCAGCGTCATGCCATGGCTCGCCAGCGTCGCATTCAGCGCCTCGCCGACGACGGCATCACGCCAGCCGCTTGGTGCCGGCAACTCCGCCACCTTGCGGCCCTCGCGCGCGCCGAACGCCGCCAGGGCGCCAAGGGCGCGGATCGTCGGCTGCAGGCCCTGCAGATGAGCGATGCCGATGCGGTCCTGAAACTCCAGGCCGGCCGGCGTCAGCGGATAGAGCATGCGGCCGAAGGCAACGAGCGGCTTATCGGTCGCCGCCATCACATCGAGCATCGGTTGCGGGTCGACCAGCTTGCGCTTGCCGGCGCCGCCCGGCAACTGCGCCGCCCAGGCGATCATGTCGATGGCGGGATCGGCAGCGACCGCGGCGCAAATCTTCGCAGCCGTCTCCAGGGTCGAAGGGATGCCCGAATCGAGCGGGTTCTTCGGCGTCATCTCAGCGGGGATATGCGGCTGGATCGCCGCGACCGTCGCCGGGCCGTAATCGGGCATCACCGTGCCGCGCTCGCCGTCCATGTAATCGTACAACAGATCGACGGTGCCGCCCGACGTCGTCACCCAGCCGACGCGTTTGCCTTTTGGGCGCTTGGTATATTGGAAGGCGAGCGCCACCTCGACCATTTCATCCAGCGAGGAACAAGTCGCGATGCCGTAGCGGTCGCACATGGCGGCGTAAGCCTCGTAATCACCGGCGATGGCGCCGGTATGCGATTGCGCGGCAGCGCGGCTGCGCAGCGAACGCCCGGTCTTGATGGCGACGATCGGCTTGCCGGCGACCAGCGCCTTGTTGGCCGCCGCCATGAAAGCGTCAGGTCGGCGGATGCCCTCGATGAAGAGCGCGATGGTTTTGGTGTGCTCGTCCTCGACAAGAAAATTCACATAGTCGGCGATATCGATGCCGAGCTCGTTGCCGCTCGAGACCATGTAGCTGAACTTGAGGCCGCGCGCCGCGCCGGTCTGGCACCAGAACTGCAGCGTGCCCCCCGACTGGAATACCGCGCCGACCGGGCCGGCGGGGACCGTGCAGAGATCGCCATTCGGATAGAAAAAGGCCTTCTCGCGCATCGACATGGCGCCCATGCAATTGGGCCCGCCGACGATCAGGCCGGTGCGCCGGCACAAGTCCTTCAAAGCGGCTCCGCGCGCGACGATTTCCGGATCGTGGCCCTCGCCGATGCTGGCGGCATAGACGGTCGCCGATTTCAGCCCATGCGCCGCGCCCTCTTCCAATGTCGCCTGCACCGCCGCCGCCGGGATGATCACCAGGGCATGGTCCGCCGGCTCGGGCAGCGAGGCGAAATCGGGATAGCAGGTCACACCCCAGACTTGCTGGTAGCGCGGATTGATCGGATAGATTTTCCCGGGATAGCCGTGATCGCGCAGGCTGGCGAAAATGCTGCTGGGCCAGCGGGCGCGCTCGGACGCGCCGACAATGGCGACGGACCGAGCCCTGAGAACAGGCTCCGGCGACGTGAACACGCGCGATCTCCCTGAAGAATGCGTCTTCTTGGTGCCGCGACATGCCGCGCGGCCCACTTGTTTTTATTGGCGGGAATGATCGGCATTCCGGCCGGCAATGTCAAACGGCGGAACCGTCGCGAATATGCATGAAATGAAACGCTGCCTACCGATAGAGCATATCGCCGAAAGCCGGGAACCCGCCTTCGCCGCTAGCGTTCATTGTCTCGCCGGCCGCAGCAATGCGTCACGCCGGCGCTATAACCGGAGACCTTCCAATGTCCATGTCCATCATTTTGCAGCCGCTGATCGCGCTGATCGCCGGCATCCTGATCCTGATCGTGCCGCGCCTGCTCAATTACATCGTCGCGATTTACCTGATCGTCGTCGGCCTGGTCGGTCTCTTCCCGGCCTTGATGCGCTGACGCCGCCGGCCTGACTTCACAGAGCGGAATAACCCCGCCTCCCGGCGGGCGAGACATCGCCTTTCGTCATGCTAGACTGGGCTCTCCATGAATGAGGAGATGCCTATGCGCGGCACGCATGATCTCGGTGGGCAGCCCGCCGGTCCGGTTGAAACGGTCCCGCATGAAGCGACCTTCTGGGAAAAACAGATCGACGCCATTCACGGCCTGCTCGGCGATTCGAAGCGGCGCATCACCGTGCGCGACGAGAACCGTCTCTATATCGAATCGCTCGGCGACGACGTCTATAACACCCTCGCCTATTATGAGCGTTGGACGGCGGCGATCTGCCGCCAGCTCGTCGACAAGGGCATCCTGACCCAGGACGAGATCGACGCCAAAATCGCCGACCTTCGGGCGCGCGGCGTCGGCGCCGACGATCCCGACGAGACGGCCTGCAAGCCATGAGCGATGCCGCCACCTTGACCGCAGCGCGCTTCGCCGCCGGCGACGTCGTGCTGGTGCGCGACGACTATCCGCCCGGCCATATCCGCACGCCGGTCTATGTCCGCGGCAAACGCGGCAGGATCACCCGCTGTTTCGGCGCCTTCAAGAACCCCGAGTTGCTGGCGATCGGCAAGGACGGCTTGCCCAAGAAGATTCTCTATGAAGTGCAGTTCAGCCAGGTCGATCTCTGGCCGGACTATGCCGGCCCTGCCAGCGACACGTTGCTGATCGATATTTACGAACATTGGCTCGCCAAGGCCTGAGGACATTCCCATGAGCGGCACGCATCCCCATGACCACGACCACGACCATGACCACGGGCACGACCACGGGCAAGATCAAGCCCATCCGGGCCAGGCCAAGGACGAGAAGGTCCATGGCTATTACCAGTTGCTAGGCCTCGCCCTCAAAGAGCTGCTGATCGAGAAGGGCGTCATCACCGCCGCCGAAGTGCGCGCCGCCATCGAGGCGCGCGACGCCATCACCCCGTCGCTCGGCGGCAAGGTCGTGGTCCGCGCCTGGACGGATGCCGCCTACAAGACACGCCTGCTCGCCGACGCCCATAGCGCCATCCTGGAATTGGGTATCGACATGGGGCCGACCGAACTGATCGTCGCCGAGAACACACCGGCCGTGCACAATGTGATCGTCTGCACGCTGTGCTCATGCTATCCGCGCAATCTGCTCGGCCTGCCGCCCTCCTGGTACAAGGACCGCGACTATCGCTCGCGCGTGGTGCGCGAGCCGCGCGCTGTGCTCAAGGAATTCGGCACCGAGTTGCCGAGCGACATCGACGTCCGCGTCCATGATTCGACGGCGGACCTGCGCTATCTCGTGCTGCCCATGCGGCCAAGCGGCACGGAGGGGATGAGCGAAGCGCAGCTTGCCGACATCGTCACCCGCGATTGCATGATCGGCGTGACCCTGCCGAAAGCACCTTAGCCCGTTGCGCCGTCCGCAAGGGAATGCTTCACTTTCGCCATGAGACTGAGCCTGGATATCGACGGGGCTTTACGGGAACGGCTGGGGATGGCCGGCTGCTTCCCCTTGCGCACGCAAGACGGCGATGAGGGCGGCGAGATCTGGTACACGCCGCATCTCAACCGCGAATTCATGCTCGAAGCCCGCGTGATCGATCCGATCACCGCCAACGCGGCCCTGCGCCGCGCCGGTATGGAAGAGGCGTTTTAAGACGCGGGCATCGTCACGAAAGCGCAAGCTATCAACGGCTGTGAACTAAGCCGCCAGCGCCCGCTGAATTAGCTGCAGGCGATCCTCCGGTAAGGCCTTCGCCAAATCGAGCGCGGCGGCGTGGCCGGCCGGCGACATCTTCTTCCAGGTCTTGCGCAGGATATCGATGACCTTGTCGTCGTCGTGCTTGCGCGAGAAATCCGTATAAAAATTTTCCAGGAAGACCAGGCAGGCGACGTCTTCCAGCGTCTGCATCTCCGCATCCGTCTTAAGGTTTTCCTTGCGCAGCAATTCGCCGACGCGGGCGACGATGGCCGCATCGAAGCCGCTCTCCGTCAAAATCCGGCTCGCCGTGTTCGCGTGAAATACGTAGAGCGCGCGGCGCCATGTGTAATAGCCGGCCTTGTTCATCGGGAAGTCGCCACGCGGGCTGGTCCAGCGGCCGATATGTTGGGCGCGCGCCGCCAGTTGCAGCGCCAAGCTGGCGCCCGGCGCGATCTTGCCCAGCCAGGCCGTCATGCGCCGCGCGTAATGCAGCTCCTTCGGCACGGGGTTGCCGTCCACGATCAGGCGGTTGGGATCGCCCGCGTTGACGGCGTCGAACTTGGCGAAGGCGGTGGCGAGATCTGGCATGGCGCATTCCGGCGTGATTGACCCGTTCATCATAGCCGAAAGCCTATGCTAAATTGCAGCCATGGAAACCTTGCCCAAAACGATGACAGCCATCGAGATCGCCGAGCCCGGCGGTCCCGAGATGCTGCGCCCAGTCACCCGCCCGCTGCCGACGCTGGCCAGCGGCGAAATCCTGATCAAAACGGCGACCGCCGGCGTCAACCGGCCCGACGTGTCGCAACGCAAAGGCGGCTATCCGCCGCCGCCGGGCGCCAGCGATCTGCCGGGCCTCGAACTGGCCGGCACCGTGGCTGCCGTGGGGCCAGGCGCAATGCGCTGGAAGCTCGGCGACAAGGTGACCGCCTTGGTGGCGGGCGGCGGCTACGCGGAATATTGCGCCGCGCCCGCCGGCCAATGCCTGCCCTGGCCCGCCGGCTTCGATGCCGTGCGCGCGGCGGCCTTGCCGGAAAACTATTTCACCGTGTGGAGCAACCTGGTCGGCCGCGCCAAGCTGGCCAGCGGCGAGACGATCCTGGTGCATGGCGGCGCCAGCGGCATCGGCACGACTGCGATCCAGATCGCCAAGAGCCTCGGCGCCACCGTGCTCGTCACGGCGGGCAGCGATGAGAAATGCGCCGCCTGCGTCAAGCTCGGCGCCGCGCGCGCGATCAACTACAAGACGGAAGATTACGTCGCCGTCGCCAAGGAGTTCACCGGCGGCAAAGGGCTCAATGTCATCCTCGACATGGTCGGCGGCGACTATATCGCGCGCGACATCGCCGCCTTGGCGCCGGAAGGCCGCCTCGTCTTCATCGCCTTCCAGAAGGGCCGCAAGGTGGAGATCGATTTTCAGCCGATCATGCTCAAGCGCCTGACCGTGACGGGCTCGACGCTGCGCCCGCGCGACATTGCGTTCAAATCGGCAGTGGCGGGTGAATTGGAGGAAAAGGTCTGGCCGTGGCTCGGATCAGGCCAGATCGCGCCGATCATTCAGGCCACCTTCCCGCTCGTCCAGGCCGCCGAAGCCCATCGGCTGATGGAAGCCGGCGACCATATCGGCAAGATCATGCTGACAGTGTAAGCCGGCGCGGCTCAGCCGTGGCGGATCTTGCAGTAGAGAATGATCGAGACGAACACCAGCGTCACCGCGTTGGCGAGGATCAGCGGCACGTCACCGATCATCAGGCCGTAGATCAGCCACATGATGATGCCGGTCGCCAGCACCAGATACATGCCGAGCGAGATATCGCGCGTCGAGCGCGAGCGCCAAGCCTTCACCACCTGCGGCGTGAAGGCCACGGTGGTCAAGCAGGCGGCGACGAGGCCGATGAAGGTGACGAGGGTCATGACGCGGCGTTTCTGACGCGACAAACCCTGTCTGGCAAGGAAAATCGGGTTTCGCGGGCGGCGGCTAGCGGCCGCCGATATAGTCCCGCAGGACCTCGGTCTCGCTTTCCAGCTCCATCAGCCGGAAGCGCACCACGTCGCCGATGCTGATGATGCCGGCGAGCCGGCCGTCGCGCACCACCGGAAGGTGGCGGATGCGGCGATGGGTCATCAGGCGCATGAGGTCTTCAAGCGAAGTGTCGGGCTCGCAGGTGATGACGGGGCTCGTCATCACCGACCCGATGCGCTCGTCCAGTGCCTTGGCGCCGTGCTGCGCCAAGCTGCGCACCACGTCCCGCTCCGACAGAATGCCTTGCAGCTCGCCACGCGGTCCGACGACGACGACGGCGCCGATCCGGCGCTCGCGCAAGATCTCGGCCGCGTCCGCGAGGGTTTCATCGGCGGACATGGTCATCACGTCCGCGCCTTTGTCTTTGAGAATCTGCATCACTTGCATGGCGACGTCTCCTTTTCGGCCCCCGGATGAACGCTCGGGCTTCGACGCGACGGCATAGGCAAAGCGACGTAAGGAACAAGATACCGGCGATATGCGAACAAGCATTCGCAAAATCCCGGGTTCGCCTCCCTGGCCAAGGTCCCGTAGCGGGCCGCGGCTCTTGATTAGCGCAAGTCTAGCGCGAAGCGGCGGGACCTGAAAGGGGCGTGAAATAGCGGCAAAAAAGGTCGGCTTATCCAAGCGAGCCGATTATTGGCCGAGACCAAGCTCCATGGCGCGGCGCGCCGCTTGGGTCCGATTGGTCACCTGCAATTTGCGGAACAGCGCTTTGACGTGCAGCTTGACCGTGACCTCTTGGATGCCCAGCTCGCGGGCGATTTCCTTATTGGAGAGGCCGACGCTGATATGGCGGAGCACCTGGCCTTCGCGTTCGGTCAGGTGCATGGCCTGCGGCGGGCGCGTGTCGCCCATACTGCCGTCGGCGTCGAGAATGAACGACGGCAGATAGCGCTCGCCCGATAGCATCAAGCGCAGCGCGCTGATCATCGCCTCGCCGCCGAGCAATTTCGGCAAAAAG
Organism: Rhodospirillaceae bacterium; assembly: GCA_947474495.1. Lineage (GTDB taxonomy): Bacteria > Pseudomonadota > Alphaproteobacteria > SMXQ01 > SMXQ01 > CAMAVH01. The sequence continues at coordinate 9,392 of CANJIM010000046.1, forward strand.
CCGATGGCGCCGGCCTCCAAGGCCCGCAGCACGTCGTTGCGTTCGATCGAGCCCGACAGAATCGCCACCGGCACGCCCGGCACGCGTTTGCGCACGATGTCGATGCCGGCGAAGCGGTTCATCCCCGGCATGTTCAGATCGAGAATCACCAGTTCGGCGCCGCCCATCTGATCGAGCAGAGCGGTGACTTCATCGAGGTTGCTCGCCTCATGGACGACGACGCCGGGCTCGAGCAACTGCAAATAGTCGCGAATGCCGCGGCGCACGACCTCATGGTCGTCCGCCAACACGATGCGCAGAGACGTTTGAATAACCGGATCAGGCAAAATCGAACTCGCTAGCACGACGTCAATGACCGACGACGATAAATTGAATCATAAGGATTTTTTACCCAATAACAACCAAAGCTAAATGCTTTGCGACGCTTACAACGGGAAAGAGAGTTCCCAGGGGCGATACAATCACATTCTGCCACACTTTGCTCTGCGCGCCCTACTGCAGGATGCTGGAACAAGATCGTTTTATCTCTAAGAGTTCGATCATGGTAAACGCGCGTTGATCTCATGGGTTTAACATCTGCTCCTCGTCTCGTGATCCTGGCCGATTTGGCGCACTCCTGACGCAGCCCTCCCCAGGCAGCGCATGCTGCCGCCAGCGATGTGGTCATCCGCAGGCGCGACGCTCAACAGCTTCCCGCCAATGCGCGGCTTTCATCCACCTGTTCGACGGCGATGCCCGCTGACTGGTAAGCGCCCCCCGACTGAGTTGCTGCAACGCAGGCTGGGCGCCAGCCAGGAATAGAATGTTGCCATCGCCAAAGATTATGTGCTGCGCAGCTAGGGAATGGGCAGACGCAATAAAAAACCGGTAAACAAGACTTTTCAGGGCTATTCCTTAGATCGGAACCAACAGCTTTTGGCATACGTTGGTATGTGCCTGCCAACAATAGCGCTCAAAACGGGCGCATTCACAGGCCGACGAAAATCGGTATCCCGTGAGATCCCTCAATGCGCTCTTCAAAGGCCATCCGCTTATCGCCGTTGGTCTGCATGTTTCTTTGCTGAGTTTAATTCTGCCGAACATCGATTTCGCTACAGAGCTAACCGTTGATCGCATAGCGACCGACGATTCGAAACCTGCCGGCAACAGCACCCGTTTCACCACGCTGTTCGGCGGCGATGCACGTTGGCTTGTACCGGCGAAGAATTTCAAGAAATGGCGCGACATGACGGATCGTGCGGCCCGTTTAGGGCCGCCAAGCGAAGGCGCCTGGACGTCGATGATATCGCGTTTATCTTATGCTTCGCGTGATGAAAAACTCCACGGCGTTCAAGAGGCGATCAACAGCGTTGAGCACGAGAGAGACAAGACGACTTGGGGTATCGAAGATTATTGGGCGAGCCCTGCCGAGTTGTTTCATCAAGGTAGAGGCGATAGCGAGGATATCGCCATCGCAAAATACTTTGCCTTGCGCGCGCTGGGATTCGCGGCGGAGGACCTGCGAATTTTGATCGCCGAATTCGATAACGACCCGCCGGACGCCGTCCTCCTAGTTGCCATTCCAGGCGATGTCCTGCAATTGACGTGGCTGACGGATAACGTGAATACCTTCGAGCGCCACAAAGCTCATCTCGAACTTTATTCGCTCAACGAAGACTATGTATGGATACACCACCCCAGAGCCGAGATCCCAAATCTAAACTTGGACGGTAAAGTTATGGAAGACCCTGCCGTCGACAAAGATTCACAGGATCGAAATTCTATTCAAGCGCCTTAAGGACGAAGCGGCTCAGCGTGCGCAATGGGATGGGCTTTTCGATCACCGCAAAGACATCGAGCTTGCTGGTGTTGGCGCGATAAAGCGAGTCGGGATCGTCGGTCATGAGGATGATCTTGGGATGATAGCCAAAGGTCGAAATCACTTGCGCCGCGGCGATGCCGTCGAGCACGGGCATGCGCACATCCATGATGACGACCGCCGGGCGGACGCGCTTGATTGTCGCCAGCGCGGAATTGCCTTCTTCCTCCTCCAGCACCTCAATACCGAGATCCGACAGGCAGTCGATCAATTGCACGCGCTGCAAAGGGTCGTCGTCGACGACAATCACAGAGCGTGCCGCTTTGGCCTTTTCCAGGTCGCTCACAATGCGCAATGCCATCTCGTTCATCCCGGGCCTCGGTTGATAGTTTAAACGCTTGCCGTTAAGAATCGACTATCTTGCCCCCGCGGACGCACGCTTTATGCAAGGGGCCAGACTTCCCGGATATCGGCAAGAGGAACTCTGGATAGGTTGGTGCGTTAATTGGCCGTATCATTCAAGATTGTGTTCATGCCCCAAATTCAACGCTTTGCCGTCGCCGGCGTTCTTCTGCTCCCGCTGATTTTCGTCTTGCCCGCCCGGGCCCAAGATGGGAACTCAGCCACAGAGGGCGATCGCCTGCGCCCTCAAGACCTCAAATCACAGCAAAACCCGCCGGATCTGCGCGGCACCTGGTCCGCCGTGATCGAGAACGATAAATTCATCTCCGGCACCGACCGCGACTACACGACAGGAACCCATTTTTCCTGGCTATCCGCGGCTGACGATGTGCCCGACTGGGCGAACAATCTAGCCAGCCAGATCCCGCTGCTGGCCAGCGATGGCAAGCGTCGCATCGGCTACAACTTCGGCCAGAGCATCTTCACGCCGAAGAACACCGAAGCGACCGGGCCGTTGCCGGGCGAGCGGCCCTATGCCGGCTGGCTCTATGGCGGCGTCGCCCTCTTGTCGGAAAAACCCAATACGCTCGACACCCTTGAGCTCGACCTCGGCGTCGTCGGCCCCTGGGCATTCGGCGAGCAAGTGCAGAATAATTTCCATCGCGTGATCGGCTCGCCCGAATCGAAAGGCTGGGACAACCAGCTCGACAATGAGCCCGGCATGCTGCTGATCTACGAGCGCGCCTGGCGCACGCCCGATTGGCGGTTCTCTTACGACAACAGCAAACTCGGCGTTGACGTGACGCCTCATATCGGCGCGACGTTGGGCAACATTTTCACCTACGCCGCCACCGGTGTCGGCATCCGCCTCGGTCAGAATCTGCCGAGTGACTTCGGCCCGCCGCGCATTCGGCCCGGCCTACCGGGCGCCGGATTCTTCGATCTGCCGGCCGGCGATATCGCTTGGTATTTCTTCGCCAGCGCCGAAGGCCGCGCTGTGGCGCGCAACATCTTCCTCGACGGCAACACCTTCAGCGATAGCCTGAGCCTCGACAAAGAACCGTTCGTGGGTGACTTTCAGCTCGGCTTTGCCTTCATGATCAACAGCATGCGTATCACCTACGCGCAGGTGTTCCGCACGTCGGAGTACAAGGGCGACGAGCCGCTCGACAGCTTCGGCACCCTCAGTCTGTCGCTGAAGTTCTAATTTTCGCTGAGCTAAGCGGCGGCGACCACGATATTGACCAAGCGGTCTGACCTGCGACCCTTGGTGCTCGCGATGATGGCGGCGCGAAACACTTCGGCGGTCTGCGCGTCGGGCACCGTCACCGTCTGCGGCACGCCGGTGATGGCGGTGCGCATGCAAGCCGGCGACAGACGCTCAAGAGCCAGCGTCACCAATTCGACATCCGTCGGCCCCTCGAGCTGCGCCGCGTCCTCGAGGCTCTGCGCATCGAGGAACTGCTCCAGCCCGTCGATCATGCCGATCTCGGCGATCACGCCATAGTCGGCGTGCGCTTTGATCTTGGCGGCGCGTCGCGCGCGGGCGGCGAGCCAGACTTTGGTCAGGGCGCTCTTCATCTTGTCGCGGATGACGACGCTTTTGGTTTCCGGCATCGTGCTGCGCATGATCGTCTCCAAATGTTCAGACCTCATCATGCGCGGAGGGGTACCAGGGATTTGTTACAAAATGGCGTCCCTCCATACGGTAGAAACCGGCCCCGCCGCGGCAATAGATTGTGTGCCACCCCCTAAACACAGGGATTTTCATGGCTTTTCGCCATGGCAGGATCGTCGGCCGGCCAGCCTTGCGCGGGGCCCTGTTCCATGCACAATGCCGCCCCCTGACCTCACCGCTTCTCCCATATATTTCGTTTTAAGGAACGGACCTGCGCCATGACCGATGACCGCGAGAACAGCCTGCATATCCATCTCAAGGACGGCCGCGTCGTCATCCAGCTGCGCCCCGACCTGGCGCCCAAGCATGTCGAGCGCATCAAGGAGCTGGCGCGCGAAGGCTTTTACGACGGCATCGTCTTCCATCGCGTGATCGACGGCTTCATGGCGCAGACCGGCGATCCGACCGGCAGCGGCATGGGCGGCTCAGGCAAGAAACTGCCCGCCGAGTTCACCAAGGAGCCGTTCGAGCGCGGCACCGTCGGCATGGCCCGTTCGCAGAACCCCGATTCGGGCGACAGCCAGTTCTTCATTTGCTTCGCGCCGGCGCATTTCCTCAACGCCCAGTACACCGTGTGGGGCCAGGTGACCGAGGGCATGGAATTCGTCGACAACATTAAAAAGGGCGAGCCGCCGTCGAACCCCGACAAAATGGTGAAGGTCCTGGTCGGCGCCGACGACAAATAAATCTAGAGATAAGGACTGACGAGACAATGGCCCAAGCAGCAGCAGCCAAGAAGAACACGGGCGGCGTCGCCGCCGACCAGCTCCGCAGCTTCATCGAGCGCATCGAGCGTCTCGAAGAAGAAAAGGCGACGCTCGCCAACGACATCCGCGAAGTGTTCGCCGAGGCGAAGATGACCGGCTTCGACACCAAGGCGATGCGCCAGATCGTCAAGCTGCGTAAGATGGAGAGCGCCGACCGCGAAGAGCAGGAGGAAATCCTCAAGCTCTACAAGCACGCCCTCGGCATGGACGACGAATAACTAAAGACCGGGCAGGCGCGGCGCTTTGTCGTCGTCCCGCCCCGCATAAACGAGACCTTCCGGCCGCCGCTTGGCGGCCGGATTCATTTCGGCCGCCTCGATCCCGTCCTTCATGATGTGGCGCACGTCATGGCCTTCCGCGAGCAGGCGGTCGGCGATCAGTTGGCGATGGCAATTGCGCCAATTCGCCTCGGCGCACATGAAGGCCGTGGGACGGTCTTCTGCCAAATCCTTCAATTCGCCCAAGGCCACGCGAAATTCCGGCGTCAATGCATAGTCGGCGAAGCCGCGAAAGCCTTCCTTGAGCCCGACGTTGGGCGACGCGGCCGAAGCTTTGCGTAAGCCGCCGAGCGACGGCATGGGCCGGTAATCGATGCCCGCTGCGCGCAATGCGCCGTCGAGAGCGTCGCGGTTATATTGCGGATTGAAGCGCGAGCGCGGCACGGCGCGCACATCGACGAGCCGCGTCACGCCCGCCGCTCGCAGCATGTCGATGAAGCTCTCGATCGGCCGCGTCGAATGGCCGATGGTGTAAATCGCTTGCGCCAACGATCAAGCCCACAATTTCCAAACCGCGCCGAGAACGGCACAGCCGATCAGCACCGGGATCATCCCGATCTTGAAGCGTAATGTGGCGATCAACGCCGCCACCGCAAGCAGCAAGGCGACAAGATCGAGGCTGGCGAGACGCGGCAGATCGAGTTCCAACCCGAGGAACGCGCGGCGTGCCATATCGGCGAACAGCACATGCAGCGCGAACCACAGCGCAAGATTGGCAATGACGCCGACCACGGCGGCGGTGATCGCCGAGAGTGCGCCGGCCAGCGGCTGATTGCCGCGCAGAGCCTCGACATAGGGCGCGCCGAGGAAGATCCACAGGAAACAGGGCGCGAAGGTCGCCCACAAAGTGATGCCGGCGCCCAGCGTGCCGGCGAGCATCGGATCGAAACCGCCGTGGCGGTAAGCGGCGAGAAAGCCGACGAATTCCAGCACCAGGATCAGCGGGCCCGGCGTGGTTTCCGCCAGGCCCAAGCCATCGAGCATCTCGCCCGGCGCGAGCCAGCCGAAGCCACTCACCGCCTCTTGCGCGACATAGGCGAGCACCGCGTAGGCGCCGCCGAAGGTGACGACCGCCATCTTGCTGAAAAATAGGCCGAGCTGCGCGAAGACATTCTGCCAGCCGAACAAGGCGGCGACGGCGAAGATCGGCGCGAACCAGACGACGAGCCACAGCGCCAGCACGCCAGCCGCGCGGCGGGCGTTCGGTTTGGTGTGCGGCAGCAGGCCAGCATCGAGCGCGCGATCGAGCGCGGCATTTTCCGTTGGCGCGCCGGGCTTGGGCGGCGGCGGCAGGAAGATGTCCGGCCGCCGCTTGGCGCCAATCCAGCCGATCACGCCGGCGGCCAGCACGATGAGCGGGAAATCGACGTGCAGCAGGAAGATGGCGACGAAAGCGGCGGCGGCGAGCGCCGTCATCCAATGGTTTTTCAGCGCGCGTTTGGCAATGCGCAGCAGTGCTTCGATGACCACGGCGAGCACGGCGGCCTTGATGCCGTAGAACAGCGCCTGTACGACGGCGAGGTCTTGAAAGCCGGCGTAGAGCGCGCTCAAGGCCAGAATGACCAGCGCGCCCGGCAGCACGAACAGCAGGCCGGCCACCAAGCCGCCCGCCGTGCGATGCAGCAGCCAGCCGATGTAGGTCGCGAGCTGCTGCGCCTCGGGGCCGGGCAGCAACATGCAGTAGTTGAGCGCGTGCAGGAAGCGCGCCTCGCCGATCCAGCGCTTCTCCTCGACCAACAGGCGATGCATCAGCGCGATCTGTCCGGCCGGACCGCCGAACCCCAACAGGCCGATCTTGAGCCACAGCTTGGTCGCTGCGCCAAACGAAACACCGTGCGCCGATTCAGCCGCAGCTTGCGTCATGCGCGCGATCCGATGAGCGAGATATTGCCGAAGCCGGGCAGCTTGATCGCCATGCCGCCCGGATCGATGCCGAAGACGAAGCCGAGAATGTTGATCTCGATGCCTTCGTCGCGCGCCAGCATGACGCCGAAGACGCCCCATAACGAAACCTGCCAGCCGGTGCCGCTCGGCGTCGGGGCGAACAGGCGGCGCGGGCCGAGGTAATCCTTGCCCAAGGCATTGGGCGGCAGCGCAAGGCGTAACTCCGGCATATCGCGAGCGATGGCGGCAATGAAAGAATTACTATTTGGTCCCGGCCAGATCGTATAGCGGTCGCCGTCGGCATAATCCGCCGCGGCCTTGAGGATGCGCGGGATCAAACGCCCCGCCTCGCCGCCCCGCCATTCGGCGATCACTTCCGGCGGATTGCCGAACCATTGGCCGTCGGCAATACCAGGGGCGACGCGCACCGCGCGCGCGCCGTTCTGCACGCCGAAGCCCATGACCTCAGCGCGCGTATAGGTGGTGGCGTTCTCGGGCTTGAGGGCGATCCACATATGCACCCCGAAGGCGCCGCGCCAGCCGAAAGCGCGCGCCGCATAAACCTGGATCACCGGTTCGGGGGTTTTGGCCGGATCGGGCGCCTGGCCAGTGGCGGCGCGGCTCGCGCGACTCCAATCGCCGGTCAGATTCCCACCGCGCACCGCATAAAGGGCCGTGCTCGCGGCGAGCGAAAGAATCAACAGCAGCAAAAGGACGAGGGGGACGCTCAACCAATACCTGTGGCGTTTTCCGCCGCGCGCGAATCGAGGGGTGGAGATCATAGGAACTTGGGGTGCCACAGGCCGGCCTCGCCTGCAAGCGTCCCCTATTCCAGACAGCGGAAAGCCCCGCCGAAGATCCGAGGATCTTTTAAATGGCGGGGCCCCGGTTTGTTTGCGGTCTGTGCCGCTGTCCGTCCAAGACGGGCTGTTTTCTCATCCGGGGAGCGAATCCCCGGTCATGGGTTTGCTGTTGAACCGATTGTCGGTCAGCCCGCCTCCTGATCGTTCTCGAGGGCTGCGGACTGGGGCGTCTCGGCGATAGACGGAGACGCCGCTATCTCTGACTGGGTGGATCTTCCATGCTCGACGCACCCTCCCTGTAAGTTGACCCGTTGTGGCTCTCTGCCCGGCGAATGGGCCTGGACCCTGCCGCCCGGTTCGATGACGCCGCTGGCGCCAGGTCTACGTCATCGCTGCGCGTCCGGCGTCCTCCTGTCCCTCAGGGGTCTGAGAGAGCCCTTCCGGATGAAGGGCGCCCCTCTCGTCGAGGAGCTGCCGTCCAGGAGCGGCGCGAAGCCCGCGAAGGCTTGGCGCGAAGGCTTGGCCCGAAGGCTTGGCCCGAAGGCTTGGCCCGAAGGCTTGGAATGCGCGATCCGATGGCCGAAGCCACGCCTAGGAGTTTGCGACGATGAGGGGAGATTTCAAGAATTATATTATTACTTTAGGCCTCAAGAAATAATATTATTACCCAAACGAACCTTTGGCGAACCCGTGGCGAACCTTCCGGCTCACCTCACATCTGCGGTAGAACCCTTCCCAGCAATGGGCTTTAGCCTTGAGTTACCTTGCCTTTCTGGACATGAGACGGTAATTTTCCGACCGTCAACTCGTCTTGGGTCGGCCCGTCTTTCAAGTCACTTGATCCGACCCGGTCTTCTCGAATTCGCAGCTGATATCCGCAGCGCACATCGCGCTGGCTAATTTTTTTGGAGAAGACTCTCAATGGCGACCGGCACTGTTAAGTGGTTTAACTCGACCAAGGGCTATGGCTTCATCATGCCCGAAGACGGCTCGAAGGATGTGTTCGTGCATATCTCCGCCGTCGAGCGCTCCGGCCTCGGCACCCTGAACGAAGGCCAGCGCCTCAGCTACGATCTCGAGAGCGGCCGCGAAGGCAAGGTCTCGGCGGTCAATCTGAAGAACGCCTAAGGCCCTCTCGGCCTGAGACTCCGGCCTCCCGATAGGTGAGGCCGATCGGATTCGGCGCAGGGTGCGGCCGCGAGGCCCACCCTGCTCCACCCCATTCGTTATGTTATTTTTTTCACGTGATTTTCGGTGCGCGCGTCCGTCATACCCCCTGGACGCGGCCCGTTTCGGTATCAAGGAATCGGCATGGCCAAAGAAGATATGTTGGAGTTCGACGGTGTCGTTCTCGAAGTTCTGCCCGACGCGCGCTTCAAGGTGAAGCTCGACAACGGCCACGAAACCCTCGCCTACTCGGCCGGCAAAATGCGCAAGAACCGCATCCGCATCCTGGCCGGCGACCGCGTCACCGTCGAAATGACGCCCTACGATCTCACCAAGGGCCGCATCACCTTCCGCGCCAAGGACGAACGCAGCACCGCCATGGCGCCGCGCCGCCCGCAATTCCGTCGCTAAGGGCGCTGCGATGAGCGTCACGATCTATCACAATCCGCGCTGCACGAAATCGCGCGAGACGCTCGCCCTCCTCGAAAAGAAGGGCGTGAAGCCGACGATCATCGAATATCTCAAGACGCCGCCGAGCGCAGCGGAGCTCAAGAAGCTGCTGGCGATGATGGGCAAGAGCCCGCGCGAGGCGATCCGCAAGGGCGAGGCGCCCTACAAGGATCTCGGCCTGGCCGAGGCGAGCGATGCCCAACTGATCAAGGCGATGGCGGAGAACCCGATTCTCATCGAGCGCCCGATCGTCGTGAAGGGCGCCAAGGCCGCACTCGGCCGCCCGCCGGAATCCGTGCTCGCCATCCTCTAAGCCTGCCAGACCGCACAACGGCGGCGCCTCATCGGCAGCGCGGTCGAAGCAAAACAGCCGACGTCCGCATATCTCTTAGGGGAGCCGCGCCGATGAGCGCCGCACGCACAGTCACGCTGCAAGTGAACGGCCAGGCGCGCAGCGTCACCGTCGATCCCGAAACGCCCCTCCTCTACGCCCTGCGCAACGATCTCGGCCTCGTCGCCGCCAAATACGGCTGCGGCGTCGAGCAATGCGGCGCCTGCGCCGTGCTCGTCGATGGCGAGAAGGCCTTTTCCTGCACGCTGACGGTCGAACAGGCCGCCGGCAAGGCGATCGTCACGCTGGAAGGCCTCGGCACGCCGGACGCGCCCCATCCGCTGCAGAAGGCCTTCGAGGCTGAACAGGCGGTGCAATGCGGCTATTGCACTAGCGGCATCATTGTCGCCGCCAAGGCGCTGCTCGACGCCAACCCCGATCCTGACCTGCCGGCCATCCGTCTCGCCCTGCAGGACCATCTCTGCCGCTGCGGCACCCATAGCCGCGTCTTCCGCGCCATCCGCCGCGCCGCCCAAGAGATGAAAACCCGGGAGTTGCGCGCATGACCGACGCTCCCGAGAAAAAGAAGCTGCCGGGCAGCCTGAGCGTCGATGCGCGGATTGATTCCTGGCTGAGCATCGATGCCGGCGAGACCGTTACGCTGAAAACCGGCAAGACCGAGTTCGGCCAGGGCATTAAGACCGCCATCGCCCAGATCGGTGCTGACGAACTCGACATCTCGCTCGCGCGTGTGCGCGTGCAGGAAGCCGACAGCGCGCTGACAGTCGACGAGAAGCTCACCGTGGGCTCCGAGTCGGTACAGCAGAGCGGTGTCGCCATGCGCTACGCCGCCGCCCAGGCGCGTCAGATCCTGTTGCAGAAGGCCGCCGATCACCTTGGCCTCGCCATCGAAGATCTCACCGTCGAAGACGGCCTCGTCAGCAGCCGCTCGACCAACCGCCAGGTCAGCTATTGGCAATTGATGGCCGGCCAAGCCTTTAACGCCGAGGTCACCGGCGACGTGGCGCCGCGCAGCCCCGAAAGCCGCCGCCTCGCAGGCCAGAACGTGCCGCGCCTCGACATTCCCGCCAAGCTGACCGGCGGGCGCGCCTTCATCCAGGACATGGCGCTGCCCGGCCTGCTGCACGGCCGCGTGCTGCATCCGCCGGCTTATAAAACCGAACTGCTCAAGTTCGACGCGACCGCCATCGCCAAGCTGCCCGGCGTGGTCAAGGTGGTGCAAGATGGCCGCTTCCTCGGCGTGATCGCCGAGCGCGAGGATCAGGCTGTGCGCGCCTGGGAGGTCATGCGCGACGCGACCGCGTGGCGTGAACTGCCGTCGTTGCCCAATGAGGACAACCTCGCCGACTGGCTGGTTAGCCAGGAGACCCATGATTGGCTGATCGACGGCGGCACGCCGGTCGACGGCCCTATCCCCGACATCGTCGAACCCGCCGGAGCATCAAAAACCCTCGAGGCGATCTATACCCGGCCCTACCTGATGCACGCGCCGATTGGCCCCTCCTGCGCTGTCGCGCAGTGGGACGGCGACAAGCTGACCGTCTGGGAACAGAGCCAGGGCGTGTTTCCGTTGCAGGCGGCGCTGTCCTGCGCTTTCGCCATACCGGCCGAGAACATCCATTGCATCCATGCCGAAGGCGCCGGCGTCTACGGCCACAGCGGCAGCGACGACGCCGCCATGGATGCCGCCATGCTGGCACGCGCCCTGCCCGGCCGGCCGGTCCGCCTGCAATGGATGCGCGAAGACGAGCATCGCTGGGAGCCCTATGGCTCGGCCATGGTGATCGGCCTGCAAGCCAGCGTCGGCGCGGGCACCAAGCTGCTCGACTGGAATTGCGACATCTGGACCAATGTCCATGCTGGCCGGCCGCGCGCCAAGATGGACAGCGCCGGCTTCGTCGCCGCCTGGCATCGCGAAAAGTCCCTGCCGCCGCATAAGCCCGCCGACAACCAGGGCAAGCATGGCGGCGGCCATCGCGGCGCGACGCCGCTCTACGACCTACCAGCGATGCGCATCGTCAAGCATCTGGTCAAGCCGCACCCCTTGCGCGTCTCGTCGCTGCGCGCACTCGGCACCTTCGGCAATGTCTTCGCCCAGGAATCCTTCCTCGACGAGATGGCCCATGCGGCGGGACAGGACCCCGTCGCTTTCCGCCTCGCCCACCTGAAGGATGCGCGCGCCCGCGCCGTCATCGAGAAGGCCGCTGCCATGGCCGGCTGGGATCCCGCCAAATGGGGCAAAGGTTACGGCCAAGGCCTCGCCTTCCACCGCTACAAGAACAACAAATGCTTCGTCGCTGTCGTGGTCGAAGCTGAAGTCGACGAGGCCAAAGGCAGCATCGTCATTCCGCGCGCCTGGATCGCCTGCGACGCCGGCGAAGTGATCAACCCGGACGGCGCCGCCAATCAGCTCGAAGGCGGCTTTCTGCAGGCGATGAGTTGGACGCTGAAGGAAGCCGTGCGCTTCGACGCCACGCGCATCACCAGCCTCGATTGGGAAAGCTATCCGATCCTCACCTTCAAGGACGCGCCGGAGATCGAGGTCGGCTTCGTCGCGCGGCCGAACGATCCGCCGCTCGGCGTCGGCGAAGGCACCGCCGGCCCGACGCCCGGCGCCATCGGCAACGCCGTATTCAATGCCATCGGTGTGCGGCTGCGCGAATTGCCGCTGACGCCGGAGCGCGTGCGCAAGATGATCGTCGCCGAACGGCGCGGATAAAAAGAGGGGGACGGATAACCGTCCCCCTCTTCGCCTTTGCGCTTATCGCGCGGTTTTACATTCCCGCCCAAGCGGCGATGTCGGTGATCGTGCCGCTCACGCCATCGATCTTGCCCGCCGCCGTCGCCTTGCCGGTCGCCAGATCGACCTGATGCAGAGTGCCGCCGGCCAGCAGCCAGCCGGCGTTACCGCCCATGCCGTCCGACAGGATGTCGAAGGCCATCGGGCCCGAGGCCGTGACACCGAGCTTGCCCACCGCGTTGAGCACGCCGTCGTTCGGCGGCGCCTGCTTGATCAGGCCGGCGATGGTGCCGTCGATGTCGAACAGCACCGTCTCCTTGGCGCCCTTCATCGAATTGGTGTAGGCGCCGGCGACGATATTGGGCTTTTCGCCCTTGTGCATGTCGCTGTCGGCGAATTTGAGCGAGCCGTCCGTCGTCACGATGCCGTCATCGACATTGGCGCGCAGATTCATGCCGTCGGTGCCGATGATGCGGAGGCGGTCGGCGACCGGATTGAAGTCCACCGTGGCCTTGACGCCGGCCGGCAGCATGGTCGAGAGCTTGGACTTCATCGTCGCCTTGCCGCTGGCGACGTCGATGGTGACGATCGTGCCGTCGGCGGTCAGTCCGTACAGCATGCCATCGGCCGGGCGCTGGTCGATGCCGAGCAGAGGACCGGCGCCATTGACGGCGACCGTCTTGGTCACTTTTTTCGAATCGGTATCGATCAGAACCAGGCTCTTGCCGTCAACCAGGCCGACGATGGTGCCGGCGACGGCCGGCAAGGCGGTGAAGCTGGTGGCCGCGACGGCGAGAATGGCGAGAGGACGAATCTTATGGGTCATGGGGTCTTCCTCGGTGTTGCCTATGAAAGAGGGGCGTTTTCGCCCGTACGAGGAAGAAACCCGCCAACGCGCCCCTTGGATGCAGCGCTGTCAAAAATTTTCACCCGGAACTTTTCGCCCCCACCCCTGCATCCAGAAGCCGCCACGGCGGGTATCCACCTCAAGCACCCGTGATCGATAGGCCCGCGCAGCACTCGCGCCGCGCCGCTGGGACGGATACAGTGACTACTACGAGATGGGCCTGCGAGATGGGTCGAAATGGCAATTGAGGACGAGTTTGAACGACGGGGCCACTGATGAGGCGTTCGATGCCCGCGCGGCGCTGCGCGCCTGCGCCGACGGCGATCAATCAGCCTTGCGCGCGCTCTATGACCGCGAAGCGGGCCGCATGATCGCCGTGGCGTTGCGTATTCTGCGGCGGCGCGACCTCGCCGAGGACGTGGTGCAGGATGCCTTCGTCCGTATCTGGCGCCAAGCCGGGCTCTATAACGCCGCGCTCGGCTCGCCGCGCGCCTGGATCTACACCATCGTGCGCAACCTATCCCTCAACCGCCTGCGCGACGGCGCGCGCGAGGATCTCGTCGACGACGAGCGACTGACCGAGATCAGCGATGCCAGCTTGGCCGGCGACGATCCGCTCGGCCGCCTCGCCGACGGCAGCGCCCTGCGCCGTTGCCTGGAAAAACTCGACCCGCAACGGCGCGTCAGCCTGTTGCTCGCCTATACCGAAGGTCTCACCCATGGCGAGATCGCCGGGCGGCTCGGCTTGCCACTCGGCACGGTGAAAGCCTCGATCCGCCGCAGCTTGCTGGCGTTGCGCGAGTGCATGGCATGAGCCCGTCGATGGACGACCCTGACGACCTGCAGGCCCTCGCCGGCGAATATGTTCTCGGCCTGCTCGATCCTGCCGAAGTGCGCGAGATCGAGCGCCGCATGACGCAGGACATGGCCTTGCGCGACGCTGTCGCCGCTTGGCGGGACCGTTTTCTGGAGATCGACGCCTCTGCCGCGCCTGTAGCGCCGTCCGCCCATCTCTGGCAACGCATCGCCGACGAGATCGCCGCGCCGCAAGCGCGTCCGGCTCAAGCCGCGCGGCCTGCCTTGTGGAGCCGTGTCGGCTTTTGGCGCGGCTTGAGCTTCGCCGGCGCGGCGCTCAGCGCCTTGCTCGCTATCTTCTCCGGCATGCTGATCCAGCAAATGCAGCCGCGCCCAGTGGCGGTCGCCGTGCTGCAAGCCGATGATGCGACGCCGGGCGCCATCATCGAAGCCTTTGCCGACGGCAGCGTGCGTCTCGTGCCCCTGCGCACGATCGACGTGCCGCCGGGTCGCGCCTTGCAAGTCTGGACATTGTGGGATCGCGCTCGCGGGCCCGTGCCGCTCGGCCTCATGGCGCGCGCCGAAGAGCGCCGCTTGGCGCGTGGCGACAATCTGCCGATGCCGATTGACAAGCAGCTCTACGAGATCACGCTGGAACCGGCCAGCGGCTCGCCGACGGGCCGGCCAACCGGCCCGGTGCTCTATAAGGGCTTGGCCAGCGTCGTTCATTAGGCCGTTCTCAGATCAGCTCAGACCCACGGCCCTTTACACATGCGCCGTGACGTTTAGTTGCTACTGCCATTAAACAAATGGTCGCAGTTACGCCCGGCTAGGGTCACTTCGCTGCCCCTCGTCTGGCCCCGCTGTCCGATCCGGCCTTGTGCCAAAAGTCTCTCGCATTCGGAGACCTTGACATCGCTTGAGGTGGATTGCCGCGCGCCATCGTCGGGACGATACTGATCCTCTCCCCTCGCCGAATCGAGCGAATCGGAAGACATGTCGCCGTTATCGGTACCGTTTTGTGCGGGTACCGCTTTGCCTGATGCAGCCGCCATGACGAAGGTCACACTGCTCAGCCACATGCAAGTCGTCAGGGCGGACAGGACAATAAGTTTCACGAAAGTTCCAATAGCAATTTTCGAGTTGGCTCCGGATAAGTAGCGCAAGACAGGACGCACCAGGCATGAAGCGCCCTGTCTTTAATCATGTTTCTCAACGACGATTAGCGAGTCGTGCCGCTATTGGGATCGCAATCTTGTCCAGCGATATTGACGGCAGCACCGGAAGCTTGACCGGACTGACCGATCTTGGCCTGTTCGACCAAGCGTTCGCATTCCCCGGCACCCTGCAGTTGCGTTTCGCGGTCGGCGCCAGGCGAGCCGTCCTTCTCGGACGCTGACGAACCGCCGCCGGAGCTACCGCTGCCGCCACCGGAGCTGCCGCCACCGCCGCCGCTCGAGCCACCGCCGCTAGAACCGCCGCCGCCGCCACCACCACCGCCATGCCCGCCAGTCGCCATCGCGAACGTTGTTCCACCGAGCAGCATCAAAGCCATCGCGGCGGAGAACACAAATTGTTTCACTGAACCTCCAGAATTAAAACGTTAAGCCGATGTCAGTAAGCCAACGTCACAGGATTTTCTCGTTCCATAGAAATATATGTTCCTATTTTTTCCCCTTCTGTCGTGATCGCGCACATAAGAAAAGGGCGTGCCGCCGAAGCGACACGCCCTATCTTTGCGATGGGTATTTAAGCCGAAGTTTACTTCACTTCGACGACGCTGCCGGTGCCCATCTCGATCTCTAGATTGACTGGCTTGCCGTCCTTCATGGCGCGGGCTTTCACCTTGCCGTTGGCGTTGCCGGTTTCCACCGCGCTCACGTTGGTGTAGCCCTTCGAACCGAGCAAGGTCTGCACTTCAGTCGCACTCGGCATTGTCGCAGCCGCGCCACGATCCGGACCCGGCGCCTGCGCCATCGCGAGACCCGCACCGCCCATGATCATCGAAGCAACGGTAGCCGACAGTAGAAAGCGTTTCATAGGAACCTCCTTGGTGGAATGAAATCGTCAGGGAATAAACTCGTTGGCAGAGGGATCGTTCCTGGAACTGGCGCCTTGGAATAATTGAGGAAAAATGCAGCCATACGTTCCCTATACAAACCGCCGGGAACGCGCATGACTCCGCATCATGCATCATCGCCGTAAAAGTCGTTTGCGGAGACGGGAACCGTCGCACAGTCTGATGGGATGTGCTGACCGGCGCACCGCCCCCTTCAGCGGCTTCAAGCAATCGGGCCTCGGGCGCGAAGGATCGCGCCACGGCCTCGACGAATATACGGCGCTGAAATATCTTTGCGTCGCCATCTGACAGGATTAACGGACGAAATCATGGCCACCCGTAAAGCGAAGACGAGCAAGAGCAACACGAGCAAGAGTGGTAAAACCGTCGCCGCCACCGTGGTGAAGGCGCTGCAAGAGCTCGGCGTCAAACATGTGTTCGGCGTGCCGAGCGGCGGCTGGGTCGATTACATGGAGGAATTGCGCACCGCCAAGGGCATCGACTTCATCCTGGCGACCCATGAGGGCGGCGCCGGCATGATGGCAGACGTCTGCGGCCGCATGACCGGCGTGCCAGGCGTCTGCTTCGGCACCTTCGGCCCCGGCGCAACCAATTTGGCGACGGGCGTCGGCGAGGCCCTGCTCGATCGCTCGCCGATGATCGCGCTGACCGACGAAATGCCCGCCGCCTTGCGCGGCCGCACCGTGCAAATGGCGATCGATCATCAGGCCCTGTTCGCGCCGCTGACCAAGAAGACGACGCGGCTCGCCGCCAAGGGCGTGCGCAAAACCCTATTCGACGCCGCCCGCGTCGCGCTGCAGGGCCGCCCGGGCCCGGTCCACGTCGGCCTGCCGGTCGGCCTCTCGGCCGACATCGCCGGCGCCGAAAGCGTCGCCTTCAAAGCTCCGCCCGGCGCGCCGAAAGCCGACGCCAAGCTGCTCAAGAAAGCGGCCGCGCTGTTCGCCAAGGCGAAGAAGCCGGTGCTTGCCGTCGGCCTCGGCGCTGTGCAGGCCGGCCTCGCCAAGGAAATCAAGGCGCTGGCCCACAAGCACGACATTCCCGTGCTGTTGACGCCAATGGCCAAGGGCATGCTCGCCGAGGACGATCGCTCTTACGCCGGCGTGCTGTTCCACGCGCTCAGCGACATGGTGGGCGAAACGCATCAGCAGGCCGATCTCATCGTCGGCATCGGCTACGACCCGGTGGAGTTCAATTACGAGTCCTGGATGCCGAAGAGCGCCCCGCTCGTCAGCCTCGACATCGAACCGGCCGACATCGACCGCAAGAGCTACAAGCTGGCGGTCGATGCCGTCGGCGACATTCGGCATTCGCTGGCGGCGCTCGCCAAGCTGCCGGCGGCCAA
>CANJIM010000047.1 GCA_947474495.1 Rhodospirillaceae bacterium
CAAGGCCGGTTTCGTCCTTCACGCGGGCGAGAAACTCGCCGCAATTGCTGGCGCGGCGGCAGGCCTCGGTCGCGACATTGCGCATGACCGTGACGTTGCGGCGCCGCAGCTTGCCGGCGCAGACCTTCAAGGCGTCGATGGCGCGGTTCATGGCGGCGGGCGAGAGGGCGCCGCTTTGGCCGAGGCCCTCGCCCAAGCGGACGATGCGCGAGAAGGCATCGACGATGACGAAGGGCGGCGCCGTCGGCGCAGCGGCCCGAACAGCCGCCGGTTTGGCGATCAGCAGGCGGCAATTGTTGGTGCCGAGGTCGAGGGCGGCGAACGTCCGCCCGTCCTCCTGCGCCTGGACCAATGGGGCGCGCGGCGCCCCGGCGTCCGTAGTGGCGCCGGCGAACGCGGACCGGGAGATTGAGGAGGGCCGCCGTTTCGACATGGCCTCATGCTAGCCCAAGCCCGATCCGGCGCGAAGAGGGCAAGCGCGGTCTCCCTACCCTGCCTATGTTGCGGAACGGACAGGCTTTTCGGACGTTTGCGGGGATCGGAACCCGGCGCGTTCCAGGCTACCCAAGGCGAGACAACTGTGCTAGAACGCCGGCCTTCCGTCGGGGGTGTCTATCGCCCCCTGCCCGCTTGTTTCAAGCGGCGCCCCTGCTGGGGGATCGTCTAACGGTAGGACCGCGGACTCTGACTCCGCTAGTCTAGGTTCGAATCCTAGTCCCCCAGCCAATTTCCCCACCAGATCGCCCAGAGGGCAACTGCCTGCGGCTGACAGACCGCCGACTGTCCGCCATCGCGCCGTTATGACGGCGACGAGAGAACTGTCGAGATCAGGTTGGCGGCGAGCGAAATCTTGCCTGCTTGATCCATGCCCGGCGCGAGGCGGGCATATTCCTTGACGGCCTGCAGAGAGAGCGCGGGCGATTCAAGCAGGCGTGCTTCGATCGCGTCGGCCTTGGCAACGAGGCCAGCGTCGGGCGCGAGCTCACCAATGATTCCCAACTCACGCGCGCGCGACGCCGGGATCGGCTCACGGGTCAGCACCAGCTGGCTGATCGCGTTCAGCGGCACACGCCCGACCATCACCGACATCACCAACGTCGGCGGGATGCCGTGATTCATTTCGGGTATTTGGAACGTCGCGCTTTCCCCAGCGACCGACAGATCGCACAGCGCCGCCAGGGCGCAGCCGACGCCCGACGCCTGCCCCTGGACAACCCCGAGGATCGGCGCTCGCGCGTTGATCAGGGCAGCATAAAGCGCCAAGGCCGGCTCGGCGATCTTCTCGCGGAATTCCCGGGCCCGCGCCGTGGCGCGGTCGATCGCCGGCGACTCCCGGCCGCGGCAGAAGTCCGCGCCGTTGCTTTGCAGGCGGATCAGCTTGAGATCGGAGCCGACCTCGGCGAGTGCCGCGATGATCGCGTTGCCGATGTCGGCAGTGATCAGATTGCCGCTGGCGGTGCGATTGAGCGTGATGTCCAGTACGTCGCCGCGCCTTCCAATCAGAACATCACTGGTCATGCTTCGCTCCTCTTTGTAGTCGGGCCGGCGTCTTGCAGCGCCTGCCACACCCGGCTCGGCGTGGCCGGCATATCGAGATGCTCGATACCGTGGCCCGACAGGGCATCGACAATGGCATTGATGATAGCCCCCGCAGCCGGCGTGACGCCACATTCTCCGCCGCCCTTGACGCGCAGCGGATTGATCGCCGTCGGGTCCTCGACCAGGGCGATACGCAGGCGGGGCAAACAGGACGCGCGCGTCACCGCGTAATCCATGAAGGACGCGCTGCCGACCTGGCCACTCTGGCGATCGACCTCGAAGGATTCATAGAGCGACTCGCCGATGCCCATCGCGATGCCGCCATAGACCTGGCCGTCGACGATCATCGGATTGATCGCCTGGCCGACATCGTCGATCGAGACGTAATCAGCGATCCGCACCACGCCGGTTTCCGGGTCGATCTCGACTTCGCAGACCGCACAGCCGGTCGGATGCGATGGGATGCGCTTGGAAAGGTTCGCGACGGCCTGCAGGGACTGCCCCGTCGCGCGGGCGACATCTGCCAAGGATACCGCGGTGTTCGACGTTGGCGTGGAAAAGCGGCCGTCCTCGAAGCGGAGGTCATCGGGCTTGCTGCCGAGCAAGTCGGCCGCGACCGACCGCGCCGCGGCGACGATCTTGCCACAGGCCTCATAGAGCAAGGTGCCGCCGAGCCGCATGGTGCGGTCCGAATGGGTGCCGCCGCCGACTTCGATCTTGTCGCTGTCGCCGGTGAGCAAGGTGACGCGGTCCATCGTCACGCCGAGTTGCTCACCGACCACTTGGGCGAATACCGTTTCATGGCCCTGCCCGGTCGATTGTGTGCCAGAGAGGATGCCGACCCTGCCGTCGGCGTCCAACGTCACCTCGATGCGCTCGTTGACCGCGCCGACCGGCGATTCGACATAGTTGGCGATGCCGATGCCGCGCAACAGGCCCTTGCCCGCGCTGGTAGCGCGCCGGGCCGCGAAGCCCGACCAGTTCGCCGAAGCCAGGGCCTTGTCCATGTTGCCGAGAAAATCGCCGCTGTCGTAGGTCAGCCCCATGACGTTGCGATAAGGCAGTTGCGTCCGCTTCAGGATGTTGCGCCGGCGGAGCTCCAGCCTGTCGAAGCCATGGCGTTGGGCGGCCATGTCGAGCAGCCGCTCGACGACGAAGGTCGTCTCCGGGCGGCCGGCGCCGCGATAGGGCGCGATCGGCACCGTGTTGGTCATGACGGCGCGCATGCGCGCCGTGGCGACCGGCACGTCATAGACCGTCGAGATCAGGCGAAAGCCGTTGGCCAGCGGCACGAAGGACACCGTGTGAGCGCCGACGTTGCCGAGATAGTCCGCCTTGATGGCGAGAATCTTGCCGTCGCGATTCAGTGCCAGGGCGGCGGCGATGCACATGTCGCGCCCTTGGTAGTCGCCGAGAAAAGCCTCTGTCCGATCGGCGCGCCAGCGCACCGTCTCGCCGACCCGCTTGGCCGCCCAACAGACCAGGACCGCCTCCGGGTTCACCGAGGTGCGCGAACCGAAACCGCCGCCGACATCCTGGGTGACGACCCTGACTTTTTCCTTCGGCACGGACAGGCAATGGGCGACGCAAATACGGTGACGGACGACACCCTGGCTGCCGGAGATCAGCGTATATTCTCCAGTCGCTGGATCGTAGCGCCCGATCGACGCGCGCGGCTCCATCTGGCAGGCGACGATGCGCTGATACTTGAACCTGTGGCTGACGACATGGGCGGCGGCAGCGAAAGCCGCAGCCGTTCCAGGCTCGTCGCCGAAGCTGTGCAGGAAACAGGTGTTTTCCGGCAACTGCTCCCACACGCGTGTCGCGCTTGGCAAGATCGCCGCGTGCATATCGACGACGGCCGGCAATTCCTCATATTCGACCTGGACCGCTTCGGCCGCGTCCCGCGCCGCGGCCCCGTCGTCGGCAATGACGACGGCGACAATCTCGCCGACGAAGCGCACGCGATCCTGCGCCAGCGGCGGCTGGCTTTGCTCAAAAATCGGCGCATCCGGCGTGGCCACGAAGGCCAGGCGCGAGATGTCGACGGCGTCAGGACCATTGACGTGATGGTGGATCGGCTGATGGCCGTCTGCGGCATAGTCCTGCGCCGTGAGCACCGCGCGCACGCCCGGCATGCCCGACGCCGCCGCGACATCGAGGCCGACGATACGCGCATGCGCATGGGGCGAACGGACAAAGACCGCGTGACAGGCGCCGGACGTCTGCGTGTCGTCGGTGAAGCGGCCGCGGCCGGTCAATAAGCGCTGGTCTTCCAGCCGCGGAACGCTTTTTCCGATCAACTTAGACATGACGCACGATCAGCCCTAGATTCGAAAAGTGCGGTTCATTTCTCGAGCAGATAGCGGCCCGTCGAGATCTCGCGGCCAAGCCGGCCCTTCTGCCGCAGCTCGTCGAGCAGCAGAATGACGTCGCGGCCGTCGCGCGTGCCCATCGCCGCCATCAGATCTTCGAAATATTTGGGCCCGTCCTGCAATGCCGCCTCTAGCGAGGGGAATCGCTTGCCTTCGTAGCGCGGCGCCGCCGGCGATTCCGTCGCCAGGCGGCCGGAGAGACCGTAGGGCACAGTCAGATCGAAGCCGGCCTTGGCGCCCATCTTGGCCCCTTCCAGCGACGGATCGAGCGGCAGGCAACGCATGTCGCTGGCAAAGACATAATCGCGGTCGCCCTGGAAGCGGGTGCCCAAGGCCCAGTCCATTTCCTCGTCGGAGAAAATGTCGATGTCGGGATCGACGACGAAGACGTTCTTGACGTTGGCCAGCGAGCCGAAGGCGGCGGCGATGGCGTTGCGGCTTTCGCCCGGGGCCTTCTGGCGGATCGAAATTCGCACGTTATAGACGCCGCCCGTCGGCGCCGAGGCGAAGACATCGATCGGCTCGCGCACGGCCAGCTCCAGGGCGCGCCACACCAGAACCTCGGTGCGATGCGCCGACAGCTGGGCGGTGTCAGTGCGGCTCATGGCCTTGCCGCTGATGCTGATGGTCTGGAAGATCGCATCCTTGCGGCGCGTGATCGCGGTGACATGGAACACCGGATTGACCTTCACATGGCCGTAATAGCCGAGGAACTCGCCGAACGGTCCTTCCGGCTCGCGATAGCCGTCCTCGTCGAGATAGCCCTCGATCACCCATTCCGCATCGGCCGGCACCATGAGGTCGTTGGTCACGCATTTGACGACGGGCAGCGGCGCGCCGCGCAGCATCGACATGAGCTTGAGCTCGTCGATCGGCATGCGCATGGTCGCCGTGAAATAGTCGATCGGATGCGAGCCCACCACGATGCTGAGCGGCAGGCGCTCTTTGCGCTCCAGCGTATCGAGATAGATGTTGCGCAAATCGCTCGGCGACAGCAGGTCGATGCCGGTTTCATGCTTGCCGCGCAGAATGCAGCGACGCAGACCGACATTGGTCCAACCCGTTTTGGGATCGCGCGCGAAGTCCATGGCCGCCGAAATATAGGGGCCGCCATCGAGCGCGTGCTGCAGATTGATCGGCAACTTGCTCAGGTCCGCGTCAGCGCCCGTCAACACGATCTGCTGAACCGGCGCCTGCTCGCGTGGAATCTCGATCACTTCGCCTTCGGTCTTCAGACGGCGCAGAATTTCATGCATCACCTTGCGCGGCTCGACCCCGAAGGCGCGCGCCATGCGCTCGCGGCTACCGATGACGTTGCCGACCACCGGCAATTTCTCGGCCCCGGCCTGCTCGAACAGCACCGCCTTCTTGTTGCCGGTGATCTTGGCGGCAAGGTCGCCGAGCTCGGTCGGCTCGGAATAGACCTCGAGATCGCCCGCCTCCTTCAATTCGTCGAGGAATCGGCGCAGGCGGAAGCGCTCGACGTCGACGGCGGATGAAGCGGGGCTGCGCGGCGGCTGGGCGTTCATGAAGGGCTCCCTGAGATCGGATGTGCATGGATGAACCGGGCGATCAGCCGGTTGAATTCGGTTGGCTTCTCCACGTAGCAGGCATGGCCGGCTCCCGCGATCTCATGGATCGGGGCCTGCGGCCGGGCCGACGCCGTGCGCAGGTTCGAGGCAGGTGGCGTGACCGTATCGTCGCTGCCGAAGATGATCTGCACCGGCAACGAGGGCACGACGGCGGCGAGATCGCTGCGCGTGTCGCCCTGCGACAGCATCCTCACCGCCTGGCGCCAGCCATCGGGCCGGATCGCCGCCATCGTCTCGATGACCGTGCGGCGCATGGCATCCGTAGCGTCCGCCGTCAGCAGGCCAGGGCCTCGGGCCTCCGCCATGCCGCGCGCACCCAGCTTGTCGAGCGTATCGAGACGACCGCTGCGCAGACGGGCCCGCTCCTCCTCCGTCATCCAGGCATGGCCCGGTGCGATGCTGGCCAGGGTGAGAGACTGAATGGGCTCCGGATAGTGACGGGCATAACAGGTCGCGACCAAGGCCCCGAGCGAATGGCCAATGAGATGAAATTTCTTCAAACCGAGAGCGCCGACGAACGCCGCCACGGCATCGGCGTAATCGCGCGGCGGCGGCGCGTTTTCCGCCAGCATGGTCGAATCGCCATATCCCGGCGCGTCCCAGGCGATGAAGCGGCATCCCGCTGCCGGGGCTTGCAACTGGCCGAGCCACGAGCGGGCAGCCGAGCCGACGCCGTGCAGCAGCAGCACAGGCTCGCCATTTCCCTGTTCGAGATAGGAAATCACGCGCCCCGGTCCAATGACCGCTTTTTTCATGTCAGCTATGACAGTCATCGCGCCGAGGCAGCTCTTTCAACAAAACGACGCGGCATGGACATCGCGCCGAGGCACTTGGTGTGGCCGCGAATCCACGGGGACCTAATGAAGAGATTGGTCTTCAATGACTTGTCCCTCAATCATATTTTACTTAACCTAAAGTTATATTCAGTTATGGTCACATTATGAAAACTGCCGGAATCAACGCCCGTCATCTCGAGGTCTTCCTCAAACTCATGACCAGCCGCAATTTGGGCGAAGCGGCGGACAAACTGTCGATTTCGCAGCCGGCGGTCAGCAAGACGATCCACTATCTGGAGGATGAACTCGGCGTCGTGCTCTTCACGCGCGTCAAAGGCCGCCTGCAGCCGACGCACAATGCCCATGAACTGATGCCCTACGTCCAACGCGCCGTCGGGCAATTGGACATCGCCAAGGACATCGCCTACGGCCTGAAAAGCGGCAGCACCGGCCAGGTGACCATCGCCTCCGGCGCGCCGGCGCTGACCTCGATCGTGCCCCTGGCGATCCGCCGCTTTCAGGACGCCCATCCGGGCGTCAAGGTGGCGATCCGCACCGAGCCGACATCGACCGTCATCAATCTCGTGTCCAATCACGAGGTCGACCTGGGAATCAGCGTCTCACCCTTGCAGAGCACCGATGCGCGCCTTTTGCAAAAATGCCGCACGCAGCTGCTCTTGGAGGAGGAGATGGTCGTCGTCATGCCAAAGGGCCATCGCCTCGCCAAGCAATCGGTGGTCCGGCCGACAGACCTGCGCGACGAAAGCATCGTCTCGCTACCCGACGATTCGCCCAACATGCTGCATGTCAAAGCGGCGTTTCAACAGGCCCGGGTGACGCTGAACATCGCCTCGTCGGTGACCAACTCGATCGGCGTCTGCGCCTTGGTTCGCGAGAATATCGGCCTCGGATTCATCAATCCGCTGCAGCTCTCGACCGGGCTGTTTCCCGACATCGTGGCCCGGCCGTTCCGGCCCCATGTGGTGCTGCGGACCTTGATGTATTTCTCGGCCTTTCAGCCTCTGACGCCGCCCGCCGAGGCCTTGGCCGAATGTTTCGCCGAAGTGGCCCGAGGCGCGAAAACCGGCGGCAAGGCACATCACTGAACGACGAAGGTCGCTTGCGCATTCAACAGGGCCCGGACGACGCTGTAGGCCGTCAAAGCCGAGGTCTTGGGGTTGCTCGCCGACGGCTTGCTTTCGATGATGAACATGGTGCGGCCGATGTCTCCTTCGGCCTCGATCTCATGCTGATTGGTCATGCGGTGCGGATCCGCCACCAATTCCACCCGCGTTCTGTCAAATCCCAGACCGGCCAGGGCGATCGTCGCGGCGACGTTCGCGTTCTGCGGGAAGCGCGCCGCGGCCTCCCGCGCTGTGCCGCTGAAGAAAGCGGTGGGAGAGTCGATAGTATCGAGATTCAGCATCTCCTCCGCCGGCGTGCCTTTCCAGGCTCGCGGCGGCTTGCGCGAACGATAGAGCACTTCGCGCAATCCGCCGATCTTCAAGGCGCCCACCACATCCAATCCGCCGATCGCGCCGGCCGGAATCATCAGACGCGCCCCAGAGGCATAGGCCGCCGAGCGGAGGCCGTCGAGCACCACCGGCTCCGTCAAAGCGCCTGTCGAGACGACCAGCAGATCGACGCCTTGCGCCAGGATGTCGGCACCGTATTGACGCACCGCCTGCTGGCTCGCCAGCTCGACGACGATCTGCGGCCGCCGCGCCAGCAGCGCATCGAGCGTCGCGACGTCGACACCTGGCGCGGAATTGGTGGGCGGCACGGCAGCGCGCGTCAGTCGCGCGACGATGGAGACATCGGTTGCAAAAGAGGATGCGATGATGCTTGCCACATCCTGCGACATTCCCCCGCCGCCGATAAGGCCGACCGTGAGCATCAGACCTTCGACGTTTCCAGCGTCGAAGGCGCGAACAACTCGTCGACCTCGATGCGACGCTTCGTCAGGCCCTGCTCGCGCGAATAGCCGATGAACGCTGCCAGTTCGCTGCGGTTCTCCTCGACACCGTACTTCCAGTAATCCTCGCCCATCACGGCGGAGACGTCGGTCACTTCCGGCTCGATCCACGGCAGCGAAATCGGCTGAAAGCGCACTTGGCGCAGCCGCTTCAGCGCGTCGTCCTTCGTCTGGCAGAAGGCCTTGTAGAGGCTCGCCGGCAGCCACGGATATTGCCGGACCAGAGAGCGCCGGACGCCAACCAGATGCATGATCGGAAACATGCCCGTCCGCTTGAAATAGTCCATCTCGATGCGCTTGTAGTCGGGGAATAGGCGATCGACATGCGGGGCGTGGCGTGTGAAGCAGGACGGCGTCCGCGCCGCCAGCAAGGCGTCGATCTCGCCCGCCGCCAGCATGGCCGACAAGGTCTTTCCCGCCGCGATCGGCTCAATGGTGACGCCGGGAATCTCGTCCAATGCGGTGCGCTCACTGCGGCCCGGCTGCTCCTGCCCGCCCGTCAGCCAATGCACGTCGCGCGGTGCCACGCCATACTCATGTTCCAGCAGTGCGCGCATCCAGACCGGCGCCGTCATCTGATACTCTGCAACGCCGATACGCTTGCCGCGCAAATCGGCGGGCTTGCTGATCCCTCGATCGGTGCGGATGTAGATGCTGGAATGGCGGAAGACGCGCGACAAGAAAACGGGGATGCCGACATAAGGCGATTCGCCGTCTTCCATGGTGCGCAGGTAGCTGCTGAGCGACAGCTCCGCGACGTCGAACTCCTCGAAGCGCAGGGCGCGAAAGAAGATTTCCGCCGGCTCCAGGCTCAAGAAAATCGGCCGGCACCCCTCGATGGCGACGGCCCCGTCGATCATGGCACGCGTGCGGTCGGTATCCGTGCACGCGATCGTCAAGGGGATCGTTTCCATCGTGGGCCTTCTTAAGGACAGAGCCGTCGGTTGCCGTGAGATCCGCGCCGCGCGTCAAGCGGCCTTGAACAGGACCTTTTCGGGTTTCGGGCTGCCGATCGCCATCATGAATTGCGCATCTTCCACGCCGTCGTTGCGGAAGTAGTGACGGCGGCCCGCCGGATTGAAGATCACGTCCTTGGGGCCCAGGCGTTCTTCGTAAATGCGGCCGTTCTCTTCCCAGCCGGCGGTGACGACGCCTTCGAGCACGAAATAGACGTCCTCGACCTCGCGCTCGTAAAGCTGCACTCCGCAGCCCTTCGGCAGATGCACAAGGTCCATCTGATAGCTGCCCGGCGGCGCGCCGCCTTCGCCGATGTAGACCAGCCTGGCGAAGCCTGCCGGCTCCCACTGCGGGCGCTGCTGGCTGTAGCGGACGATATGGCGCGCCAAGTCCTGATGGCGGAAGTCGTCGCTGGCCTCGTCGAGCTGATGCACCTTGTCGGGACGGGCGCCGAAGTTGCGCGCGACCTCGGCCGGCGCGTCGCTCGGATGGCAGACATACTGCGGCGGCAGCGGATTGGTGGCGCCGACCATAATCGAAGCGATGACGGGCTCGACTCCGTCGTTGCGGAAGCCATGGGGCCGGCCCACGGAATTCAGACACATGTCCTTATAACCGAGGCGGGCTTCGACAACCTCGTCGCCATAGGCCCAGCCCACCGTCAAGGTGCCGCCTAGCGCGAGAAAGGCTTCCTTGCACTCGTGGAAATGCGACGCCGCGTAACAGCCCGGCATCTGCGTGACGATGCTGAGCGTGAAAGCCCCGGTAGCCAGCGTGGTCGGGTCGTTGGCCTTTTCCCAGGCGCCGCCGGCGCCGATGTAGCGAATTTGCGCGCGCGCCAAGTCAGGGTAGCCGCGGCTCGCAGGAAAGGCGTCCCAATCGATGCGTTTCTTCGCATTGCGGCCGATGAAGGATTTCATCGTCGGGTTGCCGCCCGCCACTGCCGTTTCGAATTCTTTCGCCACCGTGCGTCTCCGTTCAACTCTCACGCGATGCGGCAGAATCTGCTGGTCGGGTGATTTTCTGACAAGTGAATTTGATATAACAGATGGTTAAGTGCGGCGGCCCGTCGAAACCGCCGCACTTACCGTCATTCCTCCATCGCCTTGGCGACCGCCTTGCTGAGCTCGGGCGAGACGTTGATCGTTTCGTCGACGATCTTCTGCAAGCCGGCGCCGTCCAGCGGATCGAGCTCCATCTTGCTTTTCTGCGCATCGGCGAGGAACTGGGGGTCTTTCATCATGCTGTTGAAAGCGTCACGCAGCGCCTTCGCGCGGTCGGCCGGCAAGGCCGGCGGCGCCATGATCGCGCGGCCCAGCTCGGCGGTGCTGCCGTAGAGCTGGAGGATTTCCTTTTCCTCGGCGGTGCGGCCGAACTCGCCCATCGCCGGGATCGTCGGGAACAAGTGGCTACGGCCCTTGGAATATTGCACCAGCACGTGCACCAGAGGCGTCGCGAGAAATTCCGGACGGCCGAACAGCAAGGTTTGCGCCGTCACCGTGCCGGCTTCCGTTTCGCCGCGCTCGGCCGCCAGCATCGTGCCGGTGACGCCTTGATAACCGTGGATGATCTTGAACTTCGCGCCGCCCAGTTTATTGAGCAGCCGCGGAGCCGTGCCGGTCACGCCGGTCGGACTGGTCGCGGCGAGCAGCGTTTCGCGCTTCATCACGTCATCCATGCTTTTCACCGGCGCGGTATGCCAGGCCGCGATGAATTGAATGACCGGCGCCATGCGGCCGATCCAAGTCAGCTGCCGCGCGTCATATTGCACGGCCGAATTCTTCACCATCTGCTCGAAGGCGACGGCTTGGCCGGTCATGCCGATCACCGTACCGTCCTTGGCGCCCTGGGCGTAGATGTAGTTCGCCACCTTCAGACTGCCCGCGCCGGGCATGTTGCGCGGCACGATCGTCGGATTGCCCGGCAGAAAACGGCCGAGATGTTGAGCGGCGAGACGCGAGTAGATGTCGTAGGTGTCGCCCGCATTGAAGCCGATATAAAAGTCTACCGACTTGCCTTTGTAGAAATCTGTCGATTGCGCAGACGCCTGCGTCGCACAGGTCGCGACAGCAATACAAAGCACCCCCGCCTGCGCCAAATGCCGAATGGTCGCCATAATCCCTCCAGTCGTTAAGCCATCGCCGCATGTGCCTGCGGCGATTTCCGCAAGGAATCCCCTTATTGGTCGAAAGCTTGACCAGGGACTTAGAACAGCAACAAGAGAAAATCATTTAACTTCAGGTTATGACCCAAAGTTTTACCTGCTCGGAACCTCGCATGTTGAGATGCAGGCGCCAATTAGACGCGTGGCGGCCGAGCATCGCGCAAGCATTCGGAGAATGATGCGCCGCAGACTGCTTGCACAGCCAAATTCTTCCGATTGCGAACCGGCTCGCTAAACAGCGCGCGCCAGTGCGCTATATCTGGCGTCAGCTCTGACCGCCGACTGCCCGCCGCCTGCGCGCGGCCAGCACGGCAGGCAGCATGACCAACGGCAGCAGCGACACCAGCATCGCGATGATGCCCGCGGCGGACAGCCCGAAGCCGGCGATCACCGGACCGCTCAGCACCGCCATCACCACGGCGATGGCACCGGCGCAGGTATCGTTGACGCCGATCGTGCGGCCGCGCTCCGAGGTCTTGGAATGGTCGGCGATGTAGGCCGTCGCCGCCACGTTGGCCGCGGCCCAGCCGAGGCCGACGAGGAAGGTGCCCAGCGTCACGGCGATGTAAGAATCCGGAAAGGCGACGAGCGCCGCTCCGACGATGGCGATCAGCACGCCGGGATACATGACGCGCTCGCGGCCGATGCGGTCCGACAGGCGGCCGAGCGGAATCGTGAAGGCGAACATGCCCGCCGAATGGAACATGTGCGAAAAGGCGATCGCCGACAGGGAATGGCCGTGGTGGTGCAGGACAAGCGAGGTCAGCACCATGATCACCGCCATATTGCCCTGGGCGGCGACGTTGCAGGCGATGGCGAGGCGGATCGGCAAAGGGCGCACCGCCAGCTTCCAGTCGAACGGCGCCGTCTCGCCATCGCGCGCATGCGGGGCCTGCACATAGGCGGGATAATAGCGCGCCAGGTTCATGCCGATGTCGCGGGGGTCGGGACGGACCAGCCAGATCAGCAGCATGCCCGGCAGGATTAATAGCGGCATGAGGATCCAGGGCAGCCCGAGCGGATTCTGTCCGATCGAGGCGGCGTAAAGCTCGCTGAAATGCATGATCGGCGGCATGAATAGCAGCCCTGCGAAGGAGCCGAGCGCGACATAGCCGAGCGCTTCGCCGCGTCGCTGCGGCGGCACCATGTCCGTTGCGGCGACGCGCAGTTGCTGCGCCGCATTCATGCCCATGCCGAAGGTCAGCAAGCCGACGATGAAGAGCGGCAAGCTTTCGACATGGATGGACCAGCCGAGCAGCAGAGCGCCGATCAAGGCGAGCATCTGGCCCAGCAGGATCGCCGGCTTGCGGCCGTAGGCGTCCATCAGCCGACCGACCGGATAGGACACCAGGAAGCGGCTCAGGCCGATCAGCGCCACCGACAGGCCGGCGAGCGTCGCCGAGCTGGTGAGGGCCAACACCATGAGCGGCCCGATACCATAGGCCAGCTGCATGCCGGCCCCATTGAAAGATTGAGACAGGGCGAAAAGGATCATATTGCGGCGGATCAGCGGTGGCATCCGCAAGTCCAGCGGGGTTGTCGGCGATGTCTGCATTGCTCTCGGGCCATGAGTTCGGAAGGACATTCACGGCAGCGTGGCACGAGACAGTATCGATTGCTGCGGCAGCCGACGGCCCTAGGGCCGAGCCCTTATTCTAATCGATATAAGGCGCAGGCTGTATAGCCTTGTGCCCTTTCGTCTCTACGAAAGCTGCAAAATGGCCTCGACCGTTTCGCGTTTACGCTGCGCGGAGCCAGTCGCCTAGGGCTTGCGTCACCTCATGGGGACGTTCCATCGTCGACATATGGCCGCAATCGGCGATGCCGACCAAACGGTTCTGTGGAATCAACGCTGCCATCGCCTCGTGCCGCGCGAACGGGCTCCAAAGGTCCTGCTGCCCACACAAGATCAGTGTTGGGCAGCGGACCGACAAGAGAACCTGCTCCGCATCGGGACGCTCGAGCAGTGCCTGGATTTGCGCGGCGAATTGAACAGGCGTTTTGCGCGCAATCATGTCGAGAATGGCATTGATCAGCGGCTGATCGTTAAGCCGGTCAGGATGGACCATTCCTTGAAGCCATTGGCGGCCCATGACACGCATGCCTTGCGATTGGGCAAGACTCAACAGCGCCAAGCGCTGTGCCCGCTCGGCATCCCCGGTCGCCCCGACCGGACGCGCCTGATAGCCCGTATCGAGCAATGCCAGCGCCGCAACACGTTGCGGTGCGAGCCGCATGATCTCGAGAGCAACGCGGCCCCCCATTGAATGGCCTGCGAGCGCAAAGCGTTCCGGCGCCTGGGCGAGTGCCAATTCGGCCATGGTGATGAGTGAATCGCTCATCCCGTAATCGACGACAAGGGCATTGGCCCGATCACTCAGGCCGGCGATCTGCGCCTCCCATACGGCGCTGTCGCACATGAGACCGGGCAGCAGCACTAAAGGAATCTTACCCATGGCCTTATGCTGCGTCCCCACTGTTGCGACGCCTATTGTCCGGCTCTTCATAGATCACTTGGGCGAAGCCGGTCACCATCGGCAGGTAATAGTTGCGATGGATGCAGTCGACCTTCGGTGACAACGCACCGCGCATCACCAGCCACATGATGATCTCGACGCCCTCGGCGCCACCGCGCTCCATCAATTCCTGATGGGTCATGTTGGCGAGCGCCAATGGATCGGTCTCCATCAGATCGAGGATCTTCTGGTCCCACTCCGTGTTGGTATGACCATAGCGTTCGCCGCCAAGTTGATGGGTCAGACCACCGGTGCCGGCGATGACGATGCGCAAGTCCTGCGGCATGGCTTCGACGGCCTTGCGGATCGCTTGGCCGAGCTTGAAGCAACGCATAGCCGTCGGGATCGGTGGCTGCAGCACATTGACGCAGATCGGGATCAGCGGCACGTCCCAGCGCTTGGCCGGTGGGAAGAAGCAGGACATCGGCGTCAGGCAGCCGTGATCGAGCGGCATCTCCTGGCAGACTGCCATGTCGAACTCCTGGTCGACCAGCGAATGGGCGAGCTGCCAGGCGATTTGCGGATTGCCCGGGATCGGTTCGAGCGGGCGCTTGCCCCACCCCTCGTCGGCGATCTCGTGCTCGGCCGCAACGCTAATGGCAAAGGTCGGATATTTGTCGAAGAAGAAAGTATTGGCATGGTCGTTGTAGATCATGAGGATCAAGTCGGGCTTCTGCACATCCAGCCATTGGCGGATCGGTGCGTAACCGTCGAACAGCGGCTTCCATTCGGGCGACTGCTCCTGGTCCTTGTCGGTCGCGGTGCCGATGGAGGGCGCATGGGGCGAGCCGAGACCGCCGATGATGCGGGCCATTACTGGGCTCCCTTGGAATTGCGCGTTGCCATGAAGTCCTCATAGCTCTGGTTGCGCATCCCTGCCCCCGTGTGGTTCTGGCTGACGCCCATGGCGTTGGAGAGCTTCAGGATCATGAAGGTGTTCACGCCATAGCGCAGCATCCGGTTCCAATTCTTGCTGCGGACGAGCTCTTTCTCGTAATCGGTAAGTCCGAAGTCGCGCATATATTTTTCCGCGTCGGCCTTGAACAGTTCGCGGTTATCCGGCGCCATCAGCGTCATGCAGAACTTGCCGAGTCGGTAGCCGCGCTGAGCGCGGATACCCGTCGTCAGGTAGGTACCCGGCAGCGGCTTCGTGTAATCGATTTGCCGGCTCTGGATGGCGAGGATTTCGCCACCATCTTCCCAGGGATGTTCCTTGCTCATGACAGGCTCACGCGTTTACGGCGCGCAGGAAGCTGGCGCAATCTGTCGGCACCTCGGCGCTATCCTGCAGGTTGAGATCGGCGACCCACTCGAGGCGCATGGCGGTCGCCATGGCGGTGAAGGGCTCCATGCCGAGGAACTCCAGCGTGTCGGACACCTCGTGCATTTCAGAGGCCTGACGCTTGGCATGCTTGATCAGACGCGTGGCGTAATAGTCGGCCATCTCGCGCCAGTCGATCTGCGGGAAGGTGACTTGCAGCGAATCCAGCACCTTCTCATGAGCGCCGACCTTGCTTGCCGCGACGAGAGACTCGATCAGAATGGCGGAGAACCCCTTGAGGAACACGCTGCGCACCATCTTGATGGTCGAGGCGGCCCCGACCGCTTCGCCGATGGCTTCTGCATTCATGCCGTACTGCGTCAACAGCGGCACGACGCTCGCCGCCGTCTTACCGGCGAGCAACATCGGAACCTTGTGACCATGCGGAGGCACCAGGTCCATCACCGCGATATCGACATAGGCGCCGCCGGCGGCTTCGATGATCTTGGCATTCTGCTGCTTGACCATGGGCGAGGTCGAGTTGATGTCGAGATAGGTCTGGCCCGGTGCAATCGCCATGGCGACGCTCTCGGCGGCGGCCGGCGAATCGCTGCAGGTGACTGCGGCGATGATCAGCTCCGCACCTTGAATAGCATCACGCGCGCTCTTGGCGGCGCTCACGCCAATCTTGCCGGCCTTGGCGATCAAGGCCGGCGCCTTGGCCGGATTGTCGATCAGGATATCGTAGGCGGCTGTCACTTTGGCGCCGGCGCCAACGAGGCCTTCGGCAAGCAGGCCTCCGGCTTCGCCAAAGCCGATGAATGCGAAAACTGTCATGGCAACCACTCCGGAACAGAATTGGGACTAAACGGCATCTTGTAACGCTTCGTCGCGTGCCCCGTCACTTAAGGGGAGCGGGCGCTGATAAAGATTGCGACTGACGGTGTGCAGCCGATGAATCAATTCCCGCACACCTGGCGAAACCGAGGCATCGGCGCGAGTCGTCACACCGATGGGCCGCTCCGTGTCGGCGAGGCCCTCGACATTCAGGGCGGCGAGGATCCTGAACTGTTCTTCGTAATGGATCTGACTGCGCGAAATGAAGGTCAGGTAATTGCTCTCGAGCAGCAATGCGCGTGTAGCGATTAACGAGGAGCATTCGATGATCTTCTTGGGCGGCGCGAGACCTTGTTTGACGAACAGAGCCTCGAAAATGCTGCGCGTCGGGGTGCCGCGTATCGGCATAATCCATTGCTGGTCGGCGAGCTCAGCAAGGGTAAGTCCGGAGCGCTGAACCAGAGGATTATGGATGTCTGCAGCAATGGACAGCGGCTCGCGGAACAGCACTTCTTCGATCACGTCGTCGGCCGGTGCCGGCGTGCGCAGCGCACCGACGATGAGATCGATGTCCCCGCAGCGTAAGGCCGACAGCAGGGTGTTGTAAGGGCCATCTACCAAGGTAAATTCGAGATTGGGATAACGCGGCGCCATTTGCGCAATAGCGCGTGGCAATAGGATGGTGCGCGACAGCGGTAGCGCGCCGATCACCACGCGACCCGATAAATTTCCCCGGAAGGCAGCGAGCTCATCATGTGCATAGCGCAATTCGGCAAAGGCGAGTTTGGCGTAGCGCACCAGGATCTCACCGCTCGCTGAAAGCGAGATGCCACTTGGACGATGTTCGACGAGGGTCTCACCGACCATGCCGCGCAATTCGCGCAGGGCATGCCAAATGACCGATTGCGAGTAGCCGGTTTCCTGAGAGGCATATTGGACGCTGCGCCGCTCAGTGACGCTGACCAGCGTGATGAGTTGTTGGCGCGTGACACGGCGATGCAAGCCCCGGATGCTTTCCTTGATCGTCGGCACCGTGGTGGTGCGAGCGATCTCGTTCTCGGCAGCGAGCAGATGATTCAAAGCCTGGCGCACGCGCTTGCTGAAAATTTCACCGAGATCGGTGAGCACCATGCCTTTGGACCGCCGATGGAACAACGGCACCCCGAGTTGCTCTTCGATCATCTTGATGGCGTGGCTAACGGCAGGCTGCGTCAAGTTGAGAGCGCGGGCCGCTTGATTGGTGCTGCCGTGGTCGGCCGCGGCTATCAGCGCCCATAAGGCGCGAAAACGAAGGCTATCCATGTCTCTTCGCAGCCGAAGGCCGTGCAGACGGACTGCGCGGACTTCGGCTCGCCTCCCCTGAAGCCCACTGGACATATTCCGTGGGTCTAATTTTATATAACGCTAGGATATTTTTTAGCTCTAGGGCCATTAAAACGCTATTTCATTCGTACATTCAGCAGATTTTTCCTTAGAACTTTGATTTAATTTATATACTGATGCGGAATGTGAATATAACAACCAGAGGCCGCTCAGGCACACTCTGCTGGCCATCAACCCTCGCGAAAACAAGAGGGTAAAAACCAAAGCGTTTCAGGGAGTAGCCCCACCATGTCAGACCTCGTCGGCAAGACAGGTCTCGTCGTCAGTGCGCATTCCGCCGATTTTGTCTGGCGGGCCGGTGGCGCCATCGCGCTTTATGCCAAACGCGGCTGGAAGGTTAAGATCATCTGCCTCAGCCTCGGCGCGCGCGGCGAATCGGCCAAAATGTGGCGCGAAGGCAAAGACGTGACGCTCGAGAAGGTCAAGCAGGCCCGCATCGACGAGGCCCGCAAGGCCGCCGATATTCTCGGCGCCGAAAGCATCGATTTCTACGACCTCCAGGACTACCCGATGCGCGTGCCGGACGAGATCATCTTCCGGCTTGCCGACGAGTTCCGCAGCCTGCGCCCCGAATGGGTGCTGACCCACGGCATGGAGGATCCCTACAACGCCGACCATCCGCTCACCTCGCAGGTGACGCAGGAGGCGCGCGTGATCGCCCAGGCGCATGGCCATAAATATCCCGAGCCGCCGATCGGCGCGCCGCAGGTCTTCATGTTCGAGCCGCATCAGCCCGAGCAGTGCAATTTCAAGCCGCAGCTCATCCTCGATATCACCGAGGTGTGGGAGCAGAAGCGCAAGGCGTTCGAGACCCAGGCGGCGCAGGAATATATGTGGGACTATTACACCTACGTCGGCACCAACCGCGGGACTCAGGGCGCGCGCAATTCGGGCCGCAAGATGAAGTACGGCGAGGCCTACCAGCGCATCTTCTCCCTCGTTACCGACACCTTCATGTAGGGCGCGGACATGCAGACCCGAATCCCATGCGTGCTGATGCGCGGCGGAACGTCGAAAGGGCCCTATTTCCTGGCCTCCGACCTGCCGCGCGAGCCCGCTTTGCGCGATAAGGTTCTGCTCTCGGTCATGGGCTCGCCCGATGCGCGCCAGATCGACGGGCTCGGCGGCGCCGATCCTCTGACCAGCAAAGTCGCCATCGTCGCCAAGTCGTCGCGCCCGGGGATCGACGTCGATTATCTCTTCGCCCAGGTCGGCGTCGAGCAGGCCGATGTGGATGTGACGCCGAACTGCGGCAACATGCTGGCCGGCGTCGGCCCCTTCGCCATCGAGCAGGGCCTGGTCGCGCCAGCCGGCGCGGTGACGCCAGTCCGCATCTATATGGAAAACTCCGGCAACATCGCCGTCGCCAACGTGCAGACGCCCAGCGGGCGCGTGGAATATGCCGGTGCGGCGCGCATCGACGGCGTGCCCGGCAGCTCGGCGCCGATCAGCATCGAACTGCTCGACACCGCCGGCTCGGCCTGCGGCAGCCTGCTACCGACCGGTAAGCTGGTCGATAAGATCGACGGCATCGACGTCACCTGCATGGACAATGGCATGCCTGTCGTCCTCATGCGCGCCAGCGATCTCGGCCGCACGGGTTCCGAAAGCTGCGCCGACCTCGACGCCGACACGGAGCTGAAGGCGCGCATCGAGGCGATCCGCTTGAAAGTCGGCCCGCTGATGAACCTCGGCAACGTGACCAAGAAGGTCGTGCCAAAGATGTGCCTGGTGTCGGCAGCAGCGAACGGCGGCGCGATCTCGACGCGCTGCTTCATCCCGCATGTCTGCCACAGCGCCATCGGCGTACTCGGCGCGGTGACGGTGGCAACCGCCTGCGTGCTGCCCGGCACCGTGGCTTACGATCTGGCGACATTGCCGCCTGGCGCGGTAAAGCTGCTATCGATCGAGCACCCAACCGGCGAGTTCACCGTCGAATTGGAAACCGATGAGGCGAGCAATCACCAGGCGGTCAAGCGCAGCGCGCTCCTGCGCACTGCGCGTCGCCTGATGGACGGCCATGCCTATGTGCCGGAGGCGGTTTGGTCCGGGGTTCAGTAAAGACCAATTGATTTGACGTGACGAACCGCCGTGCACAGGGTGTGCGGAAACATTAAGATCGTTCGAGATACGAACGCGTAAGGGATGGCGACGCCGCGCCGCGGCGCCGAAGCGAGAGAGAGGAGAGGCCCGATGAACATGGTCTATAAGCCCGAGGACTATCGCGATTTCGCGCATGTCGGCCCCGGCACCCTGGCCGGCCGCTTTTTGCGCAGCTTCTGGCAGCCGATCATAAAGTCCGACTTGTTGGAGATCGGCCGCCCCAAGCGGATCCAGATCCTCAACGAATATTTCACCGCCTATCGTGGTGAGGACGGCAAGGCCTATGTCGTGCAGGACGCCTGCCCGCACCGCATGACGCGCCTCTCGCTCGGCTGGGTCGAGAACGACGCGATCCGCTGCTTCTATCACGGTTGGAAATTCGAAGGCGGCAACGGCCAATGCGTACACCAGCCCGCCGAGCCGGAAACTTATAAGAAGGCGATCAAGATCAACGCCTATCCGGTGCGCGAATATCTCGGCCTCGTCTTCGTCTATTTCGGCGAAGGCGCCGCGCCGGAATTCCCGCTCTATCCGGAAGTCGACGTGACCAAGGACACCGTGTTCTGCACTGGCCATCCGGTGCCGTGCAATTATTTCCAGCGCATCGAGAACGATCTCGACGAGGTGCATCTGCATTTCGTCCATCGCGTCTCAACCGACAGCATCGGCCTCGACCAGTTGCCCGAGATCAGCGTCGAGGAGAGCGACTACGGCATCCTCCGACACGGCCGCCGCGAAGGCAATTCCAACAACGTCAGTCGCACCGGCCATATTTTCATGCCGAATACCATGATGGTGTTCACGCCGGGTCGTCCCGGCCGTTGGTCGTGGAATCTCCATCTCGCCTGGCGCGTGCCGGTCGACGACCATTCGATGATGAGTTTCGTCGTCAATGCGCATCTCGGCGAGGGTGGCGGCTTCCAGAAGCGCGAGCGCCATCTCGACCCCGATCCGCAGGTCTATATCGAAAAGATCCTCGCCTGCGAGATGCGCGTGCAGGACATCGATCCGGAATATCCCGGCCTGTTCCAGGTCCAGGACGGCGTCGCGCTGGCCGGCCAGGGCAGCATCGTCGACCGCAGCAACGAGCGTCTCGGCCAGTCGGACCGCGGCGTCATGCTGATGCGCAAGCTATGGTCGCGCGAGATGCAGGCCATCGCCGAAGGAAAGCCGATGAAGGCCTGGAATCGCCCGAAGGAGTCGCTTCTCGATCACAATTCGCGCGAAGTTCAATTGGCCTCAGCGCAAAGTTAGAGCCGAATTCACAGCGGGCGGGGATGGCCTTGCAGCGCCCCGACTCGCGACGACCATAAAAGAACCAAGCCCCCCGGGAGGACCCTATGAGACAAGTTTTCAAGACATCCGCCGCCGTGCTATTCGCCGGTGCAGCGTTCGCGACCTTGAGCGTTGCGCAGGCCCAAGACCTGACCCCGGCGATGAAGGATCTCGTCGCCGCGGCCAATAAGGAACGCGAGATCGTCGTGACTTGGAGCTCGAACACGCTCGGCGGCCCCGAGGGCGCCAAGCTGTTCGAAGACCGCATGGCCAAGCTTTACGGCTCGACCGTGAAGATCAAATGGTCGCCTGGCCGCTCGATGCCGGAGGTCGGCAACGAAATCGCCATGCGCTACACCAACGGCCTCCCCTCGCCGAGCGACGTCTATTACGGATTCTCGCGCAACATGGCCGATCTGCTGCAGTATGATCTGTTCGTCAAAGCGCCGTGGAAGGACTATGCCCCGGACCGCCTGACCGCCGACATCGTCGAAAAGGACAGCTTCGTCAAAGTCCAGACGGCCTACACCGGCTTCGCCGTCAGCAACAAGTTCGCGCCCAGCATCCCGACCTCGCTCAACGACCTGTTGAAGCCGGAATGGAAGGGCAAGATCGCGACAACCTCCTATGGCGCCGGCTTCGAGATGCTGTCGTCGACCGACATGTGGGGTCCGGAAAAGACCATCGAATGGGCCAAGGCCTTCTCCAACCAGGTGAGCGGCCTGCTGCGCTGCAGCGACATCGATCGCCTGCTCTCGGGCGAATTCGCCGCGCTAGTGACAGATTGCGGCGGCACGTCGACCATGGAGGCCATCGCCGACGGTGCGCCGATGACCCACGTCATCACGCCGGAAACCGCCATCGTGAGCTTCTTCTATCTGGCGGTGCCGAAGAACGCCGCCCACCCCAATGCCGCGAAGATGCTCACCGTCTATCTGCTGTCGCCGGAAGGCCAGAAGAACATCGGCAACATGCGCGGCGGCATGGATGTACACCTGCTCCCCGAATCCAAGACTGGCGACCGCATCCATAAGCTGGAAGCTGAATGGGGCAAGAAGTTCGTCAGTGCCGATATCGACTGGCAGTTGCACAACGAAGTCGGAAACAAGACCCAGCGCATCGTGAAAGACATCATCACGCGCGGCAAATAATCAACGACACCAGTTTCTTAAGATCGACCGCCGCCGGCAACGCCGGCGGCGGTTGCATTATCCCGGCCTTTTCCTGAAGCAAAGATCAACGCCCATGACCGCCGACGTCACCCTGCAGCGCGCTATCAAGATTCCGTTCATGCGCCGCTATGATCCGTCGGCCCTGGTCATGTTCGGCATCGTTTTCAGCTTGAGCCTGCTGATCATCGCCTTCCCGATCATCATCTTTTGGCTCAGCTTCCGCGTCGGTCGGCCGATCGATCCGGCTGCGACCTACTCCTTCGCCCATTACATCAAGGTGTTCAGCGACCCCTTCGCCTTCAAGGTGCTGCTCAACACGCTCGGCTTCTCCCTGACGACGCTGGTGGTGTCGTTGAGCTTCGGCCTGCCCTGCGCCTGGCTGGTCGAGCGCACCAATCTGCCCGGCAAGCCAATTCTCTACACCCTGATGACGATCGGTCTGCTGCTGCCGGGCTTCGCCACCGCCATGGGCTGGCTGTTCCTGATGCATCCGCGCATCGGATTGGTCAACGCCGTGCTCAAGAGCCTGCTTGGGCTCGACTTCCCCGTCTTCAACATCACTTCGATCATCGGCATGGGCTGGGTCGAAGGGCTCAGCTTGGCGCCCGTCGCCTTCATCATGACGGCTGCGGTCTTCCGCGCCATGGACCCCTCGCTCGAAGAGTCGGCCGAGATGTCCGGCGCGCCGTTCCACACCATTGCGCGCCGCGTCACCTTGCCGCTCGCCTGGCCGGGCATCCTGGCGGCCGGCATCTATATCTTCACCATCGGCTTCGCCGCCTTCGACGTGCCGGCGATCATCGGCTGGTCCAACCGTATCTTCACCTTCAGCACCTACATGGTGACGCAGCTGTCGCCCGACGACGGCCTACCGCAGTATGGCCCGGCGACGGCACTCTCGACCTTCGTCATCGCGCTCGCCGGCGGCCTCAGTTGGTGGTACGGCCGCCTACAGACGCGCGCGCATCGTTATCAGGTCGTAACCGGAAAAGGCTATCGTCCCCGCCTGCTTGAACTCGGCAAATACAAGCTGTGGGCCTGGCTGTTCCTCGCCGCCTATTTCCTCCTCAGCAAGCTGATCCCGCTGCTGATCGTCATCTGGGCCTCGTTGCTGCCCTACTTTCAGCCGCCATCGGCCGAAGCCATCGCCATGATGACGCTCAAGCATTTCAACTCCCTACCCTGGGGATTGGTGCTCGAGGGCCTGAAGAACACGACGATTCTCGTGTTCCTGACGCCGACCGTCACGCTGATCTGCGCCATCGCCTTTTCCTGGGTGGTGCTGCGCTCCAAGCTGCCGGGCCGCTCGCTGTTCGACTTTGTCGCCTTCCTGCCGCACGCGATCCCCAACATCGTGTTCGGCATCGGCGTTTT
Organism: Rhodospirillaceae bacterium; assembly: GCA_947474495.1. Taxonomy (GTDB): domain Bacteria; phylum Pseudomonadota; class Alphaproteobacteria; order SMXQ01; family SMXQ01; genus CAMAVH01. Next base: position 23,300 of record CANJIM010000047.1, read on the forward strand.
GCTCTTCGCGCTTTACGTCATGCGCGGCGTCGCGCCGATCTTCGGCACTATCTGGATCCTGCTGATCGTCTTCGTCGTCGGGCGCCTGAGCTATGCGACGCGCATGACCAACAGCACGATGATCCAGATCCATAAGGATCTGGAAGAATCGGCGCAGATGAGCGGCGCCTCCACCGGCACGGTCATCCGACGCGTCGTCGCGCCGTTGCTCGGCCCGACGCTGATCTATGCCTGGCTTTGGATCGCGCTCATCACCTTCCGCGAGTTGACCCTCGCGGTCATCCTGACGACGCGCGACAACATGACCCTCCCGGTCGTCGTCTGGAGCCTGTGGGTCGCCAGCGGCTTTGGCCAAGCGGCGGCGCTGACTCTGATCCTGCTGGTGATGATGATCCCCATCGTCTGCCTCTATTGGTGGGTCGCCCGCAAAATGAGTTTCGGCGCCAACCGCTAAAGCACCGCGTTCAAAATCGGAACATATTCATGATCGACGTCAAAGACCTAAGCCTCACCTACCACTCCTCCGGGCGGCAGACCCATCTCGCCGTCGACAAGGTGAGCTTCTCGGTTCAGAAGGGGCAGGTCTACACGTTGCTCGGCCCATCGGGCTGCGGCAAGACCACAACCTTGCGCTGCGTCGCCGGATTGGAAAAACCCGACGCCGGCGAGATTTTGATCGACGGCAGCCCCGTCTCGTCTTCGGTCACCAACAGCTGGGTGCCGCCAAGCCAGCGCGCCATCGGCATGGTCTTTCAGTCCTACGCCATCTGGCCGCATATGAGCGTGTTCGAAAACGTCGCCTTCCCCCTGCGCTATGGCCCGTTCAAAGTCTCCTCGGCGGACATTCAGACGCGCGTTACACGTGCGCTGTCCCAGGTGCAGCTCGACCATCTGAAAGATCGCCCGGCGCCACACCTTTCGGGCGGGCAGCAGCAGCGTCTCGCGCTGGCGCGCGCTTTCGTCATGGAGCCGAAAGTTCTGCTGCTCGACGAGCCGCTCAGCAACCTCGACGCCAAGCTGCGCGAGGAGATGCGCGTCGAGTTGCGCCAGCTCATCAAGAGCATCGGCATGACGGCGATCTTCGTCACCCATGAGCAGATCGAGGCCCTGACTTTGTCCGACGTCATCGCCGTTATGAATAACGGCAAGATCGTCCAAGAGGGCACGCCGCTCGACATCTACCAGCGCCCGACCAATCCTTTCGTCGCCAATTTCATCGGCCAATCGAATCTGCTCAACGGTGACGTTGTCGAAGCCACGGCGGGGCAACGGGCGATCCGCGTGAAGACCCCGCTCGGCACGCTCGCCTGCGAAGCGACGCAAGAGGTTGCGGCCGGCGCCAAGGTTGTGGTCAGCATCCGCCCCGAGCATGTCGAGATCGAGAAATCGGCGGAGAATCAGGGCAACGCGCTGCAAGGTACACTCGCCTCGACCAGTTTCATCGGCAACGCGATGGATTGCGCCCTGCGCGTCGATGGACAGATTCTTAAGGTGCTGATGCATGCCGAGCGCACGCCGCCGATCGGCTCGCCGGTGACCGTATATGTCTCCAATCGCCACTGCCTGGCGATGCGGGCCTAGGCGATGAACCGAGCGTCATGAGCGAAATTCTCGTCGATATGATGGTTCACGCGGTGATCCGCGAGGCGAAGGCGGTCCATTCCTTCGATCTCCGCCCGCTCGATGGCGGCCTATTGCCGCCGTTCACGGCCGGCGCGCATATCGATCTGCATCTGCCCAATGGCCTGGTGCGTAGCTATTCCCTCGTCAATGCGCCGTCGGAACGTCATCGCTACCTCGTCGCGGTATCGCGCGACGCCAAGAGTACGGGCGGCTCCCGCTTTCTGTTCGAACAAGCGATGGTCGGCGAAACCATCAAGATCGGCCTGCCGCGCAACAATTTCGCCCTGGTCGAGGGCGCGCCCGAAGTCGTGCTGGTGGCCGGCGGCATCGGCATCACGCCGCTCTATTGCATGATCCAGCGGCTGGAGGAGATCGGTGCCTCCTGGCGGCTGTTCTACGGCGCGCGCGAGCGGGCCAGCGCCGCCTTTCGCGTCGAATTGGAAAAACTCGAATCGGCCAAGCCGGGCCGGGTGCATTTCAACTTCGACCTCGAGGACGGCCGCCTGCTCGACGTTACCGAGGCAGTGGCCAGCGCCAAGCTGGATGTGCATCTGTATTGCTGCGGCCCGGTGCCGATGCTGGAGGCCTTCAAGGCCGCGACGGCCTGGCGTCCGCCGGAGACGGTCCACCTCGAATATTTCGCCGCTCCGAAGCAGACAGCGCCCAGCGGGGACAGCTTCACCGTCACAGTGGCGAGCAGCGGCCAGACTTATGAGATTCCCAAGGGACGCACGATCCTCGATGTGCTGATCGACAAGGGCCTCTATGCAGCGTCGAGCTGCCGCGCAGGCGTCTGCGGGGCTTGCGAGGTCGGCGTGCTGAGCGGCGAGCCCGACCATAAGGATTACGTGCTGAGCGATGCCGAGCGCGCCGCGAACAAGAAGATGATGATTTGCGTATCGGGCAGCAAATCGGCCAACCTCCTGCTGGAGCTATGACATGAACGACAGCGACAATCAGAAGCGCAAGCTGGAGACCGAAAAGAAGTTTCTGGCTCGCACCCCAAGCGAAGAGATCGGGCCGATGTATCCCGTCCACAAGCCGGAAGATCGCGGCAGCGATCTCGCGCGGACCAAGACGGGCAAGCGGCTCGCGGGCCAGCCGCTTTATATCCGCGGCACGGTGATGGACCTGACCGGCCAGATCGTCGTCAGCGCTGAAGTCGAGCTATGGCACGCCGATCCGCACGGCCGCTATCCGCATCCGAGCGATCTCAACCCCGCCGCGCTCGATCCCGATTTCACCGGCCATGGCGTGGTGACGACCGGCGCCGACGGTATTTTCGCCTTTCGCACCACCAAGCCCGCCGCCTATCCGACATCGACCCCGGGCTGGTGGCGTCCGCCGCATCTCCATTTCCAGGTCACCACCCAATGGGACCGCCTCGTGACGCAGATGTATTTCCCCGACGAAGAGTTGAACGACAAGGATGAACTCCTGGCGCGCCACCGCCGGCTCAATCAGGCCGATTGCGTCCAGGCGAAGGCGGTGCCGCTCGAGTCCGGCATGGAGCCGGACGCGCTACACCTCGTCTTCAACATCGTCCTCCCGACGCCGCATTCCATCACCGCCTTCAAGGCACGTTAAATTCAACCCACGATAAAGGAACACAGACATGGGCAGCATGATTCAACTGACGGCATCGGACGGTCATAAGTTCGGGGCCTACAAGGCGGAGCCGTCGGGCAAGGCGAAGGGCGGCATCGTCCTGATCCAGGAGATCTTCGGCGCCAACAAGCATATCCGCGCGCTGGCCGACGGCTA
>CANJIM010000048.1 GCA_947474495.1 Rhodospirillaceae bacterium
CACCGGGACCATTGGCCTGGTGATGGATTGCGACACCACCGGCATCGAACCCGACTTCGCCCTGGTGAAGTTCAAGAAGCTCGCCGGTGGCGGCTACTTCAAGATCATCAACCGCGTCGTCCCGGTCGGCCTCAAGACCCTCGGCTACAACGATGCGCAGATCGAAGAGATCATCGCCTTCGCCGTCGGCCGCGGCACGCTCAAGACGGCACCCGGCATTAACCACGCCGCGCTGATCGCCAAGGGCTTCAATGAAAGCGCCATTCAGGCCATCGAAGGCGGCTTGGCCTCGGCCTTCGACATCAAGTTCGCCTTCAACAAGTGGACGCTCGGCGAAGACTTCTGCACCAAAGTGCTCGGCATCAGCCTTGCCCAATTGAACGACGTGTCGTTCAACATGCTCGAATTTCTCGGCTTCTCGAAGGCCGACATCGACGCGGCGAACATCTACTGCTGCGGCGCCATGACGCTGGAAGGCGCGCCGCATCTGAAGCTCGAGCATTACTCGGTGTTCGACTGCGCCAACCCCTGCGGCCGCACCGGCAAGCGCTTCCTCTCGGTCGACAGCCACATCCACATGCTGGCGGCGGCGCAGCCGTTCATCTCGGGCGCCATCTCCAAGACCATCAACATGCAGAACGCGGCGACCGTCGAAGACTGCAAGAACGCTTACATGCTGTCCTGGCGCCTGGCGCTCAAGGCCAACGCGCTCTATCGCGACGGCTCGAAGCTGAGCCAGCCGCTCAATGCCGTCGTGCTCGAAGACGAGACCGGCGACAACCAGGACCTGATGGACAAGATCGTCGAAGCGCCGGCGCCGCAGAAGGCGCAGATCATCGCCGAACGCATCGTCGAGAAGTACATCTCCGAGCGCCGCCGCCTGCCGGAGCGCCGCAAGGGCTACACCCAGAAGGCCATCGTCGGCGGCCATAAGGTGTACCTGCGCACCGGCGAATACGAAGACGGCAAGATCGGCGAAATCTTCATCGACATGCACAAGGAAGGCGCCGCCTTCCGCGCGATGATGAACAACTTCGCCATCGCCATCTCGATCGGCCTGCAGTACGGCGTGCCGCTCGAAGAATTCGTCGAGGCCTTCACCTTCACGCGCTTCGAGCCCTCGGGCATGGTCGAAGGCAACGAAGCCATCAAGATGGCGACGTCGATCCTCGATTACGTCTTCCGCGAACTGGCGATCTCCTACGCCGGCCGCAACGACCTCGCTCATGTCTCGCCGGGCGACGTGCTGCCCGACGCCATGGGCCGCGGCGACAAGGAAGGCGACCTGCCGGAAGCCGGCACCGCCGCCGCCATGCAGGTGGCCGACGCGGTGCGCAAGCTGGCGTCCAACGGCTATGTCCGCAGCAACCTCTATGTGCTGAAGAGCGCCAGCGCGGTTGAGGACACGACCCTGCTCGGCGCCAGCGCGCTGGCCTCGGAACAGACCTACGTCACCGCGACCTCGGCGCAAGCCGTGGCCAGCGTCGCCTACGCCGAAGCCGGCGGCATGAGCGTCGCTGTGGCCTCGGGCATCAGCGCCAAGATGGAAAAGATCCGCGAAGCGCGCCTCAAGGGCTATGAGGGCGACGCCTGCGGCGAATGCGGGAATTTCACGCTCGTGCGCAACGGCACCTGCATGAAGTGCAACACCTGCGGCTCGACGAGCGGCTGCAGCTAAGAAATTGGCCGCTGTCCTCACGGACGGCGGCCTCACTGCCTGGGTCAAGCGCTTGCCGAAGCGCTCCTCAGTGCCTCTTCCGCGCGTAACAGTATGCGGCTGGGGTAATCACCAAGCCGGCGCGTATTTGCCGGTAATACAGTTAGTTGGGTACCTCGTACCTCACTGGTAAGTAGGTTCTCCCTGATTTGACTTGGGGTGCGGCGCAAGCTGCACCCCATTTTCATGAGGGGGATTCCGCCTCGTCTTTCGGCGATGGCGCGCTATTCTTCCGCTCTATTTCGCATATTGAGGAGACCGCCATGGCCGGCCAGATCGACGCGCGCCTTGCAGAACTCGGCATCGAGCTGCCAACGCCGACCGCGCCGGTCGCCAACTACGTGCCCTACGTCCAAACCGGCAAGACGGTCTTCATCGCTGGCCAGGTGACTTTGTGGAACGGTGAGCGCCGCTTCGTCGGCAAGCTCGGTGCCACCATGGACAGCAAACAAGGCCAAGAGGCCGCCAGACTCTGCGCCCTCAATTTGATCGCCCAGGCCAAGGCGGCTTGCGGCGGCGACCTCGACCGCATCCAGCGCTGGGTCAAACTCGGCGGCTTCGTCAATTGCGTGCCCGAGTTCGGCGAGCAGCCCGCGGTGATCAACGGCGCGTCCGACCTGTTGGTTCAAATCTTCGGCGACAAGGGCAAGCACGCCCGCGCCGCCGTCGGTGTCGCCTCCCTGCCCTTCGGCGTGGCGGTCGAGATCGACGCGGTCATCGAGATTTCCTAAAAGGCCGGATAACCCCAAGGCGCTGGGCCGATAATCCTGGGAGCAGGCGCGGCCTTCCGGGTAATCTCGCTCCATGGAATTTGCCCATCATCTCATCCTGGTCGGCGCGGGCCTGGTCGTTCTCAGCATCCTCGCCGGCCTGGTCTCCTCGCGCATCGGCGCGCCCTTGCTGCTGGTCTTCCTGGGGCTCGGCATGCTGGCCGGCGAGGACGGCCCCGGCGGCATCCATTTCGGCGATTTCCAAACCGCCTATCTCGTCGGCAGCCTGACCCTCGCCATCATCCTGTTCGACGGCGGCCTGAAGACCACTCGTAATAATTTGCGCGTCGCCTGGGCCCCCGCCCTATCCCTCGCCACCCTCGGCGTGCTGGTCACTGCCCTCATCGTCGGCGTCGTCGCCGCCTGGGCCCTGAACCTCCATTGGCTACAAGGCATGCTGATCGGCTCGGTCGTTGCCTCGACGGATGCCGCCGCCGTGTTCTTCCTCCTCCACCTTCGCGGCATGCATCTGAAGGACCGCGTCGGCGCGACGTTGGAAGTTGAATCCGGCCTCAACGATCCGATGGCCATTTTCCTCACCGTGCTCTGCGTCGAACTGCTGCAGTCGGGCGCGACCGGCATTAGCTGGGACCTGCTCGACGATTTCCTCGCCCAATTCCTGCTGCAGATCGCCGGCGGCTCGCTGCTCGGCCTCGCCGGCGGCTTCGCGCTCTTGCGCCTCGTCAACCGGCTCGATATCGCTCCCGGTCTCTATCCCATCCTGGCGATGGCGGGCGCCATGCTGATCTTCGCCCTGGCGGAGAGCATCGGCGCCAGCGGCTACATGGCGATTTATCTGGTCGGCTTCCTGCTCGGCAGCCGCCGCCACCGCGCGACCCAACTGATCAACCGCTTCTCCGACGGGCTCGCTTGGCTCAGCCAGATCCTCATGTTCCTCATGCTCGGCCTGCTGGTAACGCCGACCAAGCTGCTGCCCGACCTGGCGCCGGCCATCGCCATCGCCCTGGCGTTGGTCTTCATCGCCCGTCCGCTCGCCGTGGTCGCCTGCCTCGCCCCCTTTGGCTTTAGCAAGCGCGAGATCGTCTTCATCGCCTGGGTCGGCCTGCGCGGCGCTGTGCCGATCTTCTTGGCCAGCATCCCAGTTCTGTCCGGCATCGAAGGCGGCATGATCGTGTTTTCCGTCGCCTTCGTCGTCGTCCTGTTCTCCATGAGCGTGCAGGGCTGGACCGTGGCTCCGGTGGCGCGGCTGCTCGGTCTCGAACTGCCGCCGCGCCCGCCGCCACCGCTCCGCGCCGAACTCGACCTACCGGGCAGCGCCGGCCGCGACATGGCGGCCTATACCGTCCAACCCTTCAGCATGGCGACGCGCCGCCGCCTCGAGCGCCTGGTGATGCCCGGCGGCGTCTCCATCGTCACCATCATCCGCGACGGAGTGCTACAGACGGCCAGCGCGATCCAGCGCCTGGCGCCCAACGACTACGTGCTGGTGATCGCGCCGTCGGACCAGATGACGACGCTCGACCGCTTCTTCGCCGAGGGCATCCGCAGCGGCCGCTCGGCGACCGAGGAAATGCTCGGCGAGTTCGTCCTCGATGGCCATGCCGCCCTCGGCGCCGTCGCCGATCTCTACGAATTCCGCGTCCCCGCCGTGCTGCGGCACATGTCGGTCGGCCATTTCCTGCGCCTCGCCCTGCACGGCGCCTCGACGCCGGGCCGCCGCCTGCATGTTGGCGGCGTCGATCTCGTCGTCCGCGTGGTGGAACATGGCCTGGTCGTGCGCGTCGGCCTTGATGTCGCCCCGCCGCCCTCGGCGCGCAACCGCATCGACGGCCTGCGCATCGGATTGCTGGCCCTGTGGGACGGCTTGCGGCAAGCTATGCGGCGGATGATCCCGGCGCGCTTCAGGCAGGAGTAAAGCGGCAATGGCGGACGGCGACGGCAAGAAGGGGCTGACGGCTGTGGTCGTGCCGGCCATCGCCGAGATCGCCGCCGGTGATTGGGACGCCTGCGCCCAGCCGCACGCCTCCGGCAGCAACCCGTTCGTCTCGCACGCCTTCCTGCTCGCCGCCGAGGCCAGCGGCTCCGCCACGCGCGAGACCGGCTGGCAGGCCCAGCATATCGTCGCCCAGGATGCGGACGGCCGCGTCGTCGGCGTCGTGCCGCTCTACCTCAAGAGCCACAGCTACGGCGAATATGTCTTCGACTGGGCCTGGGCCGACGCGTGGGAGCGCGCCGGCGGCCGCTATTACCCGAAGCTGTTGGCCGCGGTGCCTTTCACCCCCGTCACCGGCCCGCGCCTCTTGCTGCGCAAAGACGCGCCACCCGGCACCGACGATGCGCTCGCCGAGGCGCTGATCGAGATCGCCCGCCGCCACAAGGTCTCGTCGCTGCACGTCAACTTCCTGACCAAGCCGCAGGCCGACATGCTGGGCGACCACGGCTTCCTGCTGCGCGAAGGCCAGCAATTCCACTGGCATAATGCCGGCTACGAAACCTTCGACGATTTCCTCGCCGCGCTGTCGTCGCGCAAGCGCAAGAACATCCGGAAAGAACGCCTGCAGGCCGTGGCGCCCGGCATCGAGATCAAGCGCCTGACCGGCGCCGACATCACGCCCGCCGATTGGGCGGCGTTCTACGAATTCTATCTCGACACCGCCGGGCGCAAATGGGGTCAGGCTTATCTCGAACCGGATTTCTTCACCCGCCTCGGCAACACCATGCCGGACGACGTGCTGCTGGTGATCGCCTATCGCGCCGGCCGCCCGATCGCCGGCGCCATCAACCTGATCGGCGCCGACGCGCTTTACGGCCGCAATTGGGGGGCGCTCGAAGAGCATCCCTGCCTGCATTTCGAGGTCTGCTATTACCAGGCGATGGATTTCGCCATCGAGCGCGGCCTCGCCCGCGTCGAGGCCGGCGCCGGCGGCGGCGGACACAAGCTCGGCCGCGGCTACCTGCCCGCCGCGACCTGGAGCGCCCATTGGATCGGCGACGAGGGCTTCCGTAGCGCCGTCGACCGCTTCCTGCGCTCGGAGCGCGGCCAGATCGAGCGCTCGAACGACGCGCTGATCGCCCACGGCCCATTCAAGAAGAACAACGACGGCGAGATCGTCGCCGGCCTGCCCGAAGAGATGATCGACAAATCCGGCCGCCGCTTCGAGGATGAACCGTGACGGACGCCACGCGCCACCCCGACGCCCGCCTGCTCGACATCTGGTGCGAAGCCCTTGCCAAGCGGCTCGGCCGCAGCGCCCAATCGATCAAGGGCGACGGCTGGCTCGAGTCGACCGACTTTCACCACAAGGTCTCGATCCAATATGCCGACGGCTCGTCGATGATCTATCGCGACGCCCTCGCCCTGGTCAGCCTGAGCCGCCAGCAGGTCATCGTCTTCACCCTGAACTGCGGCTACCTGCAGGTGCCGTTGGCGCTCGGCATGGACGTGATGGAAAGCGACATCGTCAACGGCGAGCGCGTCATCCGGCGGCGCTATCTGCATAAGGCAGAGAAACAGCCGGCCTCATAAAGCCGCGCAACAAAAAAGCCCCGGTCTTACGACCGGGGCTTTTCGTTTCACTGTGATCTCCGCTACTCGACCAAGACGGGCTCCTTGGGGCCCTTCTTGTTCGCCGGCTTGGCGGGCTTCGGCAAAGCCTCGCTGATGACGAAGCTCGGCTTGTCGTCGGTGATCGTCACCGTGACCGTGCCGCCCTTGGCCAGCTTGCCGAACAGCAGTTCGTCGGCGAGCGGGCGCTTGATGTGCTCTTGGATCACGCGGCCAAGCGGGCGCGCGCCGAACAGCGGATCGTAGCCCTTCGCCGCCAGCCAATCGCGGGCCGTCTGGTCGAGCACGATATGCACGTTGCGGTCGGCCAGCTGCTCTTCAAGCTCGATGATGAACTTGTCGACCACCTGGGCGATGATCTTCTGCGACAGGCCAGCGAACGGGATCACCGAGTCGAGGCGGTTGCGGAATTCCGGCGTGAACATCCGCTTGATCGCCTCTTCGTCGTCGCCCGTGCGGATGCCCGAGCCGAAGCCGATGGCGGCCTTGGACATTTCGGCGGCGCCCGCGTTGGTCGTCATGATCAGGATGACGTTGCGGAAGTCGACGATCTTGCCGTTGTGGTCGGTCAGCTTGCCGTGGTCCATGACCTGCAACAGGATGTTGAACAGATCCGGGTGGGCCTTCTCGATTTCATCGAGCAGCAACACCGCGTGCGGATGCTGATCGATGGCGTCGGTCAGCAGGCCGCCCTGGTCAAAGCCGACATAGCCCGGCGGCGCGCCGATCAAACGCGAGATGGTGTGCCGCTCCATATATTCGGACATGTCGAAGCGGATCAGCTCGATGCCCATGATGCGCGAGAGCTGGCGCGCCACTTCGGTCTTGCCGACGCCGGTCGGGCCGGAGAACAGATAGCTGCCGATCGGCTTGTCGCCTTCGCGCAGGCCGGCGCGCGACAGCTTGATCGAGCTGGCGAGCGCTTCGATGGCGCGATCCTGGCCGAACACCACGTTCTTGAGGTCGCGGTCGAGGTTGCGCAAGCCTTCCTTGTCAGAGTTGCTGACGCTCTTGGGCGGGATGCGGGCGATCTTGGCGACGACCGCTTCCACGTCCTTCACGTTGATGACCTTCTTGCGCTTGCCTTCCGGCACGAGCATCTGGGCGGCGCCGACTTCGTCGATCACGTCGATCGCCTTGTCGGGCAGCTTGCGGTCGTTGATGTAGCGCGACGAGAGGTTCACCGCGGCGACGATGGCGTCGTCGGTGTAGCGCACATTGTGGTGCTTCTCGTAATAGGGCTTGAGGCCCTTGAGAATCTTGATCGCGTCCTCGACCGACGGCTCGTTGACGTCGATCTTCTGGAAGCGGCGCACCAGCGCGCGGTCCTTCTCGAAGTAGCTGCGGTATTCCTTGTAGGTGGTCGAGCCGATGCAGCGCAGGCTGCCGTTGGCGAGCGCCGGCTTCAGAAGATTCGACGCGTCCATCGAGCCGCCGGAAGTGGCGCCGGCGCCGATGACCGTGTGGATCTCGTCGATGAACAGGACGGCGTTGTCCTGCTCCTGCAGTTCGGTGATCACCGCCTTGATGCGCTCTTCGAAGTCGCCGCGATAGCGCGTGCCGGCGAGCAAGGAGCCCATGTCGAGGCTGTAGATCGTCGCCGTCTTGAGCACTTCGGGCACTTCGCCGTGCACGATGCGACGCGCCAGGCCCTCGGCGATGGCGGTCTTGCCGACGCCCGGATCGCCGACATAGAGAGGATTGTTCTTGGTGCGGCGGCAGAGGATCTGGATCGTGCGCTCGACCTCGTCGGCGCGGCCGATCAAGGGATCGATCTTGCCGCTGGCCGCTTTCTTATTGAGGTTGACGCAATAGGCGTCCAAAGCCTCATGGCCCTTCTTGACCACCTTCTCCGGCTTGGCCTCTTCCTCGGCGCCGCCGACCGGCCGGCGCTCGCTGCGCGACGAGACCTTGGCGATGCCGTGCGAGATGTAATTGACCGCGTCGAGACGCGTCATTTCCTGCTCTTGCAGGAAATAGACGGCGTGGCTCTCGCGTTCGGAGAACAGCGCGACCAGCACATTGGCGCCCGTCACTTCCTCGCGGCCGGACGACTGCACATGGATCGCCGCGCGTTGCAACACGCGCTGGAAGCCCGCCGTCGGCTTGGCGTCTTCCGTGCGCTCCATGACCAGGCTGGCGAGCTCGTTGTCGATGTAGGCGGTGAGTTCTTCACGGATTTTCGTGACGTCGACGCCGCAGGCTTTCATCACCGCGAGGGCGTCCTGATCTTCCGTGAGAGCCAGCAGAAGATGCTCAAGAGTAGCGAACTCATGACGCCGCTGGTTGGCGAACGAGAGCGCGCGGTGCAGGGTCTGTTCCAAATTACGCGAGAGCATCTGTTGGTTCCTTTTCCGCTGGTCTTGTCAAAGTCCCCTCAACAACTCATTTGCCCCCGCGCCGGAAAAGTTACGAAAGCGTTTCCGGCAACGGCCCTGATGGGCCACCCCCGCCGAGCATGACGGAGGGTCTCGTCGAATCATACCTGCAAACTTCAGGCCGAAATAAGGCAGCGACGCGCATCTCAATCTTTCTCCAGCGTGCACTGCAAAGGATGCTGGTGCTTGCGCGCGAGGTCAATCACTTGAGTCACCTTCGTCTCGGCGATCTCATAAGGATAAACGCCGCAAACCCCGACGCCTTTTCGATGCACATGCAGCATGATCTGGTGGGCTTCATCCTGATTCTTGTGAAAGAACCTTTCGAGGACATGAACGACAAACTCCATAGGGGTGTAGTCGTCGTTCAACAGCAGAACTTTGTACATGGACGGTTTTGCCGTCTTGGCGCGCGTCCGCGTGATGACGCCTGTGCCAGACCCGCCATTATTGCCGGATCCATCTTTGCCGGGTCCGGCACTGCGTGTCGCAGAGCTGGACGATCCGTTAACGCTTGAACGGCGCGTTAGGCTCCAGCGCAAGGCGCGGGGATGCGCCGATCGGTCGGACGGACTGGGGCGCGCGGATGTCATGCGGGAAAAGACGAAGTCCGAAAAATGATGGGCGGTGAATTTTGGACGTTCGCAGGATACGGCGCCGGCACGATCGGCGGCGGCCGAAGGAGAGCTTGAAGCGCCCTGAGACTCAAATCTGCGAGCGGTACTGATCATCACCCTGTCGACGGTTGCGGCGATGTCTTCCATCGCTGTTCATCATATGGGAACGCGCGGCGCGAACGGAAGTGCCAAGTTCATCTATCTCCTAGATTCAGCGAGAAAAATGCCCGCGGGTACTCTCCCCACGGAAACTCTCTCACCTTGGCCCCGCACAAACAAAAAGCCCGGCACGAGGCCGGGCTTTTCGAACCCGCGCGGCGATCGCCGCGCGAAAGGTTGTCGCTTAGACGGCAGCGAACGGCTTGCCGTACTTGCTGACGGTCTCGGCGAAGCGCTTGTTGATCGGCTCCATGCTGGCGGTCGCGAGCTTCATGCCGAGCTGCTGGAACTTCATCGCCGTGGCGGTGAAGCTCTCGAAGCTGGCTTTGGCGTAATCGCTGTGCAGGTCGGTCGCTTCCTTGACCGTCTTGCAGGCGGCGAACGCCTTCACAACGGCCGGGATGTCGTCGGCGGACTTCTGAACCAGGCCGACCCATTCCTTGCCGACATCCTTCAGGCCGCTGACGGCAATGGTGCTGGATTCGGTCACGGCGTCGATATTGTCGCGGCCGAAGGCGATGGCGTCGTCATAGTCCTTCATGGCGAGGCCGCCGGTCTTGATGGCGGTCAGGGCCGGCTCGCGGGTGGCGGAGACAGCGGTGTCGTAGGCCTTGAGCGCGGCATCGGAGCTCGCCTTGAGCATCTGCTCGGCGCTCTCGACGAAGGCGGCATAAATCTGCTCGGCCGGGGTCGCGGTCGGGGCTTCGGCAGCCGCCTTAAAGGTCTTGGCAGTGGTCTTCTCGGTCATAGCGATCTCCTAGTTGGGAGCGTCAAAGGGCAAAGGGACGAACAAATACGGTCTTGAATTTGCGGGGCAGCACTCTTTGCTGCAATGCAACATAGACCCTATATGCCCCCTGCCCTGGCCTCCGTCAAGGAGAAATTGTGCAGTGCAACATAGATTTTAGTATGAATTGGTAACTACCTAAAGGACGGTCAGCAGATTGGCGATGCCATCCTTGCCGACGCGCAACTGGAAGTGGTTGGGCTGGTCGCCCGGGTCGCGGCCCACGGGGTATTGCGGCGTCGCGTCGCGCGGCGGATTGAGCGGCACATTGGTCCGGTCGAGGCGGGCCAACAAGGCTGGGAAGGTCAGCTTGTCGTAGGCCGCGCCGGGCCATTGCCAAGCATGATAGCTGAAACGGCCATTCTCACAGGCGGCGACGATCCAATAGAAGCCTTGCGACTTGAGCTCGAGCCCTTGGGGCGCCGGGGCAAAGGCGCCGCTATTCGCCAGGGCTTGGCTCAAGGCCGTCATGTCGGCAGGGCTGAGCGGCACCTCGCTTTGACTACCCTGCCAGGAGCGCAGGGGATCCATGACGCGGAAGTTCAGCACGTCGCCGGTCTTGCCCCGCACCCGCACCGCCATCCGCGCGCCATTGGGACCGATTCCGCTGACGTCATAGGTGCGCAGCTGCTCTTCGTAATTGCCGTTATAGGCGATGCGATAGGCGTCCGGCGCACCGGCAACGCAGGCTTTTCGCAGGTCCCCTGCGTCCAAATAGCTGAACCAGGTCATGCTCAAGGCCAGCGGGTTCTCGCTCTTGCCGCCATAGGCGCAGGCCGCCAAGGCAAAGACGGCCGTCAGAGGCAACAGGCGCCGAAGGGATAAATGGGTCATGGTCATACTCAAACGTGGGGGAAAACGGCGCGTTCCCAGGCAAGCAACTATGGTCTTGCCGGTTCCGTAAGGCGATTCACTTAATATTCACCTTTAGAACATTACGTATAGACAAGGAATCATTGATTCTTTTACGATGCGCGCGCAAATCGGATTGGTTAACGCTCGCTGCCTGGATTTTGAGCGCGACCCATTCAGGGGACAGACATTCATCCGGGGAGTTCGGCCGGTGAAATTTAATACGCTTGGGGCATCGCAAGGCATGATTCGTTCCGTACGCCTGAGCCTCGCCGCTCTCGCCCTCGCCTGCATGGGGGGGGTGTTTGCCGCGCCCGACGCCGCCGAGGCCGCGCCGAAGGAACCCGCGCCGAAAAAAGTCGCCAGCGTCGCGACCAAACCCGCCGCCCAAGTTCCCACCCGCTACGCCGCCATCATCATCGACGACAATACCGGCCGCGTGCTTCATCAGGTCAATGCCGACGACAAGCGCTACCCGGCGTCGCTCACCAAGATGATGACCATCTACCTCGCCTTCGAGGCGGTCGATAAGAAGCGCCTGTCGTTCGATTCGCCGCTCACGATCACGATGCATGCCGCGAACCAGGCGCCGTCGCGTCTCGGCCTGATGCCGGGCGACAACGTCACCGTCCGCCAAGCGATCCTCGCGCTGGTCACCAAGTCCGCCAACGACGCCGCGACGGCGCTCGGCGAGACCATCGCCGGCAGCGAGCCTGCCTTCGCCGCGATGATGACGAAGCGCGCTCAGGCGCTCGGCATGAGCAACACGGTGTTCCAGAACGCCAATGGCCTACCTGATCCGCAGCAATACACCACGGCGCGCGACCTCGCGACGCTAGCGCGCGCGTTGCGCCGCGACTTTCCGCAGCATTACCATTACTTCTCGACGGCCGAGTTCACCTATAAGGGCGTCAGCATCGCCAACCACAACCGTGTGCTGAATCAGCTCGAAGGCGCCGATGGCTTGAAGACCGGCTATATTCGCGTGTCGGGTTTCAACCTCGCCACTTCGGCAACGCGCAATGGCCGCCGCATCGTCGGCGTGGTGCTCGGCGGCGAGTCGGGCAACTGGCGCGATGCGCGCATGGTCCAGTTGATGGAGCAGGCGTTCGACAACACCATCACCAATCCGGCGCCGAGCATGATCGCCAGCGCCAAGCCGGCGCCATCGGTGGCCAGCTCCGCCGCCCAAGCGAACAAGACCGCGCGCAACAACGCGATCACCGTCGCTGAAGCGGCGCCGGGCCGCGCCGCCACGCTGACCGATCCCAACCTCACCTTCGAGCAGGGCGACACGGAAATGACCGTCGCCTCCCTGCCCGCCAGCAAGCCGCGCTACAGCCTGCCGAAGAATTCTGGCCCGGATTGGGCCATCCAGGTCGGCGCCTTCAGCAAGCAGGCGCCAGCCCATGCGGCCGCCGCGACCGCCAAAGACAAGCTGCCGCAGATCCTAGCCGCCGCGCGCGTAATCGTCCTTGATGGGCGCGAAGACGGCAGCAAGTTCTTCCGCGCCCGCCTCACCGGACTGACCGAAGTCGCCGCGCGCACCGCCTGCAAACAGCTTGAGCAAAAGGGCATGGGCTGCATCACCGTCGCCCCCGAGATGGGCAGCAGCAACCGCAGCTAGGCGGTCCGGCTCCAAAGATCGAAGGGCGGCCTTATCGGCCGCCCTTTTTGTTTGTCCCGCTATTTGGCGAAAATTTCGGCGAGCCACTCTTTCGCGGCGCGCAGGAACACCGGCTTCTCGCGCTTGCGCCATGCGTCCAGCCGCCATTCGCGCGGACTGGGGCGCGGGCCGACGCCACGGGTGCGATAAAGCCAGGCGAGGATTGGCTCGCCCTCAGTCCCGTCTTCGCCGAGCGGACAAACGCTTTGGCGCTCGCGGCCATAGTCGGCGCCTTCGAAGGCATCGAGGCGTGCGTAATCCTCATCGGTCAGCGCCGTCAGCAGCAAACCGTCCACTGCCGCGCCGCGCCGCGGCACGATCATCGGATAGAGCCGCCCGGCGATATAGACGCGCCGCATATGCTTGAGCACAGCAGGCTGCAGCTGCGCCGGCTCAAGCGGACGGCCGATCACCAGGGTCCTCACATCGGCGTCCATCAGGGTGCCGTAAACGAAAAGGCCAGGCCCTGCGGCCCGGCCCTTCGTGCTTGGCGAGAACTTGCTCATCAGTCCATCTTGGGCGGATTGATGCCGCTCTGCGACAGCTGGGCGAACAGATCGGACTTCAGGCGCTCGAGGCCGGGCGCGTCGAACGCCTCGCACCGCGCGACGAGAACGTCCTGCGTGTTGGAGGCGCGCAGCAGCCACCAGCCGTCCTTGGTGTTGACGCGCACGCCGTCGCAATCGTTGAAATCGGCGCCGGCCTTCTGCAAGCGCGCCTTCACTTCGTCGGCGACAGCGAATTTGCGCGTGTCGTCGCACTGGAAGCGCACTTCCGGCGTGTTGATGACCTGCGGCATGGCATCGCGCATGTCGGCCAGGCTTTGCGTGGAATTGCCGACGATCGACAGCAGGCGGATCGCCGCATAGGGCGCGTCGTCGTAGCCGTAGTATTTGTCGGCGAAGAAGATATGGCCGCTCATCTCGCCGGCCAGCGGCGAGTTGACCTCGGCCATCTTCGACTTGATCAGCGAATGGCCGGTCTTCCACATCAGCGGCTTGCCGCCGAGCTTGGCGACCTCGTCGAACAGCACCTGGCTCGCCTTGACGTCAGCGATGATCGTCGCGCCCGGCTTGTTTTTCAGCACGTCGCGCGACCAGATCGCCATCAGTTGGTCGCCCCACAGGATGCGGCCCTGGCCGTCGACCACGCCGATGCGATCACCGTCGCCGTCGAAGGCGATGCCGAGATCGCATTTTTCCTTGAGCACCAGCGCCTGCAGATCGGCGAGATTCTTCGGCACCGTCGGATCGGGGTGATGGTTCGGGAAAGCGCCGTCGACGTTCTCATAGAGCAGGAAATGCTTACCCGGCAGCTTCTTGGTCAAGGCGACCATGGCGGGGCCGGCGGAACCGTTGCCGGCATCCCACGCGACGCGCAGATCGCGGCCCGGCACGAAGTCCTTCAGCAGGCGGGCGATGTAATCGTCGAACACATCTTCATCGCCGATCGCGCCCTTGCCCTCGACATAGTCGGCGGCGGCGGCCAGTCGGCCGAGGTTGAGGATGTCCTCGCCATAGAAGGCCTTCTTGTTGAGGACCATTTTGAAGCCGTTGTAGTCCGACGGATTGTGCGAGCCGGTGACCATCAGGCCGGCATCGGAACCGCGGCTATAGGTGGCGTAATAGAGCATCGGCGTCGCGCCGAGGCCGATGCGCGTCACCTTCATGCCGCCGTCGGCCAAGCCCTGTGAGACCTGCTTCTCCATCTCCGGAGAGCTGGCGCGGCCGTCGCGGCCGACATGCACATGGCTGCCGCCCTTGCGCGCCACCATGGTCGCGAAGGCGCGACCGATGGCGTAGGCGTCCGCCGGATGAAGCGTTTTTCCGACGGTGCCGCGAATGTCGTATTCGCGCAGAATGGTCGGCTCGAAGCGATGGGCAGTCATCAAAGTCTCCCTTTGCATCCCCGGTCCGATTTTCAGGGTGCCGTCGACGGACGGCCGAGGCAGGTGTAACGAAATCCGGCAGCGGTCATCTCGGCCGGACTGTAAATATTCCTGAGGTCGACGATCACCGGCTGGCGCAGCAAGCTTTTGACCTGATCGAGATTCAACGAACGGAATTCATTCCACTCGGTCAAGATCACCAGAGCATCGGCGCCTTTCATGGTGTCGTAGGCGTTTTCGCACCAAACGATCTTGTCGCCGGTGAGGAGCTTCTTCGCCTCGTCCATGCCTTCCGGATCGTAGACCCGCAAGGTCGCGCCGTCGGCGAGCAGGCCGGGCACAAGTTCGAGGCTGGCGCTGTCGCGCATGTCGTCGGTGTTGGGCTTGAAGGTGAGGCCGAGCACGGCAACGGTCTTGCCCTTCAGCGTATCGCCTGCTGCCAGCTTAACGCGGCCGGCCATCGCCTTCTTGCGCGCGTCATTGACGGCGACGACCGTCTCGACGATGCGCATTGGCGCGCCGGCATCCTGCGCCGTGCGCACGAGGGCAAGCGTGTCTTTCGGGAAGCAGGAGCCGCCGTAGCCCGGGCTCGGATGCAAGAACTTGCGGCCGATGCGGCCGTCGAGACCGATACCGCGTGCCACGTCGCTGACGTCGCCGCCGACCTTTTCGCAGAGATCGGCGATCTCGTTGATGAAGGTGATCTTCACAGCGAGGAAGCTGTTGGCCGCGTATTTGATCAGCTCTGCGGTTTCCAGCTTGGTGAACAGGATCGGCGTTTCGAGCAGGTACAGCGGGCGGTAGAGCCGCTTGAGAATGCCCTGGGCCTTGTCCGTTTCGGCGCCGATCACGACGCGGTCGGGCCGCATGAAATCGTTGATCGCCGAGCCTTCGCGCAGGAATTCGGGGTTGGAGGCAACGTCGAAGTCGCCATCGGGCCGCGCCTTGCGCAT
This sequence comes from Rhodospirillaceae bacterium, assembly GCA_947474495.1. Classification (GTDB taxonomy): domain Bacteria; phylum Pseudomonadota; class Alphaproteobacteria; order SMXQ01; family SMXQ01; genus CAMAVH01. Next base: position 15,314 of record CANJIM010000048.1, read on the forward strand.
GACCTCGGCGACCTTACGGCCGGTGCCGACCGGCACGGTCGACTTGGTGACAACCAGCGTATAGCCGTCCATCGCCTTGGCGATTTCCTCGGCGGCGGCGAACACATAGGTGAGATCGGCATGGCCGTCGCCGCGTCGGCTCGGCGTGCCGACGGCGATGAACACGACGTCGGCGCCCTTCACGGCGGCGGCGAGATCAGTGGTGAAGCTCAGACGCTTGTCGGCGACGTTGCTTTCGACGAGGTCATCGAGGCCCGGCTCGAAGATCGGAATCTCGCCTTTCTTCAAGCGTTCGATCTTGCCGGCGTCCTTGTCGACGCAGACGACTTCGAAACCGAATTCCGAGAAACAGGCGCCGGACACAAGTCCGACATACCCGGTTCCGATCATCGCGACGCGCATGGTGCTTGTCCTATACCGTTATCCCCCGCCGGCGCGCTTACAGGCGCTTGCGGATGAAGTCCTTGAGGGCGTCCGAAACCTCGGGGTCGTCGAACGCCAAAGCGATGTTGCCGGCGAGCCAGCCGATCTTGCTGCCGCAGTCGAAGCGCTCGCCTTCGAAGCGCAGGCCGTGGAACGGCTTACCGCCGATCATCTTGGCCATTGCGTCGGTCAGCTGGATCTCGCCGCCGGCACCCTTTTCCTTGCGGCCCAAATGCTCGAACACTTCGGGCAGCAGCACATAGCGGCCGATGATCGATAGGGTCGACGGCGCGACCTCCGGCTTGGGCTTTTCGACGAGGCCTTTCACGGCGGCCATTTTGCCGTCGTCCGATGATACATCGAGGATGCCGTACTTGTTCGTCTGGTCGCGCGGCACGTCCATGACGCCGACGACATTGCCGCCGGTCTTGGCGTGGGCGTCGACCAGCTGCTTGATGCAAGGAACTTTGGATTTGACCATGTCGTCCGGCAGGATGACCGCGAAGGGCTCGTCGCCGATCAGCTCGCGGGCGCACCACACCGCGTGGCCGAGGCCGAGCGGCGCCTGCTGGCGCGTGTAGGAAATCGAACCGGCCTCGGGCAGCAGATCAGCCAGCGCCTTGAGCTCAAGCGTCTTACCGGCGGCTTCCAAGGTGCGCTCCAGTTCGGGGGCGCGGTCGAAATGGTCTTCCATGGCGCCCTTGCCGCGCCCGGTGACGAAGATGAAATGCTCGATGCCGGCGGCTTTTGCCTCTTCCACGGCATATTGGATCAGCGGACGGTCGAGAACCGGCAGCATTTCTTTGGGGATCGACTTGGTCGCCGGGAGGAAACGCGTGCCGAGGCCCGCGACCGGGAAAACCGCTTTACGAACTGTCTGTGCCATCAGGGGGCCGAACTCGCTATGGGTTTGGGAAAGTAATCTTGAAAAATCCCCGGCAAGCTTGGGCAGCCTAAGGCCAAGCCGAGTGGCTGGAAAGCGGGCGTTTTGTGACATAAAGCCGTTGATTCGGCAAGGTTTCTAGCCAAGGAGCACATCGCGCGCCTGGTTGATTTGGGCGGCCAAATAGTCCGATCCGCCGCGGTCGGGATGGAGCTTGGCCATCAGCCGGCGGTGCGCCTCGCGGATCATCGTTTCACTGGCCCCAGGAGCCAGGCCGAGCACCGCATAAGCATCCTCGCGCGACATGCCGCTGGGCGCTCCACGGGGCTGCCGGGGGCCGCCCTGCGCCCCGCCGCGCGGGCGCCGCCCCAGGCTCGCCAATCCGCCGCGAATCAGCGCCGGGATCAGGAAGGGCAGCACGTAGGCGGCGAGCAAAACCCGGCCTGCCCATAAAGCTGCGCCGAGGCCGGCCGCGACCAGGACGATCAACCCCCAGCGGACGACCGTGACCAGGCGCGCGGGATCGGCCGCCGACACCCAACGGGTGAGCAGCACAACGGCGATCAAGACGGGAAAACCGAGAAGGAAATAGATCATGGGTCGCTCTTGTCCGCTTCTACCGATCAATTAAGGCCGAACTATGAAGGCATTGTCCCCATTTGTGCACGGCCAACAGCCTCGACGATCTGCCGGCAAGCTGGCAAACTCGCCGACAATGGCTTGGGAAACAAGCTGAACGCCGCATCTGACAGGGATGCGCCACCACGGGAGACATGACGAATGAAGACTCGGAGTCTGGCCGTCGCCGGCTTGGCATTGCTGGCCATGCCGTTCGCCCTCGCCGCTGGCGCCTCGGCGCAGGACGTGAACTTCCAAGGCAAACAGATTCGCATGATCATCGGCTTCGGGCCGAGCGGCGGCTATGACCAGCATGCGCGTCTGCTGATCCGGCATATCAACCGCCATCTGCCGGGCAATCCGACGATCGTGCCGCAAAACATGCCAGGTGCCGGCAGCCTGACCGCCGCCAATACGATCTATGGCAATTCGCCGAAGGACGGCACCGTGTTCGGGATCATCGCCCGCGACACGCCGACGCAGCCGCTGACCGGCGGCACCGGTGCGCAGTTCGATGCGACCAAGTTCAGTTGGATCGGCAGCCCCGCCGCCGAGGTCAGCGTTTGCATGGCGACGGATAAAGGCCCGGTGCACACGCTCGACGATCTGCTGTCCGGCGCCAAAGGCACGCATATCATCGGCGGCACCGGTGCCGGCACCGGCACAGAAATTTATCCGAAGGCGCTCAACGGCCTGATCGGCGCGAACTTCAAGGTCGTCGGCGGTTACCCCTCGTCGACCGACGTGCAGCTTGCCATGGAGCGCGGCGAGGTGTTCGGCATCTGCGAAAGCTGGTCGAGCATCTATCGCAAGGACGCCGAGGCAATCAAATCGGGCAAGTACAAGATACTCTTCCAAGCGGCAAACAAGGCGCATCCCGACATTCCCGCACCCTACCTGCTCGACAAGGTGAGCGCCGATCACCGCAAGGAGCTGGAATTCCTCTACGCCGGCCAGACGATCGGCCGCCCCTTTATCGCGCCACCGGATCTGCAGCCGGGGGTGCTCGCAACGCTCCGCAAGGCGTTCGATGCGACGATGAAGGATTCGGAATATCTGGCTGAGGCCGCCAAGCAACAGTTGGACATCGACCCGGTGAGCGGCGAAGAACTCGAAAAGCTGATCAAAGCGGTTTACGCCACCCCGAAGGACGTCATTAAGAAGGTCGACGACGCCATCAAATAGACGCCGTTCCGCATGATGGACAGAAGGCCCCGCCGTCCCTATCTGGACGGCGGGGCCTTTGCTTTATGGGCAGCGCTGGACTAGGCTTCGCCCGCTCCAAATAATCACACAAACGGCCACGGCATCCTGCCGATAGGGTCCATTCATCCGCCACCCATGACCGATCGCATCCCGCTATCAGACGATGAAATCGAAGCGCAAAAGCGCGTACCGGCGCGTGCGCTCTACGCCACCTACACGGTCGGCCTGACGACCAATTCGCTCGTCACCATGATGAAGGTGATCGTGCCGCTGTGGGCCGTGCAGCTCGGCATGTCGCCGGGGCAGATCGGCCTCGCCATGGGCGCCGGCGGCCTTGTGCCGTTCATTTTCTCCATTCACGGCGGCACGATGATGGACCGCCTCGGCACACGGCGCATCACCATCATCTTCGCCGCGCTCGGCGCCGTCACATTGCTGCTCTATCCGATGATGCCTTGGGTGGCCGCTCTCTTTATTTTGCAAATGCTGTCGGGCTACACGACCAACATGGGCTGGATGGGAGCTCAGGCGCTGATTGTGCAATTCGGCCGCGGCAACACCGATATGATCGCCAAGTTCAGCTTCGCAACGCGCATCGGCACGGTCAGCGGTCCGATCCTGGTCGGCGCAATTTGGGACGTCGCCGGTCCGTGGGGCGCATTCTCGTTCTGCGCTCTCATCGGCCTTTCTATCGTCGCCTGCACCTATATGGTGCCGGCCAAATTGACCGACGGCGAACTCGCTGAACATCCTACGGCGATCCGCGTCGCCGATTTCGTGCCGCGCCTCGCCGATTACATCCAGGCTTTGGCCATGATGGCGATCCCGGCCGTGGCCTTCGTCGTCGCCGTGACCTACATCCGCATCGCCTCGTCGGCCATGCAAGGCTCGTTCTACGTCGTCTATCTTGAGGGCATCGGCTTTTCCGGCACATTGATCGGTATTCTGCTCGCCATGTCGGAAGGCGGCGGCATGTTCGGCTCCTTCATCGCCAAGCCGATGGAAAAGCTGATGGCGCCCCATTGGGTGCTGCTGATCTTCATCGCCCTGTCGCTGTTCTGCATCGCGATCACACCTTACCTCGGCGGCATCTTCGTCGTTCTGCTGATCGCCTCGGCCTTTCGCGGCAGCGCGCAGGGCCTCGCGCAACCTGTGATGTTCGCCGTGCTGTCGCGCGCGGTGAGCCGTAAGGAGCAGGGCATGAGTATCGGCCTGCGCACCACGTCGAACCGCCTGGCGACGATGATGGTGCCGACCGTGATGGGCTATATCGTCGAGTTGACCACCATCGAGGACAGCTTCTGGATCATGGGCGCGATTTTGATTGGCGCCTGCGGCGTCATCGCGCTGATCATTCGCCGCCTGCCGGGTTTCCAAACTTGACGGACGGCATTCCGCACGGCGGCGACGTGAGCGCGGCGGAACGCCGCTTCGGTCAGCCGGCCGACGGCTGGCTTGATCTCTCCACCGGCATCAATCCACAGCCCTATCCTTTCATCGCACCGCCTGCGGCCGCTTGGCAGCGCTTGCCGCAACAAGCCGAGATGGATGCGCTGAACGATGCGGCCGCGCGCCGCTACGGCGTCGCGGACGCGGCCTGCGTCGTCGCCGCGCCCGGCAGCCAGGCGATCCTGCAATGGTTGCCGCGCCTGATCCTTCCGACCCAGGTGACGATCCTTGGCCCGACCTACGGCGAATATGCGCCGACCTGGCGCGCCGGCGACCATGGTGTGACCACCGTCCGCGAACTCAGCGGCGCGACCAGCGCCACCATCGTCGTGCTCGCCAACCCAAACAATCCAGACGGCCACCGCTACCCGCCAGAGGTTCTGCTCGATCTGGCCGAGGGTCTCCATGGGCGCGGCGGTTGGCTCATCGTCGACGAGGCCTTCGCCGATGTCGATCCGGAGATCAGCCTCGCGCGCCACGCCGGCAAGCCCGGACTGATCCTGTTGCGCAGCCTTGGCAAGTTCTATGGCCTGGCCGGCCTGCGGCTCGGCTTCGCCCTGGCGCCGGCCGACTTCGCCGCGCGTTTGGCTGCCGCCATGGGCCCTTGGGCGGTCGGCGGGCCCGCGCTGGCCATCGGCAGCCAGGCTTTGAATGACGGCGCCTGGGCGGCCGAGACGCGCGATCGGCTAGCGCTGGCGAGCACCCGTCTGGCCGGTCTTCTTCGCCAGAGCGGCCTGAGCCTGGTCGGTGGCACGGGGCTGTTTCAGCTCGCCAGCCACCCGCAAGCCACCAAGCTTTATGCGCATCTCGGACAGCGCGGAATCCTCGCCCGCGCCTTCGAAGGCGAGCCCCAATGGCTGCGCTTCGGCCTGCCCGCCGCGCGAGATTTTGCCCGGCTCGAAAGCGCGCTCGCGGCCTTCACGCCATAAGTCTACACTCCGGCCATGTTGCTCGATATGGCCCTCACCGCCTTCGTCACCTTCTTCGTCGTGCTCGATCCGCCGGGCATGGGGCCGATGTTCGTCGCCATCACGCGCGGTGAAAGCAGCGATTACCGCCGCCTGATGGCATTTCGCGGCTCGTTCGTCGCACTTCTCATCCTGCTGCTCTTCGCCTTCGCCGGCGACTTGGTGCTGCGCGGCCTCGGTATCTCGCTCGCCGCCTTCCGCATAGCCGGCGGCATTCTGCTGCTGCTCATCGCCATCGACATGCTGTTCGCACGTGGAACGCCGTTGCGCCGCACGACCGAAGCCGAGGAAATGGAAGCCGAGCATAAGCGCGACATCTCGGTCTTCCCGCTCGCCATTCCGCTGATCGCCGGTCCCGGCGCGCTGACCTCAACCGTGCTGCTGATGGGCCGCGCCGGCGACAGTCTGCTGCTCAAGGGGGCCGTGCTCGCCGCACTGCTCGCCGTTATGGCGATCATGCTGATCGTGCTGCTGGCCGGCGACCGCATGAACCGCATGCTCGGCGAAACCGGCACCAACGTCGTCGGTCGCGTGCTCGGTATCGTGCTGGCGGCGCTCGCCGTGCAATATGTGATCGACGGCATCAAGGAAGCGTTTTAAAGCAAGCCGAGCTTTCGCAGTTCCGCCAGCATCTCCGGCGGCATGTCGGCGGTGACATCGCCTTTCCCGGTGAGATCTTTCGGCGCATCACGATCTTCGAGATAGCGCCAACCCTGCATCGGCTTGTGGGTCATCGGGGCGGTACGGACCAGCTTCGGGTCGAGCACGATCTCGCAGCGCGGCTTGCCTTCGGCATCCTTGGTGCGCTCAAAACCGACGATGCGCTGGCGCACCCGGACAAAGCCTTTGACGATCCAATACATGGAGCCGCCGGCGAGGATTTCCTCGGCCCGCTTGGGATAGTTGCGCGTCTTGTGAATCAGGATCGGCTTGCCGCGCTCGGCCTTCAGCGTGGCGCGGCGCTGTTTTTGCACGGTGGCGAGATGATCGAGCGAATCGATGCCGACCGCCATCTTGACCATATGCAGGGGCATCAGGGGAGATAGCCGAGAAATTGGTACCAAAGGTAATTGAGCGGCGTGAGCAGGATCAGGCTCACCACCGCCAGCGCCACGGTCATCCGCACGCCATGGCCGTAAGGGATGCGGCCGATCTGCAGCGACATCACCACAGGCGGCATTTGGTATGGCAGGATGATGGTCGAAAAGCCGATCACCTGGATCATCAGCACGGTGAGGAGCGGCAAGCCAGTCGCCTGAGACAATTCCCCAGCAAGCGGAGTCAGCACGGCGGGCAAGGCCGGCATGGTGGTGAGCATGCCGGTGAGCGTGTAGATGCCGGTGAGCGCAACGAAGTTGCGCCAGGCCTCGCCCGGCTGCAAATCGAGCGCCGTGATTAGCGTGCGGCCAAGCAATTCACCGAGGCCGCTTTCCGCCACCACAGCACCGAGCCCTAGCATGCCAGCGACGTAGAACATGCCGCCGAACTGCACTTTCTCGTTGAAGGCGTTGGGCGGCAGGATGCCGATGCGCGGCAGCAAGCAATAGAGCCCGCCGGCCATGGCGACCCAGGCCGGATTGATGCCGTGCCATGTATCTGTCATCCACAGCAGCAGCGAGATGCCAAGCACCCAGGCGAGCTTGATCTCGCCGAGCGACCAACGCGACTTTTCCGGCGTCGCCAATTCCTCGACCGGCTTAGGCGTGTCGCGGAACATCACCATGATCAGAACGAAAATAATGAGCGCCTTTGGCAACCCGGTCATCGGCACATGCAAGGCCGCATAGCTGCCGTAGGTGAGATGGACGCCGTAAAGCGTTTCCGCCGCGCCGGCCAGCACCATGTTGGGCACGTTCGACGGCAGAATCGTGAAGGCCGGGATCAACGTGCCGAATCCAGCGGCGGCGACCAGACCCGTACGGCCTTTGCTACCGATCTCGAAGCCGAGCCGATCGGATAAGGCGACGATGATCGGGATCAGGATGATGACGCGCCCGAGGCTCGACGGCATGACCAGAGCGAACAGGATCGACATGACCATGAGGCCGCCGATGATGCGTGCATAGGATGTGCCGAACAAGCTCATCAGCAGCCTGGCGCAGCGTTCGCCGAGACCCGTGATGCGGATGGCGACGCCGACGATCAGCCCGCCGAACACCAGCCAGACAGCCGTCGAGTAGAAACCGGCGAACACCGCTTCCGCCGGTGCGACGGCGAGCAGCATGCCGAAGGTGAGAAAGGTAATCGAGGATAGATATTCCGGCAGCGCCCCGGTGGCAAACAGCGCCAGCGCGACGAGCACCAGGGCGGCAGCCCGCATCATCTTGGGATCGACGCCTGCCGGCGTCGGCATCAGTACAAGCCCAGCGGCGATGAGGACACAGAGGCTGGTCAACAGGACCGGCAAACGCAGCTTCAAGGCAGAACTCCGTGCAACGGGCGGCGGTGAATATGGTTCGTCAACTTAGCAATTTGCCGAGCGGCCGGCCAAGCTCAGACGACAAAAATCGTCGCCAGCCCGAGGAAGGCCGAAAAGCCGACGACGTCGGTCAAGGTGGTCAAAAACACCGGCGAGGCCACCGCCGGATCGACGCCGCTGCGATCGAGCGCCAGCGGAATGGCGACGCCGGCAAGTCCGGCAACCAGAAGATTAATCGTCATGGCCGCCGCGATGACAAGGCCGATGGAGGGATCGCCGAACCAGGCCCAGGCGACGAGGCCCATGATCACCGCGAAGACCAGGCCGTTGACACCGCCGACGATGCCTTCCTTCCAGAAGATGCGCAGGCCGTTGGCGACGGACAGTTCCTTGCTCGCCAGCGCGCGCACCGCCACGGTCATGGTCTGGGTGCCGGCATTGCCGCCCATCGAGGCGACGATGGGCATCAGCACGGCGAGGGCCACCACCTTCTCGATGGTCGCTTCGAACAGACCGATGACGTTGGCCGCAAGCAAAGCGGTCGCGAGATTGACCGCCAGCCAAGGAAAGCGCGACTTGGCCGTGTCAACCGCTGCCTCATACAAGTCGCCTTCCGACACGCCGCCGAGCAGCAGGATGTCCTCTTCGGCCTCTTCGTGAATGATGTCGACGATGTCGTCGACGGTAATGACGCCGACCAGCCGGTTGCCGGCGCTGACCACCGGCGCCGAGGCCAAGCCATATTGGCGGAACAGCAGCGCCACTTCTTCCTGGTCCATGTCGACCGGCACGCTGCGCAGTTCGGTGTCGGCCAGTTCGGCCAGCGCCAGTGAGCGCTTCGAGCGCAGAATGCGGCTGAGCGAAACGCGGCCGACCAGTCGCGAGCGATCATCGACGACATAGATGTCGTAGAATTCGTCCGGCAAGTCTTCGTCGTCACGCTCGGCGACGGCGCGCAGATGGTCGATGGTCTGGCCGACGTCCCAGGCGATCGGCACCGAAACCAGCTCGCGCTGCATCAAGCGGCCGGCTGAGTCTTCCGGATAGGTCAGGCCTTCTTCGAGAACAGCGCGCTCGTCGGCCGGCACCGCGTCGAGCACTTCCTCGCGCGCTTCATCGTCGAGCGTCTGCACGACTTCGATGGCATCGTCGGTGTCCATCTCGCCGAGGGCGGCGGCGACCTCTTCGGGACCGAGATGCTCGACGACCTCGTCGCGCACCGCGTCTTCCAACATCGGAAGCACGTCGGGGTCGAGTTCGCCGCGAATGGTATCGAGCAATGCCATGCGCTCATCATGACCAAGCGCTTCGATCAAGTCGGCGAGATCGGCATAGTGAAGCGGCAGCACGACATCGCGCACGCGCGTCACGTCGCCAGCCTCTAGGGCATCGCGCACAGCAGCGACACGCTCGGGGTGCTCGCGCAGAATATCGTCCGTAACCTGGACGTCAGGCTCGGCCGTTACCGGCAGGTGATCTGGTGGCTGGTTCGTCATGGCGTCGGCTCTCTTTCGACGCGCGCCCGGCATCCCCATATGGGGAATGCGGGCGACTAGGCCAGAAAATCAAAGCCCGGAACGAGCGTTCACGGGCCTAGGATGATGGTGCGGTCGAGAAGACTCGAACTTCCACGAGGTTTCCCCCACAGCGACCTCAACGCTGCGCGTCTACCAATTCCGCCACGACCGCAGGGAATAATCGACAATTTAGGATTGCCAATCGGAAGCGTGGGGAATACCAAATCGGCCGACCATCCGCAAGGGAGATGGTGGCGGTTTTGCCAGATATTCCAAGCCTCAGCCGGATTTAAGCCCCTTATGGAAAGCGCCTTGCAAAGCCCCGGAAACAGCACTCAGGACGCCCAATCAAGGGCCCTGGAATGGCGGATTAGCCCCGGGCTGGTGGCCTACGAGGAGGCCGTGGCCGCCATGGAAGCGCGCGTGGCGGCCATCCGGGACGGCACAGCCCCTGAACTGGTCTGGCTGCTCGAGCACCCGCCCCTCTACACCGCCGGCACCAGCGCCGACCCGGCCGAGTTGCTGGATAGCGCCCGCTTCCCGGTTTACCAAACCGGGCGCGGCGGACGGCACACCTATCACGGCCCCGGCCAGCGGGTCGTCTATGTGCTGCTCGATCTTAAGCGGCGCGGGCCCGACGTGCGCGGCTATGTCGCCAATCTTGAAGAATGGGTGATCCGCACCCTCGCCGCCTGCGGCGTCACCGGCGAAAAACGCGACGGCCGCATCGGCATCTGGGTCGAACGGCGCGATCCGGTCTTCGGAATGCGCGAGGAAAAGATCGCCGCCGTCGGCGTGCGCGTGCGCCGCTGGGTGACCTATCACGGCATTTCTCTGAACGTGGCGCCGGACCTCACGCATTTCACCGGCATTGTGCCCTGCGGCATCAGCGAGCATGGCGTCACTTCGCTGAAGGCGCTCGGCAAGAGCGCCGACATGGCGACGGTGGATGCCGCCCTGAAGAAAAACTTCTTCGACGTGTTCGGAGCCTAAACGTCCGGAAACTGCTGGAAGCCCGGCGGCACTTCCGTTTCGTCCGGCCGGTACTCGCCAGGAATGCGCGCGACGCGGCTGACCTCCGCGCCGGCCGGGCCCTTACGGCACAGCGTCACCATGCCATCAAGCACATGGGCGTGTCCGACGAACACCACCTCGACCGAGCCGTCGCTGCGGTTGCGCACCCAGCCGCGCAGGCCCTTTTTGTCCGCCTGCTCTTTCGCCCAGGCGCGAAAGCCGACGCCCTGCACCTTGCCGAAAATGCGCAGATGGACGGCGAAGTTTTCCAAATCTTCCGGACGTTGGATCACAGGCGCTCTCCTTAAGTTTTCGCGGGACGCAGCAAGCGGAGGAAGGCCTCCGCCTCGGCTAGATCGCGGCGGCGTGCGACGCGGCGATCTGCCGCCTCGTAGTCCTCGCCCCACTTCTCGATTTGGTAGGTCTCGTTCAATTCGGCAAGCTGAAAAGCCTCGTCAGCGTCGATACGGCCTTCGAGCAATGCAAGACCCAATACGAGCGATCCGGTGATCTGGACCACCATCGCGAGGCCCGTCAGCGTCATATCATCCTGCGCGGCGACGGCCTTGCGCAAGGCGGCGAGCGACGAAGGCGTCTGCGGCAAATAGTTGATTCCGCTCGCGCAGACGAGCTGCGCGCCGTAGCGCGTCGCGGCCCAATCGAGCAGCGGCTGCCAGGCCGCCTGCTCGCGTGCCACCAGATCCATCGGCTCTTCGGCGCGATAGCACAGCAGATCGGCATCGCCGTAGGACGCGACGCTATCGACGGTGTCCGCGCGGGCGGCGGCGACGCGGTCGAGCGCCGTCGCGGCGAAGCGCAGGTTCGGAATGGCGGTGAAGTTCTTGAGCGCCTTCTCCG